>JAYUGV010000036.1:0-5899 GCA_043767565.1 Anaerolineales bacterium
GCTTTGCTCGCCTTGCGGACGTTATCATAAAAACCGGGCAGCGTGACGCGTCCCTTTTTATCGTGCATACCGGCGATCAATTCAGCCAATGCCTGTGCGGGGTTGTGCACCGTGCCGCCGAATAAACCGGAGTGCAGGTCTTTTGTGGGACCGTACACACGGACTTCAAAATAAGCCAAGCCGCGCAAACCATACGTGATCGTCGGCGCGTTGGCGCTGATCATACCGGCATCGGGGTTGATGCAAAAATCTGCTTTGAGCAGCTTCGCATTTTTCCTGATGAACGCACCCAGATTGGTGGAGCCAATTTCTTCTTCGCCCTCGATCAACCATTTGATGTTGACGGGCAGTCCACTCGTGCGCACGATCGACTCGACCGCCTTGAGCGAAGCAATGACCTGTCCCTTCATATCAGAGGAACCGCGCGCGTATAAATTCTCGCCGCGCACTTCAGCCTTGAACGGATCGCTCGTCCACAACTCCAGCGGATCGACAGGCTGGATATCATAGTGTCCATAGATCAGGATGGTCGGCGCATCTTTCCCAGCTTTGAGTTGCTCGCCATACACAGCCGGGTGCCCGCCTGTGGGCATGATCTGCACATTCTCCATATCGAGGGAGCGCAGTTGACCCGCAACCCATTCAGCGGCGCGTTCGACATCGGCTTTATATTCCACGCTGGTGGAAATGGAAGGGATGGCAAGAAATTCCTTTAGTTCATTCAGGAAGCGCTCATTATTCTGATGAGCATATTCAAGCGCAGTTTGTCGTGCATCAGTCATGAAAAGATTCTCCTAACTACGAGGTTTATTGAACGAAACCATGCCGCCGGGGACGGCGGCAGGAGCAGGCAAGTTACGGTGTAGATGTAGTGATGATCGGTTGTTCCAGCGCACGGCGTGTGAGCAGGTACCAACTCGTAAAGGTCGCAAAACGATCACTGGGATCATATAACGCGCCGACCTGCACGCCCTGGACTTGTGAGTCCACACCATAGGTATAGACTGGGACGTACAATGGTAACGAAGGCAATTCCTTGGCAAACACAATTTGGAAGTTACGATACAACCGGGCGCGCATATTGTTTTCAGCGGTGACGCGCGCCTGTTCGAGATATTCGCTCGCAGCGCGGTTATTCCACTGTGAGTAGTTCTGTCCGCCGGTGGCTTCGGCTTGATGCCAGAACGGATACGGGTCAGGGTCTGGGGTGCGGGAAAGGTTCAGGTCCACTAGAGCAGCTTGATAGGCGCGAGAAGCGAGCGTGTCCAAGACCAGTTGGTCATAGGGTACGGCTTGCAAGTCCACATGCACACCGATCTTTGCCCATTGAGTCTGGATCGCCTGTGCGATCTGGGTGTGCAACGCATCATCCGGATGAGACAGGGTAAATGTGAGCGATACAGAATCCTTTGCGCGCACATCACCTCCAACCGCAGGAATAACGTAGCCTTCAGCTTTTAGAAGACTGATCGCAGCATCGGGATCGTAGTCAAATTTTTCGATGCCATCATAATGCGCCCACGAATTTGGCAACACTGGTCCATCTGCCAAAACAGCCTGCCCGCCCAGGAATTGATTGATGATATAGGTGCGGTTCAAGCCGAGCATGAGCGCGCGGCGAACCTTGGCATCCTGCAGAAAAGCAACTTCGGGGCTGTTCAAATTGAACAACACAAAACCCATCTGCGGCATGGGGCTGGTATAGGTATTGAGATTGGGTTCGGCGAGGGCTTCACCCAAAACATCCGGTGTGATCTGGCTGACCGAGAATACATCACCCTGTTTGTAAGCCGCGAACGCCGCCGCAGAGGTGGGGTAAAAACGAAACACCACCTGCTCAACGAAGGCTGCGGTGCGATAGTAACCATCGAACACCGTCAACACCACGCCGATGATCTGTCCATTTTCGACTAGCAGACGGTCGAATTTATAAGGACCCGTGCCAATGGGTTTGATATTAAATTCAGCGGTCGCCATTTGTTCGGGCGGCACCGATTCAAGTAGATGCTTCGGCACGACGCCAAAGGTTAGATAATCTAAAAATGGGACGAATGGTTCAGGTAAAGTGAACTTGATATTCTTATCATTGAGCTTGGTGACAGTGATCTTGCTCCACAGGTCCTTGATATCCTGCGGATACAGCGACCCGGCACTCTTCATCATTTCAATGGTAAAGATCAGATCATCGCTGGTGACGGGCGTGCCATCATGCCAGACAGCATTGGGACGGATCGCAAAGTTATAGACCGTGCCATCGGGTGTGGAGCCCCAGGATTCAGCCAAGTCTGCCCGCGGCAAACCGCGTTCATCAAAATGGATCAACCCGCTGAAGAGCAGGTGATTGATATCGCGATCGGCTGAGTTGTTCCAATCCAATAAAGGGTTGAGGCGTCCGAGCGAACCGACCAAACCTTCGGTAAATACACCCCCCTGTTCAGGCTGTGACTGGATCACATTACCGATCGCGGGCGACTGCGTGCTGAATAACAACACAGCCACGATCACTAATGTAACCAATACAACCAGGATCTGCCAGCGTAACTGTTTCATATGGAAATAAAGAAAGGCGCGCTTCTCCAGGCGGACGGTGCCGCGCGGAACAAACGCGCCTTTCGGTCAGGTCTCATTGATTATTGTACGATAAAGACGAGTGTAAGCACCACAGCAAAAAAGATGACACTCAGAATGATCGTCATGCGGAACAAAGTACGCTCCACGCCGCGGCGAGCCGTATATACACTGCCGGTGTCGGCGCCGCTCAACCCGCCCAGCCCTGCACCCTTGCTCTGCAGGATCACACTCAGGATGAGCAAGACCGAGATTATAATCAACGCGATATTCAGATAGTTAACCATTTACAACGAGCCTCCTTTTACCGCTTATCACATAGTTTAAGTAAACTTTAGATGTGATCTGTAAGTTAAGATTCTTACTTCAAATTTACCTAATGATGCGGTACCATGTATTAAGCGGGGACATTATACCTGCTAGGCAGATGATACGTCAACTTGAGGTCAACATGCACGAAATTGTCGTTAACTTACATATGCATACACGCTACTCAGACGGAAGCGGAACTCACAAAGACATTGCCCAAGCCGCCATGCAGACAGGGCTGGATGCGGTCATCGTGACAGATCACAACGTGCTGGTCGACGGCGTGGAAGGCTACTACCGCTTCTCCACTTCGTCTACGCTCAGGACTAGCCGGGTCCTGCTCCTCGTTGGACAGGAAGTCCACGACCAGGACCGTGATCCGCAAAAAAATCATCTGCTGGTCTTCAACGCCAACCGCGATCTTTCTGCCCTCGCCGATGATCCGCAGACGCTCATCAACGGCGTCCGTGAGGCGGGCGGTATCTGTTTCATTGCGCATCCACGCGACCCGGAAGCCCCAGCCTTCAACGAAACGGACATTTCATGGGAAGACTGGACCGTTCAAAACTACACCGGCATCGAACTTTGGAACGGACTGAGCGAGCTCAAGACTGTTGTGCCCACCAAGCTTCACGGCGCGTTCTATGCGTTCTTCCCAAAATTCATCGGACATTATCCGATCCCTGAAGTACTGCGGCGCTGGGACGATCTCATGGCAAACGGGAAGCGCATCGTTGCCATCGGCGGCTCAGATGCCCACGCTTTAGATATGCACATGGGTCCTATTCATCGTTTCATCTTTCCGTATGAATTTCACTTTAAGACGGTCAACACCCATGTCTTTGTTCCAACCCCGCTGACAGGCGAAGTAGCCGCCGACAAGAAAATGATCTACGAAGCACTCGCCGCCGGTCACTGCTTCGTGGGATATGACCTCCCCGCCCCCACCCGTGGATTTACATTTAGAGCCAAGGGACTTGAAAAATCTGTGATCGTGGGTGATGAGATCTCCGTCAAAGGCGGCGTGACATTGCAGGCGCATGTCCCTCAACCCGCTGAGATCCATCTTATCAAAGATGGAAAACAGATCGGCGTCTGGAAGAAAAACCACGCCTGCGCTTTTACCGCCACCGAACCGGGTGTTTATCGCGTGGAAGTGTTTATCAATTACCTCGGCAAAAAACGCGGCTGGATCTATAGTAATCCTATTTATATAAGATAGCTTTAGCCGCAGAGACACAGAGTCGCTGAGAAAAACTCATATAAAAGATCTCTGTGTCTCTGCAGCTCTGTGGCAAATAATTAATGCCGAACTTCCCCTACAAACGCATCGTCATCATCGGCGCGACCAGTACAGGGAAATCGACTCTTGCTGAACGACTCGCGAATCGATTTGGTCTCAACTACATTGACCTCGATGCCCTGCACTGGGAGCCCAATTGGACAGAGGCTCCGCTCGAGGTGTTCCGCGAACGCGTCAGTAAAGCGATGCAGGCTCAGGCTTGGGTGGTTGCGGGGAATTATCACATCGTCCGCGATCTGGTTTGGTCGCAAGCGGAAGCGGTCATCTGGCTTGATTATTCACTTCCCAGAATATTCTGGCAGCTCACACGCCGTACCTTCAAACGCTGGTGGACTCAGGAATTGCTCTGGGACACCAACCGCAAGAGTCTCTGGTCGCATTTCAAGCTCTGGTCGAAAGATTCGCTTTTTCACTGGCTCTTCAAAACCTATTGGAGAAGGAAGCGCGAGTTTCCTGTGTTATTGGCTTTGCCGGAACACCAACACCTAAAATTGATTCGATTCATGCATCCGCGTGAAACGAATGAATGGCTGGAACGGCTATAATAAAATCAGAATTAGGAGATAGTAAAAATGGAATATCGTAATCTCGGCAGGGCAGGCGTGAAAGTATCAGCGATCGGGGTCGGGTGTAATCAGTTTGGGCGCAAGGTGGATCTGGCAGGGACGAAAGCCACTGTCCAGCGCGCGTTGGATTTGGGAATCAATTTCTTCGATACGGCAGATGTATATGGCGAACCCGCTGGGCGTTCAGAGGAAGTTCTCGGCGCGGCATTGGATGGGTTGTGGAATAAAGTCGTTATCGCCACCAAGGTCCGCTATAAGATGGGCGAGGGACCGAACGACATCGGCGCGTCGCGCTATCACATCCTGAACGGCGTGGAGGCGAGTCTGCGTCGGCTGAAGACCGATCACATTGATCTGTATCAGATCCACGAGTGGGATGAAGCGGTGCGCGTCGATGAGATGCTGCGCGCGCTCGATGATCTCGTCCGCGCGGGCAAAGTCCGTTATATCGGCGCATCCAATTTCGATGCGTGGCAATTGTGCCGCAGTAACGACGTCGCTGAGATGCGGGGCTGGGAGCAGTTCGTCACGATCCAGCCGGAATATCACATGCTCGAGCGCGAGATCGAACGTGAGCTCGTGCCGTATTGTGCGTGGGCGAACATCGGCATCCTGCCCTACTTCCCGCTCGCAGGCGGATTCTTGACGGGCAAATACAAACGCGGTGAGCCTGCGCCTGCCGGGTCGCGCGGTGAGAAAAGCCCGTACGTGAAAAAATATATGACGGATGCAAACTTCGACAAGCTGGATAAATTCCACGCCTTCGCTGACTCACGCGGACACACGCTGCATGACCTCGCCTTTGCCTGGCTGCTGAGCAATAAGCAGATTTCTTCAGTGATAGCTGGCGCCACCACTCCTGAGCAGGTGACTCAGAACGCAGCCACCGCAGATTGGAAGTTATCGACTGAAGAGTTAACCGAGTTGAAAGAGTTGTTGTAATAGTCTCAGCAATTCTCAATATGGATAATGTCGCTGCGAGGCGCTCCTGGTTTTGCCGAAGCAGTCTCCTAATAACAGGGGATTGCTTCGTCGGGAAGAGCAAGAGCCCTCCTCGCAACGACATAATGAGAATTGCTGTAATAGTCCTTGTTTATAAGAAAACAACAATGTCTTATAATGAACAAAAAATAATCTGATCGGATAATTTATG
>JAYUGV010000037.1:0-14964 GCA_043767565.1 Anaerolineales bacterium
AGCATCTCTACTACGCCTTGTCCGAGACCCTTCAGTCGCTGAAAAGCGCTCCCTCAGGGTGACATGTCGGTATTTTTTGCTTATCCATTATTGACGTTATTCAGTGTACTTGGTGCTGATCGCATATGCTGCGATGCTGAACGCCATCGCCGCATTGTATGATTTTTTCTCCCCGCGCATCGGAATATAAAATATCTTATCCGCCAACTCGAGCAGTTCGGGGTCAACGCCGGTTACTTCATTTCCCACGATCAACACTATATTTTTCATTCTGCCTTCTGCATTGCGCGCTAATTTCACCGCTTTTTCATCCTCCTCCAAAGCCCAAACCTTCCACCCCTGTTTCTTCAACCCTTTGACCAGCTTCACCGCATCCTTGTGATAGGACCAGGTGACCGAATCTTCCGCACCGAGCGCGGTCTTGGCCACGGCTTCGTTATCGGGGGTGGGCGTGATGCCGCATAGATAGGCATGTGTGAATCCGAATCCGTCGGCGCTGCGAAAGATCGAGCCCACATTCCACGCCGAGCGGATGTTATCGAGCAACACTGCAAATTGATTGCTCCCGGTGGGGTAAAAAGAAGCGGGGCGATCAGGACTGGGTTCAAGAATCAACTCTCGGCTAAGAATGAGGCGCGTGTCGCCCATGCAGATCGGACAGCGTGTGCCGAAGGCATGTCCCTCTGTAAGTGGATAGCGTAATCCGCATGAATTACAGAGCCTGATCTGGTAAGAAATTGTTGCCATGCCGTGATTATATAATACCCTCGGTCACAAATTGCGCTTTCCACCTTCTGAAAAAGCGCAATTTGTGACCGAGTGCGGTATACATGCTACAATTTGTATATGCATCGCGTCGTCCCTGAACTCATTGTTGAGAATTATCGTGCTGGGCGTTTTAGCGGGGAATTCCTGGCTGTCGGTATGTTTTTGGATCTGACCGGTTTTTCGAGCATGACCGATTCGCTCATGCAGCAAGGTCAGCATGGCGCCGAAGTGCTGGCGAATTTAATGGATGGTGTTTTCAACCCGCTGGTCGAGAATATTTTTAATTATGGCGGCAAGATCGTCAGTTTTGCGGGCGATGGCATCATGGCTTTGTTTCCCATCGAAGGCACTGATAAAGACACAGCCCTGCGCGCGCTATCCTCCGCCTGGACCATTCAACGCAATTTGATCGAGAACCCGGTGCGGCAGACCGTGTATGGCAAATTCAATTTCTCGGTCAAGATCGGTGTGACCATCGGCAATGTCGCGTGGGGCATTTTGCGTTCTGTGGATGGCGCGAATGCCACGTACTATTTTCGTGGCACAGCTGTAGATGGTTCTGCCAACGCCGAACATTCCGCCAAGCCGGGCGAAATCCTGCTGACGAAAAATATTGAGATGTTATTGCAGAATGAAATTCAGACGTCGCCCCTCGCTGCTTTCCAACGTTTGAGCGGGATCGTTGTCGAACTGCCTGATCCTACGCCCAGCGCTTTTCCGCCCGTTGACCTTGAGATATCGAAACTCTTTGTGCCGGAAGAGATCATCACTCAAAATATCCGCGGCGAATTCAGGCAGATCGTAAATCTGTTCATGAGTTTTCCTGATTTGCCTGATGATGAACTACAGGAATGTGTGCAGATCGTTTTTGAACTGTGTAAAAAATATGGCGGGCTTGTAACCCGCCTTGATTATGGCGATAAAGGTTGTAACATGCTGTTGTTGTGGGGCGCACCGGTGGCATATGAAAATGACATTGGGCGGGCGTTGAATTTTGTTTTGGATCTAAAGGCGCGGGTTGCTTTCCCCATCACTGCCGGTGTTACGTATTACGTTGCCCATGCGGGTTATCTGGGGAACACGATGTGCGAAGATTATACCTGTTACGGTTGGGGCGTTAATCTCGCATCGCGGTTTATGATCTCAGCTCCCAAAGGCGAAATTTGGGTGGATGAACGCATTGCCCGGCGTTTAAAAAATCGTTTTGATTTTGAATATCAGGGTGCTCAATATTTCAAAGGCTTTGCTGCTGAGCAGAAAGTATTTTCCATTTCCGGGCGTAAATCGCAGGAGTTGTTTCATCAGGGTGAGTTTGTCGGTCGTGAACTGGAGCTGCCGCGTCTGATCGATTGCGTCCAACCGTTATGGCAGGGAAAGTTCGCCGGGCTGACGGTGGTATGGGGCGATGCCGGGATCGGCAAAAGCCGGTTGGTATATGAGTTAAATGCCTCGCATGTGTATGAGCATAAGAAAGTGTTGTGGGCGCTTTGTCACACCGACCAGATCCTGCGGCATTCATTCAATCCATTCCGCTATTGGTTGTTCCGTTATTTCGGTATCGATTTCACAATGGCTGATGCGGCGCAAAAACAGGCTTTCGAAGCCAGGCTGAATAACCTGATCGATAACACTTCTGATCCAGACCTGGCTGGCGAATTGGACCGGGTGCGAACTGTGCTCGGCGCTTTGCTTGATCTATATTGGACCGACTCCCTCTACGAAACGCTGGATGCGGAAGGGCGCTATAACATCACACTGGCAGCCATGATCGCTTTGATCAAGGCCGAGAGTTTGCGTCAGCCGGTGGTCTTATTCCTTGAGGATGGTCAGTTTTTAGATGACGACTCAAAGGCTTTCCTGCCGCGCTTGAAACGTGCGCTTGCCCTTGGGAACACTGAATATCCGGTCGCGCTTGTGATCTCATCCCGCCATGTTGGCACAGAGATGTTTCTGACCGAAGAACTGATCGACAACTCCATCGAGCTTGTAGGTTTATCGACGCAAGCACTTTTCAGCCTGGCAGAGATCTATCTCGGCGGGGCAGCTTCACCGGATCTTATCAAATTTCTTGAAACGCGTTCTGAAGGCAATCCCTATTTTGCCGAGCAGATCCTGATCTACTTGCAGGAAGACAAGTTGATCGAAATGAGCGACAAAGGTTGGAAGTTGATCCGGCGCCTGCAGGAAGCCTCGCTCCCTACCGATATCCGAGCCTTGTTGGTGGCACGGCTTGACCAATTAACGCGTAATGTCAGGGATGTCATTCAAACTGCCGCTGTGCTTGGACGTGAATTTGAAGTACATATACTCGCAGAGATGCTGCAGGATGACGATCTGTTATCGGACGAGATCGTTGTCGCTGAACGGGCAGATATCTGGTCGGCACTCAGCCAGATCCGTTATATTTTCACACATGGGCTGTTGCGCGATGCAGCTTATGCCATGCAAATGCGCGCCCGCCGAATGGAATTGCATGCACTGGCGGTCGATGCGCTGGAAAAAGTCTATGCTGAAGAGGTTGACCATCATTACGCAGAATTAGCATACCATGCTGAAATAGCGAAGCTGCCAGTGAAAGCCCTGTACTATTTACAGTTGGCAGGGAAAAAATCAGCGGAGAACTACCAGAATAGCCAGACGGTGGATTTCTTCACGCGGGCGCTTGCCTTCGTCTCATCGGATGATCTGGCTTTGCATTACGATCTTGTCGATCAACGAATGGCGGCATATGCGCGGATGGCGAAGCGTGATCTGCAATTGGATGATCTTAATACTCTCGAACGTTGGGCTGACCAACTCAACGACAATATCCGCCTTGCCAACGCCTTGATGATGCGCGCCACATACTACCACACGCTTGGACATTATCTTAACGCGGTCGAATGTGCAAAACGTGCCGATGTCTACCTGGAGGGGAATTCCCAACCTGATCTTGCCATCAAGATCCAGAGTACCTGGGCTTCGTCATTGACGCGGTTGGGAAAACTGGATGATGCGATGCGGCAGGCTTCCATTGGCCTGCAAATTGCCAGGGAACATGATCTGCGTCGTGACCAATCCAGGATGCTCACCGTCATGGGGTTGATCGCACTCGAGCAAAAAGTCCCTGCGCCTGCGTATCAGTATTTGGAAGAAAGCCTGCGCATTGCCCGTGAAATTAACCACCGCAGTCTTCAAGCCTATGCGGTAAATAATCTCGCGCTTGCAGAAGGCTCACTAAAAGGGAATTATGCTCTCGCAGCGGAATATTCTGAAGAATCCTATAAGATCTCGAAAGAGATCGGCGACCGCTATCAGCAAGGCGTGGCGTTGGCAAACCTTGGATGGATGGCTGGTATACAGGGAAATTTTGCCGCCGCTCATTTACACCATGAACATTCCTTATTGGTTGCGCGTGAAATTGGCAATACGTATCAAGAGGCGTACACCCTCGTCAATCTAAGCGCTGTCAACGGGCTCCAAAAGGAGGGAACCAAAGCCCTTGAGTACGCCAAACAAGCCGATATATTGGCGCGCAAAATTCACGACCGTTCTGCTGAAGCCTGGGCTTTACTTTATATGGGGCACGCTTATTCGCTCATCGGCGCATATTCTGAAGCGTGTAAAGCCTACCAAAGATCCATGTCAAGCCGCAGCGAATTAGATCAACCCGCGCTCGCTATGGAGCCTGCTGCAGGTTTATTGGAAACCGCCCTGCTTATGGACGATCTAGCCACTGCTGCGCAGGAGACCGAAAGGATTCTGGTACATCTTGAAGCAGGCGGATCGCTCGAAGGCACAGAAGAGCCGTTGCGTGTCTATAATGCCTGTTATCAATTCCTCAGCCAACAAAAAGACCCGCGTGCCCGGCAGGTTTTACTATCTGCAAACCAACTGCTCGAAATGCAGGTCTCAAAGTTCAATGACGAACGGATCCGTAAAGCGTTTATTGAAAATTTCCCCTGGCGGCAGGCGATCTTCAGCGCCGCCCGCAAACACAATGTTCTCGAATAACCGCCGCTTAGATCACGCCGAAGGCGGCGCACCACCCACGCCGGGGTCGCCGTCAGATAAGTCGATCGTGTCGTCTGTAACATCTCCAGTGAAGACGTACGGCTTGCCGCCATTGACATTGCCATCCTGGAGGACGATAGCCTTGCCCGAGTCCTTCCAGGCTTTCAACCCGACGATCTTAACTTTATAATTTTGGTTGATTGGCTCGCTGGTTGATTCTTTCTTGATCTGGAAATTATTGAACCACTCGATCTCTACGCTTTTCCCATCTATCGTTACGTATTTACCCAGTTCCTCCGGGTCCAGTGTTTCAACAATGAAGACGTCATTGTCGCTGCCGCTGGTGACATCGAGCTCAATATCTCTTTCACCTTTCTTCGAACCCTTATTAATCTTGAACTTCTTCTGACCTTTGTTACCCTTGTTTGTTGAGAGAACTACTTTTTCCATTGTCATTCCTCCAATTCATTGGTTTCTGTTATTATACTCCCATGCGCTACATATTTTTCAACAAGCCGTACGGCGTGCTTTCCCAGTTCACCGATGAAGGCACCGGTCATCCTACGCTCAAACAATATATCAACATTCCGGATGTATACGCCGCGGGACGTTTAGACCGCGACAGCGAAGGTCTGTTGCTGCTGACCGACGACGGTTCGCTCATAAAAAAACTAACCGACCCAAAGAATCATATCGAAAAGACCTATTGGGTGATGGTGGAAGGTGAACCAACCCCGGATAAGTTGACCCAACTCGAACGCGGGATCCAACTCAAAGACCATCGGACTCTCCCCGCCAAAGCCCGCCTCATTCCAACCCCCAGCCTGCCTGAGCGACCCAAGCCTGTTACTCCGCATGGACCTACTGCGTGGATCGAGATCAAACTCCGCGAGGGCAAGAAGCGCCAGATCCGGCATATGACCGCGGCGGTAGGTTTGTTTACCTTGCGGCTTGTGCGCGTGGCGATCGGTGAAATAAAGGTTGACGACCTGCAGGTGGGGGAGTGGCGCGAATTAAGCGCGGATGAGATTAAATTGCTGAGAAAGTAAGCAAAGTATAATTATTTCATGCTCAAGCAGGTCAAATATTACGTTCTTACCACATTGGTGTTCCTTGCGCTGCTCTCGAATTCTACAGTTCAAGCACAGCCCGTCTATGAAAGTTCTCCTTATGATCTGATCAATGCCGTCAATGCGTTGCGTGCCGCGTATGGGTTACCCGCGTACAGCATCAACTCGATTTTGATGTTCACTGCCCAGAACCAAGCCGACTTTATGGCAGCGACCGGGGATGTCACGCATTCAGGCGCAGGCGGTTCGAGTTTTACTGATCGTTTGCTTGCGGCAGGCTACCCATTAGGCGGAGATTTAGCGGCGGGCGGCTTTCGCTCTGAAAATATCATCGCGGGCGGCGGTATGTCTGCCCAGGCAGCAGTCGAAGCGTGGATGGGAGATGCGCCTCATCAAAACACTATGCTTTCCCAAAATCTAACCGAGATCGGCGCTGGCGTTACCGTGGTAAATGGCGTAGTCTATTATGTGATCGATTGCGCACGACCCACAACCAGCGGCGCGCCTCAAGCGAGTACCCCGGTGGTCGGAGGCGGAGCAACTGTCCCTGCGGGTGAAGCGGTGGTTTATCCGGTTGTGCTCAGCACACCGAACGCAGGCGGCGATGTTATTCATGAAGTCCAGTCTGGTCAAACGTTGTGGCAGATCGCGATCTCTTATGCGGTCAAGATCGATGATATTAAACGCTTGAATTATATAGTCGATAACAATATCTATCCGGGGGATAAGTTGTTGATCAAAAAAGAAGCTGTGCCATCTAGCATGCCGCCAACAGCGACTGCAATTCCTGAATTGACTGTGACAGTTCCACCTTCAGCCACAATCGTACCAACGCTGACAGCAACTCCGACTCAAATACCTGTAGCTCTCATCTCGCGAGACAATAAAATGCTCATACCAAGTGTGATTGCAATTCTGGTCCTTGCAATCTTGGGTGGTGGCTTTTTTACATGGCTGGGGAATTCGAGTAAAGACGGGTCTTCCTAAATATTGGATGAACATCACGAGAAACTAATTACAAACCTGTCTTTCGTGTTTTTGCTCAATGATATACTCTTACATATACATATTGTGAAAAAAATCATAAATAGGAGATGAGCATATGAGTGAAGTTCGGATCGATGCCTTATTGCCGCAAGAGATGGCAACTCGTGCAGAGTATTTGGGGGTCCGTAAAGCTGAAATGTCTTTCCCAAAAATGTTCATGCTGTCTGTATTGGCGGGTGCGTTCATATCGTTGGGCGCGATCTTTGCTACCACAGTCAGTGCCGGGGGTATGGCGATCACCACGGCAAGCGGGGATGCGAC
The DNA here is from genome assembly GCA_043767565.1 of Anaerolineales bacterium. GTDB lineage: Bacteria > Chloroflexota > Anaerolineae > Anaerolineales > Villigracilaceae > Defluviilinea. The sequence goes on from JAYUGV010000037.1 coordinate 7,140, forward strand.
GTTCAGTACAGGTTTGCCTTATGGAGTGACACGCTTGCTGGCTGGTTTGGTTTTTTCCCTTGGCCTGATCCTGGTGGTTGTAGGCGGCGCAGAGTTATTTACCGGCAATAACTTAATCGTTATGGCTTGGGCAAGCGGGAAAGTGACCGGCCGTGCATTGCTTCGCAACTGGGTCATTGTCTATATTGGAAATTTTATCGGTGCGATCGGAACAGCTGTGCTGATGTTCTTTACACGTCAGTATACCTTTGGGGCAAACTCGATTGGAATTGCAGCGTTGAAGACTGGTGTTGCAAAATGTGACCTGACTTTTATTCAAGCGATCGCGTTGGGCATTTTGTGCAACGCACTGGTCTGCATGGCGGTGTGGCTCACCTTCAGTGCGCGCAGTACGATAGATAAGATTGCCGCGATCATTTTCCCGATCACGGCGTTCGTAGCAGCTGGGTTTGAACATAGTATCGCGAACATGTATTTCATTCCCTATGCCCTGTTCATCAAAATGTTCGATGTTGAGTTCATCAATAAAGTGACAGACAAGGTACCCAATCTTGACAAGCTGACCTGGCAGGCATTCTGGATCAACAACCTGTTGCCGGTCACAATTGGGAATATCATTGGTGGGGCAGTGTTAGTTGCCGCGGTCTATTGGGCGATCTTCCTGCGTATAGAGAAAGCATAAGAAGGAGAATCTCATGAAAGCATATGTATTGATCAAGATCCGTGCAGGGGAAGTGAAGGATGTTGTGCGTCAATTGCGCAAGACCGATAAGATTATGGAAGCCAATATGACATTCGGTCCTTATGATGCGGTGGCAGTGATCGATGCCCTGGATATCAGCATATTGGGGAATTTGATTGCATCGTCCATTCAACCGATTCCGGGTGTGGAGCAAACGTTGACCTGTCTGGCTGTTGAGATCTGATCATCAAAAAAGTGACTGCGATTTGTTGGCAGTCACCTTTTTGTATTTTTTCTTTATGGCAGCTTGTATCTTAGAATACGGTTGTTGCCGGCATCTGTGACCCAGATAAAGCCGTTCGGGTCGATCGTGATCCCTGCCGCCAGCCCGATCTCTTCAGGTCCAGTACCGAATGCTCCCCAAGTGCGGACAAATTCACCATTCGATTTGAACTCGATGATTCGCGAACCCTCAGGATCGGTGATGAAGACGTTTTCGTTCGTGCCCACGGCGATAAAGGGTTTGTTATCCAACGATTGACCGAACCAGGCATTGACATCCCATTGAAGGCTGGGGGTGTAGAACTCGCCCGTTGTATCTGGGGTGAATGCTTGAACTCGCTGATTCCAAGTATCGGTCACGTAGACGGTTCCGCTTGGCGCAATGGCGATGCCAACCGGCTCGTCGAACTGACCGGGGTCAAAGCCCGCAGTACCGAACTCAGTGATGTAATTCCCATCTTTGTCAAAGACGACAATTCGTTTGTTGCCCGTGTCGGCTACGAATACCTGTCCACGTGCATCTACAGCAATGCCGCGCGGTCCCCAGAGGAAGCTTGCTGATTCGGGGATCTCCGCGACAGGCTGACCGTATTGCCCCCAGGTCTTGATCGGTTTGCCATCTTTCGTAAATTTCTGGACGCGATGATTCCAGGTGTCAGTGACATAGACGGAGCCATCCGGTCCTACCGCTACACCCCACGGTTCGTTGAAGGTTCCGAGCGGCGCGTCACCTGCGAGGATGTCTGCGAATGTGCCCCATTGATTGATCAAGGTTCCATCCGAGGCAATATGCAGAATGCGATGATTGCGTGAATCAGCAATATACAAATCGTCATTTTTACCTGCGGCAATTGCGCGCGGGGCATTTAACCCGGGCGGGCTGTAGAGCTCAGAGCTGAAGATTTGATCAGCTGCCAGAATAACCGTACCCGCCTCATAGGGGTCTGCGGCGATGGGCGCTTCCGAAGGTCCGACACCGTAATTCCAGATCTGCGACGTCACATCCTTGCGAATGTAGAGACGCATTTGATCGGCGGGTTGCCAGGTGGTCAGCGTCATGCTGGAACTGCCGATTGCCTGGGCGTACTTGGTGTAGTCGCGGTTAAACCAAATGTCGAAGATGCCCTCGCGGATGGCTGGGTTGGTGATCGCGTTAAGGACGCGGGTTTGATCGAGATTGAAATAATCCTGATTGGGCCACCACATGCGAATGTAATCGAATTTATAGAACCCGTTGCCCAGTGCCGGTTCGATCTTGTCGAAATTCTTTTGATCAACGATCACTGCCGCCGCTTCCCGTAACGAACGTGTGGGTTGATCGAATGAACGCAAGGCTGTGTAATCGCGCAGATACCAAACCATGGGCCACGAAACGCCGGTATCCGGCGCGCTGGCATCATAGGCAATGATCGCATTGAGCCCGCCAGCGGTGCGCCTGGAAATTTCATCCACTTGCGCCATCACTTCCTTGATGCCGCCCGCACCGTGTGCATACACCAGATATTCGGTTGCGTCGTTGTAATTTATATAATTCGCGCGGAAGGATGTCCGCACGGTTTGCAGGGTTAGTAAGCCAAACACTGCTAGAGCAAAGAGTCCAATGAGCGCGCTTGTACGCGGTATGCGGGCGATGACTACAATCCCGATAATGCTCCCGATCAATGCAACCACTGTCAATAGAAACTTTATTCTGTCAGTTGACAAACTGGCTGGGTCTAGACCCGTTGTGTTGGAAAGTGTCATCAGCGATGCGCCATTGATGATGCTGGAGCCAAATGTGATCAGTGCTATTACAAATAGGGCTATCACACCCAGGCTCGCAAGGCCAGCTCTCATCAAATAAGCGAGCAATACCGCGGATGCGATCATGGCGATCAGTGGGAATATAAATGCGGAGGTTGCCTGTAGTTGCGACAGCGCTGTTCCCTGAAATGGCGGTGTGGTTCCGTATAAAGTGCGGATCGTTTGAAATGCCGCAATTGAAAAGACTGCCATGACCAGGAGCGAAAGCATGGCTTGCTGTGGTTTGTAGTCTTCCAAACGTACGGTAATCGATTCGATGATCTGCCCGACCGCCCAGCCGGTCATCAGGATCATGGGCCAGGCCATGTGATAGGTGAGCCACGGCATGCGCTCGCCTGCGAGGCTGAACGTGATCACTGTGACAATGGACCACCAGGTCATCAAACCGAAGAAAACTCCGAAATTCGATTCACTGGCTTCAACAGGCTTGGCGGTTACTTCAGAGACGATTTCCATCTCTGACACAACATCCGTTTCAGAGATGACATCCGCTTCTGACTCAGCCGCCGCCTGATTCTGTCCGAATAACTTCTTCAACCCGAGAATGATCGCAATGAACGTGCCGATCGCGGGCAAATATTCGTACATGGGGATCTGCACAAGCCAATAATAATATTCAGGTTGACTGCCGCGTTCCACGCCTTGTTGGACCAGCCAATACCCAAGCGAACCGATCAACCCGGTAAAGAAGCCGGGTGCGTTGGTAAATACAGTTGTGTATAAGATCGTGAATACGCCCCAATACAGCGCGCCGTATTTCCACCAATCCCGACTCCACAACAAGCCGATAACAATGGAGATGACGAAGAATATAGCCACGAATGCGCCAATGATCCATAGCGACCTGGCATCTAATCCGTTGACCGAAGCGGCATCGGTTGGAATGATCACGTTCAAGCGTTTTTCGAGCAGCTTGATGGGGAGGGGGATCAGCATAGGCAGCACGAACGTCCCGATCAAAATGATCAGCTCGAACGACCTTTCTTTTAGAAGGTTAGCCCAACCGTATCCTACAAACAGAATGACGATTGCCCCTATTAAACCAATCCCAGCCAGCGCGAATAAAATCGTTGCCGGAACAGTGCTCTGACCAGCGGCTCCGGCTGGCGTTGCAATATCCGTGGGGTTGGCAGGTGCGGCAGTTTCTGTACCCGATAATGTGGCGGAGTTACGATCGATCAATCCCAGCCCAATACCAATACTTGCAAACAAAGCCACGGCGGCGAGCGCGATGATAAAAGCCCGATATAGACTCTGTTTTTCTTCCCATGGCGTGCGGGTGATGCGCGCTATGAAATAGATCCCCAGGAAGAGCAGGGCTTGAGCCGTGTAAATGAAGGCAGTTTCCTTTGTAGTGAAATGCAGGAGTGTTGCCAGCGTGACAAAATACAAGTATTTCTTTTCACCGCTTTCGAGATAACGCAAGACCGCATACAAAAGCAATATGCCTGAAAACCCTACATACGATTCGTTGCGGACGTAGCGTCCGTAATACAGCATGTAGGGTGAAACAACCATCAGGAAGCCAGCTACCAGCATGCCCCAGGTGCCGAGATAGCGCCGCCAATACCAGACCATCCAAACGGTAGCGATACTAAATAATGCTGCTGGAATGCGCGCCGTAAAATCCGATACACCGAACAAGAAATAAGTTAAGGCGATGATATGGAACTGATACGGACCATGCATCATCGGCGTATGCTGATAACCTTGTCCGCGGTACAACAGCCATGAAAAATAAGTATGAAGGCTTTCGTCATGACTCATGACACGGATGCCAAGGTTATAGAACCTTGTCACGATCGCCAGAAGGATAATGCCTGCAAATATTGCGATCTCGTTGGTGATCGCTGGCAGGGCAGGGTGGATTGGTTTTTGGAGCCAGGGGGATTTATCGTTGTCCATAATTCTCTTATCGTTTTAGGAATTGGGCTGACTTATACATCATTCTGAATGTTCTGACAAGTTTGCGGTTTTAAAACTGTTGCTAGAACAGCAGGCCTTGTATACGTGATTATCTTTGTATTTTATTCCAGATAGTTTAGTGATGCATGAGACAAATGTCGGGCAAAACAAGCTGTTTGGATAATATCATTATTTTGCGCGTAGTCAATATCTCACAATAAATTTTGCTCTTATAAATATATTTTCTACAAAACAGACTGACCAGCCAGTTGACCACACCCCGCTTGGATATCAATCCCACGGCGCATGCGGATCGTACATGGGATCCCCGCCTGCTCCAGCGATTCTTTGAACGCGATCGCACGCTGACGGTCTGTGGCTGTGCCAGAGTATCCCGTAGTGGGGTTGAGGGGAATAGCGTTGACATGACACATCAAGCCTCTGAGTCGCGAAGCCAGCCGCCTGGCAACTTCAGGCGTGTCATTGACGCCGTTGATCAATGCCCATTCAAAGGTGACGCGCCGCCCAGTTTGAAAAACGTAATATCGGCAGGCATCAATCACGTCTGCGATCTTGTAGCGCTTGTTGACCGGCATGATGGCGAGACGTTCATTATCATCGGCTGCATGAAGTGAGATCGCCAAGTTGACCTGCCGCTTCTCGTCAGCAAAACGTCTAATTTGTGGAACCAGCCCGACAGTCGAGATGGTGAAGCGGCGAGCCCCAAAGTTGAATCCATCGGCGTCGTTGAGGCGGTCAATCGCGGACATGGTGTTGTCATAGTTGTGGAAAGGCTCGCCCATCCCCATAAAGACGATGTTCGTAACTAATTCGTTCGCGTCTTTGAGCATGTGTGCGTAATACATGACCTGCGCGACGATCTCGCCACTGGAGAGGTGACGTTTGAAACCCATCTGACCGGTGGCGCAAAAGACACAGCCCATCGCGCAGCCCGCCTGCGTGGAGATGCACAGTGTGCGACGATTCTTGGCGCCGCGCAAATTCATGCTATCCGGCGCATTCGACTTGATCTGTGGATTATCTGCCGGGTCGCCATATCGCATGAGCACAGCTTCGATCAAATTCTTATCGGGCAATTCAAAGAGCGTCTTGCGCGTGAAGCCATCGGATGAATCTTGAAAGACTTTTACTTTGAATGGGGCGAAGTTGAGATGTTCATTGATCTTCTCGCGCAGAGATTTCGATAGGTTAGTAAACTGTTCAGGCGAGTTGTAGAGATGTTGATATAAACCCTGCCAAATTTGCTTGGCGCGGTAGGCTGGTTCATTCCATTCTTTCAATAAGCCGGTGAGGGTGGGGAGGTCGAGATCGTAGATAAGTTGTGGCATGTTTATCCAATGAGCGACGACAGATCGTCCGCAATGACATTGATCTGTGGCTGCCATAATTCAGCATGTGCTTTCGTGGATACACCACTCAGCACCAACGCAGTCGGGCATCCCACTGTTTGACCCGCGGCGATATCGGTTTCGAGTCGGTCGCCAACGACGAGCGTCTCTTCTTTCTTCGTGCCGAGTATCTCTAAAGATAATTCCATCATATAAGGAAAAGGCTTGCCCGCAATGATGGGCTCAATTTCTGTTGCGGTGGTGATGACCGAGATCCACGCGCCCGCCCCAGGGATTTCGCCGCGCGGGGTGGGGAAAGTCTTGTCTGGGTTCGTTGCATAAAACGGGATGCCACTGCGCACCAGCAAAGTTGCTTCGCGCATTTTGTCGAAGGTGATGTTACGGTCAATGCCCATCACAACGACTTGGGCTTCCGGCGCATTGCTAACGGACAGCACTTCAAATCCCTTTTCTTCCAGCGCGGCACGAATCCCATCTTCACCGATCATGAAGACCTTTGTCCCTTTGGGATATTTCCGCGAAGCGGCGAGCATAAACGCCACGCCCAACGCGGACGTCACTACTTGTGACGGTTGAACGTTCACCCCGAACTCAGCGAGACGGTCCACGTATTGTTGAGGTGTCTTGGTTCCGTTGTTGGTCGCGAAGACGTATTTCAGTCCACGAGACTCGATGCGCGCGAAGATTTCGGCGAGATTGCCGATTGGCGCATCTGCCCGCCAGATGACGCCGTCCATATCGAGGATGAGTGCTTTTATGTGTACAGGTATCATTTTTCACCACAAAGGGCACAAAGGTCACGAAGGAAAAAAACAAAACTTTGTGTGCTCACCTGCACTTGGTGCAGGTGCAAGTATCGTGTCCTTTGTGTTTAAATTTATTTCTTGAATTTCTTCAGCAAATATTTCAACACAGGCTGATCGATCCACTGTGCTTCGGGGTCGGAGCGTTCTTCGAAGTTCTCGTTGCCGATAAACTCATTGAACGCATTACGGAAGCTCTTGCTCTTTTTCAAGTAACCTTCTTGAGTCAAAATGGTTGTGAGTTGTTGTAATGCCTTGCCCTTTAATTCAACATGTTCGCTTTCAGGGCTCTTGCCGAAGTACAACTCGTGCATTTCGAGCAATTCACCAAGCCGTAGAACCGGGTCATTGTGATCGTCTACGCGGTAATCGATCCAGCGATCAACAAATCCGCCGTAGCCGCCTTTGGGTTTGACCACATAGATTGCCGCGGATTGACGTCCACGTTTATCACCGCCAGCGCGGTCGCCTGCGAGCAGTGCGGCATGTAATCTGGTTGGCAGGTTGCCTTCGGTCTTTAGAAACATCTTCTCAATCGCAGGAACAACTTTCCCGCTCTTGAGAATATTTCCCTGAATGGCATAACCGCTCGTTCTCCCGATAGTGTGCTGGGACGATGTGAGCGAAGTCGAAGAACCAGTGATTCCACCTGCCCATGGAAAACATCCCTCACCGGTAAAGGTCGCTGGACGACCCTTTGCATCCACCAAGCCGACCTGGCGCAGCTCGCGATCAGGGTCATCTTTTAATAGCTTGGCAAGCGTTTCATCCGCAGATAAACCTTTGCTCATCAGTTCCAATCCACGCGGACCGTACGATGTATTCGCAAAGGATTGAGTCGCCACAGCGCCCGCATCCGCTTGCGCCCAAGGAACGACTGCACCCACCGCCGGGAATTTCGATGCAACTGCAACACCCCAAGCTTGTTCTTCCAGATCACAGGCAACGATTGAAAATGTCATAATATTAAGCTTCTCTAA
>JAYUGV010000038.1:0-5864 GCA_043767565.1 Anaerolineales bacterium
TTTGCGCGAGTTTTAACGCAAGGACGCAAAGTCGCAAAGGGAAAAGCAGTTAAATCTTGGCGTCTTGGCGGCTTTGCGTTCAGAAAGTCAATAGAAAGGTAATTCAAGAAACAAAGGTCGCAACTTGGGTTAACTACGTAAACAGGTAGACAGGTCATAAACACAGACTTGTTTACCTGTTTCCTTGTCTACGTATCTACTTATTCCGCGCATTTCCCGTTTTTCAGGTAGAATTATTTCACCGCGTCAGGTGGGAACATAAGTCCCATTTATGCGCGTCTTTATGTTATAAGGAATAGATATGTTAAACCGAACTCCACCCAGTAATAACAACACCTCGAACGTACTCAACGCTTATCGCAAGCGCAGGCAGCAACGCGGTCCGCTTCTTATATATGGCGCCACCGCACTGGTCGTAATCTTACTCATTGTGCTGGCTGTCTGGCTGCTTGGCTCAAAGGAAAAACCATTGAGCGCATTATTTGCCACCGACACCCCCACAGCGACATTAACCTTTACGCCTACCAACACCAACACTCCCACACTGACTCCAACTGTCACGCTGACTCCGACCATAACCATCACCCCCACCCCCACCGGTCCCGTACCTTATACGATCGTTGAGGGAGATACCTTACAAGCCATCGCTGAAAAATTTAACTTGGGTCCAGATGGCGTTCTGCTTATTCTTGATGCCAACCCCAAGATCATGGAAGCCAGTGGTGTCTATTATGTAGGAGACACAATCAGTATTCCACCGATAGGGACCTTGCTCAAAACCACCACACCCATTCCTGCAAATTTAGGGCGCGGTACCAAGATCGAATACCAGGTCTTGCCGGGTGATACTCTGGCGGGTATCGCCGCCAAATTCAACAGCAAAGAGGAAGATATCATTACCCTCAATAAAATTGAAAACCCTAATGCTCTTCAGGCTGGACAAACCCTGCAGATCCCCGTCAACCTTGTGACAGCGACCGCCACGCTGCCTCCTACATCCACGCCTGTTACGCCTACGATAGAAGGACAGCCAACCCAAGCCGCCGCTACTGCAACGCTCGCTGGGACTTCGGCATGTACACCCACTGAAAATGCGGCATTCGTCACTGAACTGCAAACGCTGATCAACAACGCCCGCAAAAGCAATAATAACTTGCCAGCTCTAAGTGTCAATCAGAATCTGGTCACAACCGCCAAAGCCCATGCCACAGACATGCTCTGCAACAACTACCTGAGTCATGTCAGCCTGAGCGGTTCGACCCCCGAAGCGCGCGTCGCAACACAGGGCTACACTGCCTCACTCGTGTTGGAAAATCTCTACGCCCTGCCGCAAAGCACTCCGAAATCCGCCTTCGACTGGTGGATGAACGACCCTGCCAACCGCGCCAACATCCTCAATACTAACGTTACCGAGTTCGGTATTGCCTATGTATCTTCGGATAAGAGCCTATTGGGCGGCTACTTTGTGGTCATCTTTGCGAAACCTTAACCCTGTTTCAGGTGCAGTTCAACTGCACCTGAAACGATTTATTTCTGGACAAATCACTAACTCTCATGTAAAATGAGCCGCCGTCAAGAAAGAACGGTGCCCGCTGGGGGCGGGATCTACAACAAGAATTATTCTGGAGGAAGACCTTGGCTAATATTAAGTCACAAATCAAACGAAATAAGCAGAACGAAAAGCGTCGCATCATCAACCGCAATGTGCGCGGCGCATCCCGTACTGCTGTCAGTCAGGCACGCGCATCCTTTGAGGAAAAAGCTCCCGAGACCAAAGACCTCGTCCTCAAAGCCATCAGCGAACTCGACAAAGCCGCTGGCAAAGGCGTGATCCACAAGAACGCCGCCGCCCGCCGCAAGGGACGCTTGATGAAGAAACTCTCTACCTTCGTCCCCGCTGAAGCCTCTGAAGCAAAGGCTACCAAGAAGAAGAAAAAGTAAGTTTCACCTGATCATAAAAAACGGGAGTCGCCATCGGCTCCCGTTTTTGTTATCTCTACCTCATATACACAACCAGCGTGGCGCGGGATGATATCCCGCGACATGGCGGATTAGCAATCCGCCCCACGAAACCCAGATGATATAATCCAAATGTTTCGACAGGCTCAACACTATGTTTGAAAAAGAACAACAACTCATCGAAGACAAAGTCAAAGCTTGGTGCGCGGCGAACGATGTCGCGCTGGCTGAATTGAAATGGCAACCCATCCCCTTCTCGGGCGAATGGGGATTCGCGACATCGTTTTTCCAGACCGCCGCCAATGAAGCGCGCGCGGGTAAGGGAAACAAGATCCCGGTGCCGCAAAAGGCTCAAGAAATCGCGGAGCAGGTTCGAGCGTCGGTTGGAAGCGTGGAGGGGATCAGTCATATCGAAGCGGTCAAAGGCTATCTCAACGTCTACTTCAATACATCCGATTATGCGCGTCGGGTTGTGAATGAAGTGCTTTCAGCCAGATCCGATTTTGGTCGCGGCATGCCAAAGAACGAACGCATCATGGTGGAATACTGCCAGCCCAATACGCATCACTCATTTCACATCGGGCATTCGCGGACAACCATTCTGGGCGAATCGCTGGCGCGATTGACCGACTTCGCAGGCTTTGAAACTATTCGCGCATCTTATCCAGGTGACATCGGTCTCGGCGTTATCACGGTGATGTGGGCTTACGAAAAGTTTTACAAGGGACAGGAACCCGAAGGCATCCATGAGCGCGGACAGTGGCTCTTAAAGATCTACGCCGAAGCGACAGCCCTGCTCGAAAAGAAAGAGAATGAAACACCCGCCGAGACTGCTCAGCGTGAAGCCTATGAAGCCGAACGCCGCGAGATGTACCGCAAATGGGATGCGGGCGACAAAGCTGTGCGCGAGTTATGGATGACGACCCGCGAATGGAGCCTCGATGAAATGCGCGACATCCTTCATATGTTAGATGTGAAGATGGACGTGTGGTTCTATGAAAGTGAAGTGGACGAGCCATCCAAAGTTATCGTGGACGAGTTGATTGCCAGTGACATCGCGACTGATGAACGACCACAAGGTGGCGCGGTGATTATCAAGATCGACGAGAAGCTTGGGCTGACAAAAGAAAAATATCGGACTGCAGTGTTGTTGCGAAGCGATGGCACATCGTTGTATTTGACAAAAGACCTGGCATTAGCCAAAGTCAAGTTCGAGCAGTATCATGTTGACCGGTCAGTGTATGTTGTAGACTTCCGCCAGGAACTGCATTTTCAGCAGGCGTTCAAGATCCTGGAAATGTGGGGCTTCCCTCAAGCTTCCAAGTGCTATCATTTGTCCTATGGATATGTAACATTGCCCGAGGGCAGTATGTCTGCGCGGCGCGGACGCGTGGTGCTGTTCAAGGAAGTGTACGACGAAGCTATTAAGCGCGTGCTGGCTGTGGAATCTGAACGCAGCGGGAACATCCCTGAAAATGAACGTGAAGCCATCGCAAAACAGATCGGCTTGGGCGCGTTGGTGTATTCCATTCTTTCCGTGGATAACACCAAGCATATTGTCTTCGATATTAATGAAGCGCTGTCGTTCGACGGGCGCACAGGTCCGTATATTCAGAACGCGCATGTACGGGCGAACTCGATACTCACGAAGGCCGGTATACAGGTAGACACGTATACAGGTACACACGGAAACACATTATTTGGCTACGAGTTAACGAAACATGAAATTGAATTGATCGAGCAGATCTCACGCTTCCCGAACGCGGTGCAACAGGCGGCGAACGAATATCGTCCGCTGGTGATGGCGGCATATGCTTATGATCTGGCGAATTCTTTCCACTCTTTCTATCACGCCGTGCCAGTGATGCAAACGGAAGATGAAAACACCCGGAACGCCCGTCTAAGTCTGGTTGCAGCAGCGAAACAGACCATCGCCAACTCGCTCCGTTTGCTTGACATTCAAGCTCCAGACGTGATGTAGGTTTGAGTAAACAGGTAGACATGTAAACAAGTAAGCATCGAACAGACTGAACTATGGAAATGGTTTGGTCTGTTTTGTTTTATAGCATTCGTCCTGAGCGGAGGGACTGCGTGTTCGTTGCAGTCCTGTAGACGAAGGACAATTTTCTTCTAAATTGCGTTTCGACTTCGCTCGCTTATCAGCTCGCTCCGCTCAACGCGAAAACTCTTATTGATCATGCATCCACAAATATTCGATGAAACACATCCGCTCGAAGAAGTGCTGGTTTGGGGTGAACCGGGGGTCGAGGCATTGCTGGGTCAATTGATTCCTAAATCCAAGAGTCTATTCTTTAGTTATTATGAGGTACTCGAAGCCCGGAAAGAATTCCGCCACTTGCAGGCGTTGGTGGAAAGCGAAAAGATCCAATTCACGCGCGCGAAGGATGCGCTTGCCAAGCGGCTAGCACATCGTGAATTGCCAAACGAACCCAGATCCATCCAGGAACTGGAAGCAGCACTCCTACAGCGAGCAAACGAATATTACGAAACCTATCGCGAACATAAAACAAGGGACTTTTTGCACGAAGGCTTTCATGGGAATATTGACGAGATCTATATCCAAATTCAAAAGGATATCAAACAGATCCTGCAAGAAGATATACAGGCATATGGCGAACTCGCTACCATTCGTCTGAATCATTTACTAAGCCTATCCCACGAATTGCCGCTGTCCAATATTTTTTATGGACGAGACCAATCACAGGCGCTGGCAGACAAACTCGTATTATCCATTCTGAAATGGGACATCCGCAAACCGGAAGTGGCAATTTTCAAAGAAGCTTTGCTCGAGTTGGGTTATCAAGATTCAATCATAGAAATCGATCGCGGAACTTTCGAAGGCGGCGACATTGCCATATTCGGTGATACTTGCTACATCGGCGTGGGCGCACGTACATCCTTCAGCGCGGTGAAAAATCTATGCCGCAAGATCGGTCCATGGTTGGACCGGCAGGGATTACAGATCGTGGCGGTCGTCAATAAACGTCACCAAGATGAAGCCAGGCTGTCCGGCGCGCCCTCCGACGAACACATGCATCTGATGCATCTCGATATGTTCTGGATTCCTCTCGCATCGGATCTGGTGCTGGCATACGGCGCAGAGATCGACCAACGCGAGGTCATTCGTGTGACCTGCAACTCAGATATGTTCATCACCGAAAAGCTGGGAAGTTTCCGTGAGTTCCATGCCGATAAAGGCATCGAGATCATCGAGGTCACAAAACAGGAACAAGAAAACTTCGCCACGAATCTTTTGAACCTTGGCAACAAGACCGTCATCGTAGCGTTATCCACGAACACGCGCGTCATCGCTGAATTGGAAAAACGTGGCTATCGCGTATTGAGCGCGGAGTTGAACAAACTGGTCAATGGCTATGGGGCAACTCATTGTTTGACCGCGCCCGTAAGAAGAACTCGGCAAACAAGGTAAAAAGTATCATATTGAAAACGGGCTAAACGTTATCTATACGTTTAGCCCGTTTTCTCTTAAAGTATGTCATCGCGAGACGATGTTCTTCCGTGGAAGCGATCTCGTTTTCGACCAGGGGATTGCTTCGCAACTTGCGCTCGCAATGACATGAATCAAAGGAGAAAACAAGGAGTCGGATGATAAAATTCATCCGACTCCTTGTGTATGAGGCTGTAATGAACTCTTTATTAACCCCACTCAAAATAATATTCTCCCCACCAAGATTTGCGGATGAAGAGAAAACCCAGCACATCCGTACGTTATGGAGAATTATCCTTATTTCTCTGGCAGGCTCAGTAATATTTGGAATTACCAGCACTCTGATGCGTTGGGGCGGGGTCATTCCTTTTGCAAGCACAGTCTATGCGCTGCTTGCGCTTGGATGCCTGTGGCTAATGCGGCAGGGCTGGTTCGA
>JAYUGV010000039.1:0-40959 GCA_043767565.1 Anaerolineales bacterium
AACCTGCTCAGCCTTGTTCCGGGAATGACGGCAAACCATATCGGTGATGTGATCAAGTTTAATATTGCATTTGAACATATCCACTATTTTGGTCTGAACGGAGAACGCTTCAGCCCTAATTCGTAAAAGGAGAGTTCACTATGAAATTCGGAGTAAATACCTGGGTTTGGACCTCACCTTTAACAAATGCGGAACTTGCAAAACTTGCCCCGCAAGTTGCTGCGATGGGTTTCGACTGGATCGAAGTCCCGCTTGAAAGTCTGGATGATATCGATCCTGTTCACGGTGCGGCAATTATCAAAGAGAACGGATTGGGCGTCAGTACCTGCGCCGCGATGGGACCCGATCGGGATTTGATTCACCCGGACGAATCGATTCGTCTAAATGGAATGAACTATATTCGAGGAGCGGTTCTCGCCACCCAAAAATTGGGTGCTACCAATCTGGTTGGTCCCATCTACTCCGCTGTCGGGCGCACCTGGCAATCGACCGCCGAAGAGCGGGCACGGGATATTGATTTGCTCGTGTCGCAACTCGGTTCGCTGGCGGAATATGCCGGTGATCATGGCGTAGTCTTGTGCATTGAACCGCTGAATCGCTTTGAAACCAGTTTCATCAACCTCGCCGCGCAAGCCATTGAAGTGATTGACCGAGTCGCCCATCCTGCCTGCCAGATCATGCTCGATACATTCCATATGAACATCGAGGAGAAATCATTGGGCGACGCCATCCGCGCGACAGGCTCCAGATTGAAACACGTTCATACCTGCGAAAATGATCGGGGTGCGCCCGGAAGCGGGAACGTGGCCTGGAACGATGTAGCTCAAGCCCTCAAAGACATTCATTACGACGGACCGCTCGTTATCGAATCCTTTACTTCAAAAGTTAAATCCATCGCACGCGCTGCCGCCATCTGGCGCAGTTTCGCGCCGACCCAGGATGCGTTGGCAGGGGATGGGCTGATGTTTTTGAAAAAGTTATTTTCGTAGAAACTTGAAACCCAATGGGTTTCTGAAAATTATAAATCTCGAATCACTACCTACAAGGAGTATCCTATGTCCCGACCTGTCACTCTCTTTACCGGCCAATGGGCTGACCTGACTCTAGACACCCTTTGTGCCAAAGCGAAAGCATTTGGCTATGATGGTGTCGAGCTCGCCTGTTGGGGCGATCACTTTGAGGTGGATAAAGCCCTCAGTGATGATGCCTACATTCGTTCACGTCATGACATTCTTGAAAAACATGGACTCAAAGTGTTTGCCATCAGCAACCATCTGGTGGGGCAGGCAGTCTGTGACCGCATTGATGAACGGCACAAAAGTATCCTCTCCCCAAAGATTTGGGGCGATGGCAAGGAAGACGGCGTTCGCCAGCGCGCTTCTGAAGAGATGAAGAACACCGCTCGCGCCGCCGCAAAATTGGGCATCAAAGTGGTGCCTGGTTTTACCGGTTCCTCCATTTGGGCTTATCTCTATTCCTTTCCGCCGAATTCGGCTGATATGGTTGAAAAAGGATATAAGCATTTTGCGGACATGTGGAATCCGATTCTCGATGTATTTGATGAAGTGGGTGTGAGGTTTGCACTTGAGGCACATCCAACCGAAATCGCTTTCGACGTAGCGAGTGCGGAAGCAACCGTGAAAGCAATCGGCGGAAGAAAAGCCTTCGGCTTCAACTTCGACCCCAGCCACTTTGTCTATCAAAACGTGGACTATGTCAGCTTCATCCGCAAGTTTGGGGAACGGATCTATCACGTCCATATGAAGGATGCGTACTCATCCCCGCGCCCGACTGAAGCGGGTGTGTTTGGCGGTCATCTGAATTTCGGCGATCCCCGCCGGTCATGGGATTTCCGCTCCCTCGGACGCGGCTCCGTCAACTTTGAGGAGATCATTCGTGCCCTCAATGGCGTGGGTTATCAAGGTCCGCTTTCCGTGGAATGGGAAGATGGCAAGATGGATCGAGAGGCCGGTGCAGTGGAAGCGTGCGCTTATGTCCGAAAGCTGGATTTTGCCCCATCGACGATTGCCTTCGACGCGGCATTTGAAAAGAAATAAGGATTACGGAGAATCAACATGGCTGATACTGGCTTCACTACCATGGCTGGCGCAAAATCTGAAAGCGCGGCCCCCGAAATCGGCATTGGGATGTTGGGTTATGCCTTTATGGGTAAGGCGCATTCCAACGCGTACAAAAAACTTCCTTACATGATGTACCCACCCGTCGCCATCCCCAAACTGGCGGCGATTGCCGGGCGCAATGAAGGCGCGGTCAAAGAAGCGGCGGCTCGATACGGATATGCCAAAGCCTATACCGACTGGCGCGATATGCTAGCGGACGATAACGTGCAACTCTTTGATAACGGCGGTCCCAACGACATGCATGCTGATCCGTGTATCGAAGCGGCTAAAGCCGGCAAACATATTCTGTGTGAGAAACCCCTTGCCCGCACCGCTGAAGAGGCCAAAGCCATGCTAGACGCGGTCACCAAGGCAGGTGTTAAACATGCCGTTGCGTACAATTATCGTTTTGTGCCCGCGATCCGTCAGGCGAAGCTGTTGATCGAATCCGGCGCCCTCGGGCAGATTTATCACTTCCGCGCTGTGTACCTCCAGGAATGGATCATGCCACACTACGGGACACCGCATATCTGGCGATTGGATAAGGCTGTGGCAGGCAGCGGCGCATTGGGCGACCTTGGCGCACACATCATTGACCTCGGACGTTTCCTAGTTGGGGAGTTCCGCAGTGTCAGCGCGATGGCTCGTACTTTCATCCCCGAACGCCCGGGTTCGGATGGGAAGATGAAAAAAGTGGATGTGGACGACGCGTTCGTTGCCGCAATCGAGTTTGAGAACGGCGCCATTGGCACAGTCGAAGCCACGCGTTTTGCAGGCGGCCATAAAAACTCCAACTGTTTTGAAGTCAACGGCGAAAAAGGCAGTATTCGTTTCAACCTCGAACGCATGAATGAAATGGAAGTGTTCTGGGTGGGCGAAGAACCAAAAGAAACCCAGGGCTTCCACAGCGTGTTGGTCAGCGAAGGTTATCACCCGTTCTGGTCGAACTGGTGGCCGCATGGTCACATCATCGGTTGGGAACACACCTTCGTGCATGAAATTCACCACCTGCTTGACGCAATCGTCAATGACAAAAGCATCGCCCCTTACGGCGCAGATTTCCTGGATGGCTACAAAAACGCTGTGATCTGCGATGCGATTTTGAAATCTGCCGAAAGCAAGAAGCAGGTTGATATTAAATACTGAGCCTCATGCTGGTGGAGTAAACCCTACTCCACCAGCGCTTAATTGTTAAGGAGTAATCATGGCGAAAAGCCGTCTTCGTTTACCGGTTGGACTCTTCATTGCGATTGCTGTCACGTTGGTGCTTGGTTTGGTTGCTGGCCCTGCTATCAAGGCATCGACTACGGAGGAACAAAGGGCTACGAACGTACTTCTATCAGCAATTCCCTTCATCCTTATATTTGTTGCCATTCTGCTGACCTTCATCTCATTGATCAATATGTCAGCCAGCGTGCTCAACGACAACATCTCGCCGCGCATTTATCTCACCATTGAAAGGCTGCTCATTGCGGGAATTGTGTCGGGAATCTTTGGCATGTTCCAACCCTGGCTAATGATTCTCTATAAAATTGGATTCATGGTTCTGCTTGTGTCCACACTGGGTTTCATCTGGTGGAGCCACATAAAGCCAAAAGGAGTACGCCGGCAGAAAGAGGCTGGCAACACATCTGATAGGGAAGTGAAGTCAATTGAACCATAAGGCAGCGACCTATCCCATAAGGCTTCCCGCTTTTTCTTGAGCATTCTGCTAATCACTGCATTCTTCGAAAAGGATTTCTATGTCTGACCACTATCAACCTAAGTCTGAGCACAAGTTCACCTTCGGTCTTTGGACAGTTGGCAATATCGGGCGTGACCCATTTGGCGGACCCGTCCGCGAACCTCTTACCCCCGTTGAAATTGTTCACTTGCTTGCTGAAGTTGGTGCCTACGGCGTCAACTTCCACGATAACGATTTTGTCCCGATTGACGCCACGCTCGTTCAACGGAACAAAATTGTCCGCGACTTCAAACAAGCCCTCGCTGATACCGGACTCGTTGTCCCCATGGCGACGACCAACCTGTTCTCTGACCCTGCCTTCAAAGATGGCGCTTTCACCAGCAACGCCCCGCAGGTTCGCGCGTATGCCCTTCATAAAACCATGCATGCCATTGACCTTGGGGTGGAACTCGGCGCAAAGGTTTATGTGTTTTGGGGTGGGCGTGAAGGGACGGAAACCGACGCTGCCAAAGATCCGATCACTGCAATCAAACGCTCTCGTGAGGCTATGGATTTCCTCTGCGAATATGTACTGGATCAGGAGTATGATTTGAAGTTTGCTCTCGAGGCGAAGCCTAATGAACCGCGTGGAGATATGTACAATGCAACTACAGGTCATATGCTCGCCTTCCTCACCACGCTCGCCCACCCCGAAATGGTCGGCGTAAATCCGGAAGTCGCCCATGAGCATATGGCTGGACTGAATTTCACCCATGCGGTCGCCCAGGCGCTCGAGGCCGGCAAACTCTTCCACATTGACTTAAACGATCAGGCGTTCGGACGGTATGATCAGGATTTTCGATTCGGCGCGGTCAACATCAAGAGCGCCTTTTTTCTTGTCAAGCTGCTCGAAGACAATCAATACGACGGCAGCCGCCATTTTGATGCTCACGCCTATCGCACCGAAGATTATGAAGGTGTCAAAGACTTTGCGCGTGGCTGTATGCGAACTTACTTGATACTAAAGGGAAAAGCGGAGCGCTTCAACGCCAACCCGGAAATTCAAGCCCTCCTTGCTGAGATTAACGCCGATGAAGGCGCGATGCGCCCCTATCAGGGTGCATATTCTCGTGAAAAAGCGGCTGCCCTCAAGGCTCACTCTTTTGATCGCCCGGCCCTCGGCGCGCGCGGTCTCGCCTATGAACGCCTCGATCAGTTGACGGTCGAACTACTTCTGGGGGTTGGATAATTAACCATTATGAATCACCTTTTCCCCTCCGAAATGATCCGCAGCGAACTCGAAGAGATCGTTGGCGAACACTTCATCTCCGTCAAAGAAACTGATAAGCTCGTCTACTCCACAGATTGGTCGTGGATGCCGCAGATGTGGCTTGACCGCGGTGAACGTCTCCCCACTGCCGATTACATTGTCCATCCCAGCTCGGCGGAGGAAATTGCCGAGATCCTGTTGATTGCCAACAAATACCACATCCCCGTTGTCCCATGGGGAGGCGGGTCGGGGACGCAGGGCGGCGCGCTGCCTCTCTTCGGCGGGATTCTTGTGGACACGAAGCGGATGGATAAGATCATCGAGATTGATGAAAAATCGCTCACCGTCACCGCCCAGGCTGGGATCAACGGTCAGCAGTTGGAATGGGCGTTAAATGAAAAAGGCCTGACCCTCCCTCATTACGCCGCCTCGTCAAATTGTGCGACTTTGGGCGGATACCTCGCCCCACGTGGTACCGGCACGATCAGCACCAAGTATGGCAAAGCCGAAGATATGTTTTTGCGGATGCAAATCGTCCTGCCCACCAGTGAAATTATCCGCACCGCCCACATTCCCAAACACGCTGCGGGACCCGATTGGGCGCGACTCTGGTTGGGCGCAGAAGGCACTTTCGGCATCATCACCGAAGCGACCATGCAAGTGGATTATCTCCCTGAAGCGCGTTTGCTCCGAGCGGTGCTGTTCGACAACCTGAGCAATGCCATCGAAGCCGGCCGCCTCATGATGACCCGCCGCCTGGAACCATTCGTTATTCGCCTGTACGATCCGGAATCCACCCGCTCACAAGTCAAAAAAGTTTTAGGGTACGAATTTGACGGTGCGTACATGGTCATTGGGTTCGATGGCGACCCGGATATCGCCGCCCTGCAGGAGAAGAAAGCCCTCGAAATCTGTACTGGCTTGGGCGCGCGCGACCTCGGCCGTGAGCCTGGCGAAAAGTGGTGGGAACACCGTTACGATTTTTATTACCCGCCCAAGAGCCTGCACCTGCCCTGGATGTATGGCACAACCGAAACCGTCACCACCTACGACAAGATCGAAAAACTGTATTGGGCCGAAAAAAAAGCTGTCGAAGAAGGTTTTGCTGAATGGAATGTAAAGTTCATCGGTCATTTCTCGCACTGGTTTCATTGGGGTGTGATGGTCTATACTCGCTTCATCATTGAAGAGCCCCCTGCCGATGCCCAGGAAGCCCTTCAGCTCCATAACCGTGTCTGGAATGCCGCCATGACTGCTGTGCTTGAGAATGGCGGGATGATCAATGAACACCACGGCGTTGGATTAAAACTAGGCCGCTACATGCGCCGTCAATATGGTGATGCCTGGCCGTTTTTGTTGCGGCTGAAAAAAATGATCGATCCGAATGGGATTATGAATCCGGGAAAAACAGGATTTTAGATGGACGCTGTCCCCACCACTGAAAACTGCCGCTACTGCCTTATGTGCCGGCACGTCTGTCCGGTTGGACATATCACTCGGCTCGAAACACTCACTCCCCACGGTTGGGGACTGATCATTGAGTCTGTAAAACGCGGCCTCCTGCAATGGAATGACGAGACCGTTAATGTGCTTTACTCCTGCGCTGACTGTGGCGCATGCCGCGCAAATTGTGTCACCGACCAACCCCTGCCCGATGCCATCGCCACCGCCCGTGCGGAAGTTGCCACCCAACAGCTTGCTCCTGCCATCGTTTATGAGATTGGCGAAATGCTCAACCAGTATGAAAATCCTTACGTCAAACAATCCCCTGAAAAAGTGACAGGCACAGGCGCGGTCGCATTGTTCGTCGGGGATGAAGCCCATTATCTCCAGCCGGAGGCTGTGCAGGCCGCCCGGACCTTGATCCACGCAACGGGCGTGTCTTCGGTAGAAATCGGCATCGGTCGCAACAATGGTTATCTTGCCAGTTCGCTGGGCTTTCCCGAGTCTGCGCGGACATTAGCGCAAGCCACATTGGATGAATTACGGGCAACAGGCGCGCGCAAACTTCTCGTCCTCTCGCCCGGAGATTATTTTGCCTTCAACCAACATTTGATCGAGCGGCTGGGACTCGCCTGGCCAGAGGAGGTCGAGCTTATCGAATTGACAACCTATTTGAATGATCAATTAAAAGCTGGCAGACTCGCTCTAAAGCCCCTTGATGATATAGCCTCTTGTGCGTACGTGGATCCAGCCCACGCCACGCGCGTTCCCGCTGGTCGCTCAGCCGCGCGGGCAATCTTGAAGGCAATTCTCCCGAGCCCTGCACGAGAGTTGTTTTGGCGGGGTGAGCGCACCCATCTCGCTGGGAGCACTGCCCTTCAATTCACTCAGCCTCATCTCGCCGATCAGCTTACATTTGCGAGACTTGAGGATGTGGTGAAATCAGGCGCGCAGGTTGCCATTACGGAAGATGCAGGCACGCTATACCAACTCAACCGCCACGCGGCGCGTTTTGGCGTGCGTGTTCAGGGCTTGTACGAGCTTCTGGCAGGCTCCCTTATTTTGAATTAGCGGCTTCAGCCGCTGTTTACATAAAACGACATCCGTCGTTCCAACAAAAATCTTTTTTATCCTGGAGGTACCAAAATGCACCTGTCAATGCACAACTGGATGCGGGCGGAAGCCCTTGAAGTAACCGTTGCCCGCCTTGCAAAATACGGTTACAAAAGTATCGAAATCGGCGGCGAGCCAAAACGATACAACACCAAAGATGTCAAAAAAATTCTGGATGCGAATGGCATCCGCTGTTGGGGCGCGGTGACCTTGATGTTTGCAGGACTGCACCTGCCCTCGCCAGATGAAAAGGTTCGCGCCAATACCGTGCAGTATGTCAAAGACTGCCTGACCATGATCAAGGAATTGGATGGCGAGGTTCTCACCATTGTTCCGGGCACGGTCGGAAAAGTGAATGCGGATGCCACCCCGGAAGAAGAGTGGAAATACGCCGTCGCTGGCATGAAAGAAATCGATGCCTGGTCCAAGAAGGAAGGCGTGCGAATCGCTGTTGAGCCCATTAACCGATTCGAGACATACTTCGTTAGCCGCGCCAACCAGGCGCTTGCGCTCGCCGAAGCCACCAGCCCCGAGTGTGGAGTCGCCCTGGATGCTTTTCATATCAACTTTGAGGAAGTCGATCCCTACGAGTCCATTCGCAAGGTTGGCAAGCGCATGTACGACTTCCATGTAGCGGATACCAACCGCTTTGCGTGCGGCTTGGGTCATTGGGATTGGGCGAAATTGGTTGGCACGTTGAAATCAATCGGTTACGATGGCGCGCTGACCGTTGAGTTTGTCGCCCCCGTGGATCGCACACCTGCCAATCCTTATCCCACCATGGTTGAAACTGACCTGAGTAGATTGGAAATCTCCGAAGAACAGAAGAAGTTCATCCTTGATCATGGTTCCAGTTTCCTCACCGAAGAATTCTACAGTGAGCAGGTAAAGATTTGCGCGGATACGCTGTTGCCGTTGATTAAGTAACTCACCTTACGCAGAACGTCCCGAAGGTTTCCTTGAAAAATCTTGTTGAGCTATTCAAACCTTCGGGACGGTGCGTAACATCAGTAATTAAAGCATTCAAGTTTGAGTTCGAGTTAGCAATCCGCTAACTCGAACTCAATACCCAATTTACTAAAAGATATCCCTATGCCCAAAACTATTCTTATCATCGGCACGCTTGATACTAAAGGCGTGGAGATTGGCTACCTGCGCGACCGTATACAGGCATTGGGCTTACAGACCATTATCGTGGATGATGGCATTCTGGGCGAGCCGCTAGGAATTACACTAAGCAAAGATGATATCACCCGCGCGCAAGCGGCAACCTATAATGGCACGACAATTGACGCGCTTCGCAATGCGGGCAGTCGCGGCAAAGCCGTCGCCGGGATGCGCGAGGCTCTTAAAAAATTGACGCTGGAATTTTACAAACAAGGAAAAATTCACGCTGTTGTCAGCATGGGCGGCGCGGAGGGCGCGGTGATGGGCGCGGCCGCGATGATGCAGTTGCCCGTTGGCGTGCCGAAAGTGCTCGTCTCCCCCATCGCCTCCGGCAAACATTACTTTGATCCGATGGTTGGCACAAGCGACATCATGGTCGTCCACTCCATCGTGGATATTTTGGGCCTGAACCCCATCGCGACCACTGTGTTCGATAACGTAGCCGCCGCCTTGAAAGGCATGGTCGAACATGGTCATGTTCTTCCCCCGCCCCAAATCGGTGACCGCTATGTCGCCGTCACGATGTTGGGCAACACGACCAAGGCGGTGATGGCGCTCAAAAAACGGCTCACCGAAGCGGGTTATGAGTCCGTCATCTTCCACTCGAACGGTGTGGGCGGCACTGCGATGGAAGAACTGGCTGAAGCCGGGCAATTTGTCGGCGTGATTGATTTCACCACGAATGAAATTTTTGATCCGATGCACGGCGGCATCCACGATGCGGGACCGGACCGACTCAAACGCGTCGGGTTGGCTGGTGTGCCGCAAGTGGTCGTCCCTGGCTGTGTAGACTTTTGTGTCTTCCACGCCGGACATATTCCTGCACATTTGCAGGGGCGTCCGGTTTATGACCATAATCCTGAGTACACCCTCGTCCGCGCCACACGCGCGGAAATGATCGAGTTAGGCAAAATCTTTTCCGAAAGACTGAATCTTGCGAAAGCCCCGGTCATCGTTGCGGTTCCCACGCAGGGCTTATCCATCCCTAACGTCCCTGGCGGAGTGTTTTGGAATCCTGAAGCGGATGCGGATTTTTTAAAAACTGTACAAAGTCAAATCCGGGAAGATATTCCCGTTCACACCTATGAACGCCATGTCAATTCCCCCGAGTTTGGGGTGGAAGTGGCGGAGTTGTTTATCAAATTAATGGAGGCTCCTCAATGATCGCAGATAATGGACGAAATTACAAAAACCTTCCGCACCTCACCGAAGGCGACGAAGACTTCCGCGCTAAATTCCTTTCATGGGATTTAGGTGAGTTGACCTATGTAGATATCCGTGAATATCTCAAAGTGAAAGATACCATTCTCGTCCCAATGGCATCGCTCGAGCAACACGGTCCGCACCTGCCGCTTTACACCGATACCATCACCGCTGTTGAAATTTCCAAACGGGTCGCGGAAATGATCGGAGTACTGCATTCACCTCCGATCTGGATGGGCTATTCGCCCCAGCACATGTACGCGCCCGGTTCGGGACGCGGTACGATTACGGTTCGCAGTTCCACACTTCTCAACGTGATTCACGATGTCGCGCGCAGTCTGATTCATCACGGCTTCAATCGCATCATCTTCATCAACGGACACGGCTCAAACGTGAAAGTGATTGATCCTGTTCTCCGGAAACTTCGCTATGAAACCGGCGCGTTGATCAGCTTCGTCAAACCCTATATGGAAAACTACGTTGGCATCTTGAAAGGGCTAATGGAGAACCCGCCCGATGAAACTCCCGGCTGGCATTCCAGCGAGTTGGAAACTTCGCAGGACTTGGCTTGGAACGCCAAACTGGTGCGGATGGAGCGCGCTGATTTCACCCGCGCTCACATCCCCGATTTCCTGCCGAAGACCTTCGCCAAAAAAGACGGGATGCCGGACGTGGAATTTGATGATTATAAATATTTCACATTCCCAATGGATCATCACGAGTTCATCGAAAGCGGGACGATTGGTAATCCGGCGCGTGCCACGGCTGAAAAAGGTGAAGAAGCCTTCAAGCGTTTGTCCGAACACGTTGCGCGCGGCGTGTTGGAATTGGAGAAAGTCCACGTCGAAGTCCACACGCGCGAGTTTGTGGATCGAGTGATGTAGCCCAAAATAGCAAATTATCAAATCAGCAGGTGCGTCATAATGGCTTGCAGGTTTGAGGTTTGCCGATTTGCTGAATCATCATGGTTACTAATACCACAACATTCTATCTGATGGCCGCTCTTGTGGCACTGTTCATCGGCTTTTCAAAAGGTGGGTTGGCGGGATCACTTGGTACATTAGCGACACCGCTCATGGTGTTGGTGATGCCAACCAATCAAGTGATCGGGTTAGTGTTACCGCTCTTGATGGTAGCGGATGTGTTCGCGGTTGTCTCGCATTGGAAACAATGGGATTGGCGGCTGATCGTACTGATGATGCCTGGTGCCGTGATCGGTGTAACCATAGGCACATACTTCATTACGAACGCTCCCACCGAAACCCTGAAAATCGCCCTAGGCTTCATCGTTCTGATCTTTGCCATTTATAAAATCCTCGAAGCCTGGTTATTCCGATCGCTGACATATGAGGTAAAAGACTGGCATGGTGTTTTCGCCGGGACGGTCGCAGGGTTTTCATCGGCATTGGCGCATACTGGCGGTCCACCCGTCAGTATTTATTTGCTGATGCGACGTATCCCGACCAGGGTTTTCAACGCCACCTCCGCCCTGTTTTTTGCCATCCTTAACTGGGTCAAAGTCCCTTACTATCTCTACGCCCAGTTGTTTGACTTTCAACGGCTGCGAACCCTGATCTGGATATTACCCCTCCTCCCATTAGGGGTCTGGGGCGGCAAATGGGCGGCGGATAAAATCAGCCAAAAAGTGTTCGATAACGTCATGATCATCTTGTTGGTGGTCACTGCATTGTTGTTGATTTTCGACTAAGGAGAACCTTATGTCCAAATCGGTTGTTCTGGTTGGTGCGTTGGACACAAAAGGGGTTGAGTTTCGATTTGTTCAGGACTTGATCTTGCAACGGGGACTCGAAACTATCGTCGTGGACTTTGGCGTCATGGGTGATCCTCCATTCGTTCCGGATGTGACCGCCGATGAGGTGGCACGCGCCGGGGATAGTACACTGGCTGAGCTGCGTGCGAAAGCAGATAAAACATTTGCGATGCGAACGATGTCTGCCGGGCTGGCAAAGGTGGTTGTCGATCTTCATACGGCTGGCAGGCTGGGAGGGATTCTTGGGATGGGCGGCGGTGGCGGCACATCCATTGCCACTGCGGCGATGCGCAGCTTGCCCACCGGTGTTCCGAAATTGATGGTTTCCACCGTCGTATCCGGAGACGTCGCCCCTTATGTTGGTTCACGGGACATTACGATGATGCCCTCTGTTGTAGATGTGGCGGGGTTGAATTCCATCAGCCGCCGCATTTACAGCAATGCCGCTGCCGCACTGGTGGGAATGGTGCGCCAAGAACCCCCGGCAGTAGTCGAAGAAAAATCGCTTATTACCGCCAGTATGTTCGGCAACACGACGCCATGCATAAATCATGCGCGTGAAATTCTTGAAAGCAAAAATTATGAAGTGCTGGTCTTCCATGCTACTGGCACAGGCGGGCGTACAATGGAAGAACTCATTGCTGACGGATACATCACTGCCAACCTCGACCTCACAACCACTGAACTGGCTGATGAAGTATGCGGCGGCGTTTTGAGCGCAGGACCTGACCGGTTGATGGCATCCGCCCGCGCTGGAATTCCCACAGTCCTCGCGCCCGGATGCGTAGATATGGCAAACTTTGGCGCCCGCACTGCCATGCCGCAAGAATATCAATCCCGTCTGTTGTATGAGTGGAATCCGAACGTGACGTTGATGCGGACAAATGTTGATGAAAACCGCGCCATAGGCGAAATGATTGCCCGCGCCGCGAATGTCTCTATAGGTCCTGTTGCGATTCTGATTCCTTTACGCGGGGTATCCCAACTCGACAGTCCCGGCGGAGCCTTCTGGGACCCGGAAGCGGATGAGGCATGTTTCAAGGCAATTAAGGAAAATCTCAAGCAGGGCATTCGATTCATCGAAATGGACAACAATATCAATGACCCCGCCTTTGCAGAAAAAGCAGTGGATTTGTTGTTGGCGATGCTCTGATCACCAACTACCAATTATCAGGAGTCCCATGTCCCTCATTCATCGTTCCGAAATTCTCAAACGGATGCACGCCCTGGTTCAGGCGCGCAAACCCATTGTCGGTTGTGGCGCTGGCACTGGCATCTCAGCCAAATTCGCTGAAGCCGGGGGCGCGGACTTGATTATCATCTATAACTCAGGACGATACAGGATGGCGGGACGCGGCTCATTGGCTGGCATGTTGCCCTATGGTGACGCGAATGGCATTGTCGTCGAAATGGCTGCTGAAGTTTTACCAGTTGTGAAAAACGTCCCGGTCATGGCAGGTGTGTGTGGCACTGACCCATTCCGGCTTATGCCCGTCTTTCTGAAACAAATCCAGGATATGGGCTTTTCCGGCGTACAAAACTTTCCCACTGTGGGTTTGTTCGATGGGAAATTCCGCGCCAACCTCGAAGCGACCGATATGGGATATGACAAAGAAGTTGAGATGATCAGCCTCGCGCACAAAATGGATTTGTTCACCACACCCTATGCGTTTACCCCTGATGAAGCAACAGCCATGACAAAGGCTGGTGCGGATTTGCTCGTCGGTCATGTTGGGTTGACTACTGCCGGAAGCATCGGCGCAGGTGAAGCGTTTACCCTCGATGAAGCCATTGACCGCGTCATGCAAATGGCGGAGGCTGGCTGGAAAGCCCGCAAAGATTTAATGGTCATCTGTCACGGTGGTCCGTTTGATGAGCCAGATAACGTGGGGGTTGCGCTTAAGAAAATGCCGGGCATTGTTGGCTTCTACGGCGCATCCAGCATTGAGAGATTACCGACCGAGCGCGCCATCCGCGGACAGGTGGAGGCATTCAAAAAATTGGAGGTCACATGACTTTCACCAATCAAGTTGCCATCATCACCGGCGCTGGCGAAGGGATTGGTTGCGAGATTGCCCGCCAGCTCGCGCTTAAGGGCGCATCTGTCATCCTGAACGATATCAACGCTGAACGCGCGCAACAAGCCGCCTCTCAAATCAGTGCGGAGGGCGGAACGTGTATTGGAACCGGCGGCGATGTTGCGGATGTGAATGAAGTCCGCGGGTTGGTCAAGTTGGCGGTTGAGAAATTTGGTCGGGTGGACATCGCGGTGGCGAACGCCGGGATTTCATTCTATGATGATTTCTTTGAGGTCACTCCTGAAGATTTCAATCGCGTGGTTTCCATCAATCTTGGTGGAACATTTTTCCTCGCCCAGTCCACCGCCCGGCAGATGCGTACGCAAGGAAGCGGCGGGCGTATACTATTTATGTCATCCGTTTTGGGCAGTCAGGCGGCACCCAAAGCGATGGTGTATGGCATGACGAAGCGCGGCATCGAAATGCTCACGCGCAGTCTTGGGGTTGCGCTTGCACCGTACAAAATCACAGTCAATGCCCTTGCCCCCGGCGCAACGGTCACTCCTCGCACCCTGCGCGATGATCCGGATTATGAACCTCATTGGGAGGCACTCACCCCCACGGGACGCCCTGCCTACCCGGCTGATATCGCCAGAGCCGCTCTTTTCTTCCTCTCTCCGGAAACGAGTCAGGTTACCGGTCAAACTCTCTTAGTGGATGGCGGTTGGACAATTACGAGCCCGTTACCATAATTGATTTCCCTATGAATCCTTCCCTCGACAAAATTCTGGGCGACTCAAAATCGCTTCTTGCCTCCCGTCTGTCTGCCCGCGCCCGCGAGGGGCATCTTCCCCTTACCCCGGAGATGCTTCGGGAAGAACCCAGCGGCAACTTGTTTGGACTCACCCAAAACGTCGGGATGGGCTGGGATCCGTCAGAGGTCAATAAACCGCAATACTTGATCGTCAGCACCCAGGGCGGTTTGCGCGCCGAAGATGGCACGCCTGTTGCCCTTGGCTACCATACCGGGCATTGGGAAATCGGACTGCTTGTTCGGGAAGCGGCACAAACCTTTCGCGCTCATGGTGGGATTCCATTTTCTGTCACTGTCAGCGACCCGTGCGATGGCCGCACGCAAGGCACAACGGGGATGTTTGACAGCCTGCCTTATCGCAATGACGCGGCTATGACAATGCGTCGCCTGATCCGCTCTCTCCCAACCCGGCAAGCGGTTATGGGCATTGCCACCTGCGACAAAGGACTGCCTGCGATGATGCTTGCTCTCGCCGGCGTGAGCGACCTGCCTGGGATCATTATTCCCGGCGGGGTCACGCTCCCGGCTGAGGGCGTGGAAGATGCTGGTGCCGTGCAAACAATTGGGGCGCGCTTTGCCCACGGACTCATCACGCTCGATTACGCCGCAGAGATGGGATGCAAAGCCTGCGGCTCACCCGGCGGAGGCTGTCAATTTCTCGGAACCGCAGCCACTTCGCAAGTGGTCGCTGAAGCGTTTGGACTCTCTCTCCCTCACAGCGCGCTTACCCCATCCGGCGAGCCTGTTTGGTTTGAACTGGCTTACCGTTCTGCATTGGCATTGCTCCAACTTGTGGAAAAACGGATCACGCTCGCCCAAATTCTGACTGCACACGCCCTTGAAAATGCGATGCTTGTCCATGCGGCGTTTGGCGGCTCCACCAATCTTTTGCTGCACATCCCCGCCATTGCCCATACCGCCGGATTGCCCGTTCCCACAGTGGATGATTGGAATCGCGTTAACCGAACTACGCCGCGGCTGGTGGATGCGCTCCCCAATGGACCGCGTAATCATCCCACCGTACAAGTGTTCATGGCTGGAGGTGTGCCAGAAGTAATGCTTTACCTGCGCCGGTTGGGTTTGCTGAACACAGACGTAATGACTGTTGCAGGTGAAACACTGGATACGATCCTGGATGGGTGGGCAGATAGCGAACGCCGCCAAGCCGGACGAACGCTCCTGGACCGCGCCGGGGTGAATCCCGATAACGTGATCCTGTCCCCAGATCAGGCGCGGAAAGCGGGGATGACCAGCACGGTCATATTCCCAACTGGAAACATTGCCCCCGAAGGCTCCGTGATCAAAGCCACAGCAATTGATCCATCTGTTGTAGGAGCTGATCAAGTCTATCGCCATCGAGGACCTGCGCGCGTATTTACTTCCGAGAGAGATGCCATCCGCGCGGTGAAGGGGCAGACCGAAAACCCGATCAAGCCCGGAGATGTGATGATCTTAATGGGCGGAGGACCACAAGGCACAGGGATGGAAGAGACCGCGCAAATTACGATTGCACTTAAGTTTCTTCCTTGGGGCAAGCACGTTCCTCTATTGACCGACGCGCGCTTTTCGGGCGTATCCACCGGTCCCTGCATCGGGCATATAGGTCCCGAAGCACTGGCAGGCGGTCCGATTGGAAAACTTCAAGATGGAGACGTGATTGAAATTATGATTGACCGCGCAAACCTTATCGGATCGATCAATCTGGTCGGTACGAAAGAGGCGGAACAGCTCACGCCTGCTCAAGCGACTGAATTACTCGAACAACGTTCTCCTCATTCTAGCTTGGCGCCACATCCCAATCTTCCGGACGACACCCGGCTGTGGGCTGCCCTCCAGAACGCAAGTGGTGGAGTCTGGCAGGGATGCGTTTATGATACAGATAAAATTATTGAAGTGATTGAGGCAGGTTTGAAAGTCAAACGTAAAAAGTAAATTCGTGTTCAGCGCTTTTTGTTTTACGTTAAATTTTGTGATGGAGATTTGAATGGCTCAAAAAAATTTTCTCGTAACGGGCGCCATGGGATGCATCGGTGCGTGGGTGTTAAAACACTTGGTGGCACAGGGGAAGCGGGCGATGGCTTTTGATTTAAGTACCGACCGGCACCGTCTGGATTGGGTGATGACTCCTGATGAGCAGGCGGCGATCACGTTTGTGCAAGCGGATTTGACGGACACAGTGCAGGTAAAAGAATCGTTCAAGGCGCATGAAGTCACTCATGTCGTCCATCTGGCAGCTTTGCAGGTTCCATTTTGCCGGGCGAATCCGGTGGTGGGTTCGCAGGTGAATGTGACGGGGACAGTGAATGTGTTTGAGGCGGCGCGGGAGGCGGGTGTGCGACATTTGGCGTACGCATCTTCGATTGCTGTGTATGGACAGGCTTCGGATTACCCGGTAGGTCTCGTGGCGCACGAAGCCCTACACGCGCCGCGTACCCTTTATGGAGTATATAAGGTGGCGAATGAGGGAACAGCGCGGATTTACTGGCAGGACCACAAAATAAGCAGTATCGGGTTGCGTCCGTATACAGTGTATGGCGTGGGGCGCGACCAGGGCATGACGAGCGACCCAACAAAGGCGATGCGTTCGGCGGTGAGGGGCGAGTCGTTTGAGATTGCGTTTGGCGGCGTGATGCAGTTTCAACTCGCATCGGATGTGGCGTTGCAGTTTATTGATGCGGCAGAACAAAATTCGGAAGGCGCGCATGTGTTTAATTTAGGCACGCCTGCGGTCAGCGTGGATGAGGTGATTGAATTAATTCGGCAGGTCAAACCCGACGCGCAAATTACGCGAAAGGAGACGCGCCTACCCTTCCCCGAGAGTTTTGACGATTCGGCATTGCGCACTCATGTCTCCCGCGTGTACGAGACACCCTTGGCGGAGGGTATCCGCCTGACGATGGAACATTTTGGGAAGATTGGTTAATCAGAATACACATCAAAGGATGATTGCATGAAACTTTTGACATTTCACCAAAACAATATGTTGCAATTAGGTATTCGCACCGAAGCAGGTGTGATCGATGTCGCGCAAGCTTCGATTGGACGTACGGGGATTCCAGTCACGATGGATGCAGTGATCCGCGGTGGGGCGGAAGCGACGAAGGCGTTGCAGAATTTGGCGAAAATGTTCGCCGGGAAATATTTGAAAGAAGAAGAGGTGCAGTTGGGACCGTGCGTTGGCACGCCAGAAAAGCTCATCTGCATTGGGTTGAATTACAAACGCCATGCCGCAGAATCGGGTATGGCAGCGCCGGATTCGCCCGTTCTGTTTTCGAAGTTTAACAATACGCTCGCGGCAACGGGAGAGTCAATTCCTTTACCGAATAATGCCGTGCAATATGATTATGAGGTTGAAGTGGGCGTAGTAATTGGAAAGGAAGCCCGCTCCGTCAGCTCGGAGGATGCGTTGACCTATGTGTTCGGTTACTTTACGGACAATGACCTGAGCGTGCGCGATTTGCAAACCCGTACTTCTCAATGGTTGCTCGGCAAAACTCTTGATAAATTTTTCCCTGCCGGTCCCTATTTGGTAACTGCCGATGAAGTGAACGACCCGCAAAATTTGAAATTGTATTGCTGGGTCAACGGCGAACTGCGACAGAATTCCAATACGTCGGACATGATTTTCAGCGTGGCGGAGATCATCAGTTACATCAGCCAGTATATGACGCTTAAACCCGGAGATGTGATCACGACAGGGACGCCCGAGGGGGTGGTATTGGGCATGAAAGAGAAGAAATGGTTAAAGCCCGGGGATGAAGTGACGGTTGAAGTTGAGGGATTAGGGAAGTGTACGAATCGGATGATATAGGTGATGCAAATCCTGATTCGAAAAAAGTGACCATGGAAATTCAACCCATCGCGGAGTTTATTCATCCATCCCGAGTCCTGACTTCATATCTGCATCGCGTCGCGTATGCCAACGACGCATCGTATTTTCGACTCGTGCCGCAGGCGGTGGTACAACCCAACTCCATCAGCGAGATTCAATCACTCTTCAAATTCACACAACAAAATAAAATTCCCATGACCTTCCGCGCGGCAGGGACGAGTCTCTCAGGTCAAGCCGTGACGGATGGGATTCTTGTGGACATATCCAAGCATTGGGGAAATTATATGGTTGAAAACCATGGGGCAAAGATACGATTCCAACCTGGCATCGTCGGCGGATTCATCAATAACGTGTTAAAGCCTTTTGGTCGCCGCATTGGACCCGACCCCGCCTCCATTGACGCCTGCATGATGGGCGGCATCCTCGCCAACAACTCGAGCGGCATGTGCTGCGGTGTTACCGAAAATTCCTATCGCACCATTCACTCGATGACGATCATTCTCCCCAATGGATTCATCCTCGACACAGCCGCCCCTAATGCTAATCAAATTTTTGTAAACGAACAACCACATATTGCAAACGGATTACTCGAACTCAAAAAAAGAATCACAGAATCTCCACCTCCCAGCGGGAGAGGGGCTAGGGGTGAAGGCGAGTCCCTCGCCGAACGCATCCATCGCCGCTATCAAACAAAAAATACAAACGGCTATCTCCTCAATGCCTTCCTCGATTTCGACACGCCGCTCGATATCCTGACTCACATCATGATTGGCTCCGAAGGCACATTGGGATTCATCGCAGAAGCCGTGCTGAATACATTGCCTGATTATCCACGCCGTTATACGGGTCAACTTTATTTTAAAAATATTCAAGATGCCGCTTCTGCCATTGCGCCATTAAAAGAATCAGGAGTTCGTGCGGCAGAAATCATGGATAGGGCTTCGCTTCGTTCTGTTCAACACCATCCTGGTGTCCCTGCAATTTTGAGTCAACTGCCAGAGGGCGCGGCGGCAATCCTCGTTGAGTATCAGGCTCAAGACGCTGAATCAATGATCGGCTTTAAAAAAGAGGCGGAGCGCGTCGTCAAAAGAATTCGTCTATTGCATGATCCTGAATTTACCGATGACCCCGTCCAACAAACTGTTTTGTGGAAAACTCGCAAAGGGATCATCCCGTCCATCGGCGCAATGCGCGCGCCAGGAAGTGTCTGCATCAACGAAGATGTCGCTTTTCCTGTTCCTCGTCTCGCCAATGCAGTGACCGACCTGCAACATCTCTTCACGGATTTTGGTTATCAAGACGGGGTTGTGTTCGGTCATGCAAAAGATGGCAACCTGCATTTTATTATCAATCAAGCCTTCAATACCGATGCCGATACACAACACTTCGATGGCTTCATTCGTGCAATGGTGAAATTGGTCAGCGGCAAATATGACGGCGCGCTCAAAGCCGAGCATGGTACGGGACGCAACATGGCGCCGTTTGTCGAAACCGAGTGGGGCGCAGAGGCATACGCCATCATGCGCGACCTCAAATCGTTATTCGACCCCGATGCGATGCTCAACCCTGGCGTGATGATTAACTCCAACCCGCAGACGCATATCACGGATCTCAAATCCATGCCGCTCGTTTCACCCGAAGTGGACAAATGTATCGAATGTGGATTCTGTGAATCGAAATGTCCATCGCGGCGTTTGACCTTGACACCGCGCCAACGAATTGTTGTCCAACGCGAGATTTCACGATTGAAGATTCCCGGTTCGGACTCACCCATGCTTGATTCTGTTCTGGATGATTTTTCCTACGCTGGAATTGAGACCTGCGCCATAGACGGACTCTGCGCGACCGCCTGCCCCGTCAACATCAACACTGGCGACCTGACCAAACGCCTGCGCGCCGAATCGATAAAAAATGAAAAGTCCGCTGTATGGATTGCCAATCATTTCGCGCTTGCAGAAAACGCACTTGGCGCTGCTGTGAGGCTGGGGCATATCGCTGAAAAAATCGTCGGCATGGACGGGATTAATTCCGTCATCAGAACGGCAGAAAAAATCTCACATACCGCGTTGCCAAAATGGAATGCACACATTCCGTTCCCCCCTCCCCGCTGGAGAGGGGCTAGGGGTGTGGGCGAAATTGATTTTATTTATTTTCCCTCTTGTATCTCTCGGCAATTGGGTCAACCCACAAGTGAAAGTCACTTAGGACTCGCCGAAACACTCATCACCATTTCTCAACGCGCCAACATCAATTTGCAAATCCCTGAAAATGTTAATGGTCATTGCTGCGGCATGCCTTTCGCTTCCAAAGGATACAAGCAAGCCTATCAACTCCGCCTGCATAATACACTCATGCAAATGTGGGAATGGTCTGAGCACGGACGATATCCAATCATTGTGGACACCACCTCCTGCACGCACTCCCTCCGCACATGCAGTGACGAACTCAACGCTGAGGATGTGAAACTCTGGAAAAAACTGACCATCCTTGACGGCGTTGAATTCCTGCACGACTATGTTTTACCAAAACTTGAAATCCAGCCCATTGACGAAGATGTTGTTCTGCACCCCAATTGCTCTGCACGCAAACTCGGGTTGGGCGTAAAGATTTTAGCCATTGCCAAACAATGCGCCCGATCTGCGACTGTGCCATTAAACCTGGGGTGCTGTGCCTTCGCAGGCGACCGTGGTCTGCTCTACCCTGAGCTGACTCAATCCGCCACGGAAAAAGAATCTGCCGAAGTCAATGTGCGCGAGTATGGCGGCTATTACTCGTCCAACCTTCCCTGTGAAATTGGCATGTCCGAAGCGACGGGCAAGGATTACAACTCAATTGTCTATTTAGTGGAGCGGGCTTCGAGAATTTAAAATGCCTAAAGCACAACTCTTTATCACCTGTCTTGGCGATCAGTTCTATACTTCCACGCTTAAAAATATGACGCATCTATTAGAGCGGCTTGGTGTGGAATTAACTTTTCCTCCTGAACAAACCTGTTGCGGACAACCGCTCTTCAATAATGGCTTCGAAGATAAGACGCGACCGGTCGCTTTGAACTTTATGCATGCCTTTGCCAAAAGTGACGCGCCGATTATTGGACCTTCGGGTTCGTGCGTGAGCATGGTCAAGCATCATTATCCCTCGCTATTTAAAGAAGGGACTCCTGAACATGCTCTGGCTGTAGATATTGCCTTACGTACATTTGAGTTCACCGAATATCTGGTCAATGTGCTCAAGGTTACGGATGTAGGAGCGGCATATTCGCATAAGGTCACGTATCATGCGTCATGTCACTACCTGCGTGAAATGGGGCTCAAGACCGAAGCGAAGACTCTCCTCAATGCTGTCACTGGGTTGGAATTTGTCTCTTTAAAAGAAGAAGAAACCTGCTGTGGGTTTGGCGGCGCGTTTGCGGTGACCTATCCCGAAGTCAGCCGTTCGATGATGGAAAACAAAGTCAAAGATATTATTTCCAGTGGCGCGGATACAGTCGTGACTTGTGAGCCGGGCTGCTTAATGAATGTGGCTGGTGGATTGCATAAGGCTGGCTCATCGATCCGTGCCATGCATATTATTGATCTGCTCGCATCGAAATAAATTTATTGTAGGCCTCTACTGGATAACAGCAAAATTATGACCGATACCCATCCTTATATTGAATTTGAGAAATACAGCGAACATGTGCCGCCGAGTATTCCATTGGCTGTGCAACAGGCGACGAATCGCTTTGTAGGTGGGCGTGCCGCGCGCGTGGCAGAATTGCCTCAATGGGAGCAATTACGGCAGATCGGTTCTGATATCCGCCAACATACCATCGAGAATATGGATGTGTATCTGACCCGCCTCGAAGAAAAAATTGAAGTGGCAGGTGGGCATGTCCATTGGGCAGAAACAGCCGAAGAGGCGCGTCGAATCGTGCTTCAAATTGCAAAAGAAAATAATGTCAAGCATGTAGTCAAGTCAAAGTCCATGGCGACCGAAGAGATCGAGTTGAACCACGCGCTCGAAGCCGCGGGCATCGAAGCGTTGGAAACAGATCTGGGCGAATACATCATTCAACTGGCGGGCACAGGGCCATCCCATATCATCGTTCCGGCTGTGCATCTCAAAAAGGAAGAGATCGCCGCGCTCTTTAGCGCGAAGCTAGATATCCATGCGCCAACCGATCCCATCGAACTGGCGCGCATTGCCCGCGAAGTTTTGCGTGAGAAGTTTTTAAATGCAGGCATGGGTATCTCGGGTTGAAATTTTTTGATTGCTGAAACCGGCACGCTTGTGATGGTGACCAATGAAGGTAACGGGCGTATGTGTACAACCATACCCGATCTGCATGTGGCTGTGGTGGGCATTGACAAGGTCATTCCCGATTGGGAATCGCTCACAGTCTTTCTCAAATTATTAGGGCGTTCTGCCACGGGTCAAAAACTTTCCACCTATACCCAATTCATTACGGGTCCGCGCCGCGCAGAGGGAGAGTTCGGACCAAAAGAATTTCATCTCGTCCTCCTCGATAATGGCAGATCGAAAATTCTCAAAGATGCCGTTGGGCGCGATGTCCTTAAATGTATTCGCTGTGGTGCGTGTGCCAATGTTTGCCCCGTTTATAAAAATGTCGGCGGCTTTGCTTATGGTTCATTTATTTCCGGTCCGATCGGGGCAATCCTTTCACCGCAGATGTATGGCACGCAAACGACGCGCGAACTGCCATATGCTTCTACACTTTGCGGTGCATGTGCCGATGTTTGCCCGGTCAAAATTCCCATTCCGACCATCCTGCGTCATCTTCGGCGCCGCGTTGCCGAAGGCGATGAATTTTCTACAGCATCTATATCTACTCCAATTCGTGCCATTGCCAACCTTGCTTCATTAGCACTTGCTTGGAATTGGATCTATCGCTTAGGTGCGCGACTGCTACCGAGCATCAATCCATTCTTCCGCAAAAATAATTGGCTCTCGGGAATGCCTTATCCGCTTAATCGTTGGACGAAGGTTCGTCCACTGCCACCTTTCACTGCCACATTCAGAAGGTGGTGGAATGTGCGCTCTGCCAAAGAAACGGAATCCACAAGATGACCAATCCCGTACTCGAAAGCATTCGCCGCTCTTTAGGGCGCACTGCTCAATCTCCCCTCAGCCTGCGACCTGATATCTACGAGCCGCGTCTCCCCGAATCAGTGGACTCTGAGGTTGCACGTTTCCTTGATGAAATCAAAAAGCTTTCTGGCGTTGGACAAAAACTTTCTCCCACTGACGCCGTTTCTGCGTTGAAGACTCTGGTCACCGAACAAAATATCCACAAAGCGACAGCGTGGGCAACTCCTCATCTCAAGCAATTGGGCATTAAAGAAATTCTCAGCTCCCTGGGGGTGGACTTGATCTCACCGAATGCAGACAAACACAAAATAGCACAATGCGATCTCGGAATTACCGAAGCCGATTCTCTTCTTCCTGAAACAGGGACACTTGTCTTGAGTTCCTCATTTGAAAAGCCGCGCACTGTTTCACTTCTGCCTCGCGTCCATCTAGCCATTGTCCGCCCTGAAATGCTGCGCGCGGATATGCATCAAGTGTTTGCCGATGCTAAGGATAGTAATTATCTGGTCTTCATCACTGGTCCCAGCCGCACTGCCGATATTGAGTTGACGGTCACACTTGGTGTGCATGGACCGAAGAGTTTGTATGTTTGGATGATGGATGAATAGTTACAAAGTCATCAACGATCGTATTGCATAAATGTTCTGTCCATGTTATAAAGCCCATGATGGTTGTTGGTTTTGACAACCAAAACTCTATAGGCTCTTTAGAATCCTAAACCGCAATACTCACCTAAAATCGTTACCTAAAGCTGGAAGGTCAGCGATACAGGACAGACACTCATAACCCGAAGGTCGCAGGTTCAAACCCTGCCCCCGCTATAAAAACAGGCACTTTCGAGTGCTTGTTTTATTTTAACGTGAATAATGGTTAGGCGACCAGCAAAGGCAAGCCAGCCGGGATAATATTCAAAGATGGTTTCTTGGGTTGATGGCAATAAGCAATTAATCCGGCGATAATATTGATGAAGGCGTTGAGTGGACTACGGTGGCGAGTATGTTCAATTTGAGAAATGTTTTTGAGTTGATCAACGACACTTTCGATGATGGCGCGCTTACGCAAGAGCAACTTGTCAATCAAAGCCATGAGCCGATTTTTCATATTCTTCTTGAGGCGTGTGATGAGTTGAACATTGAAGGTTTCTAACAATTGCTCGAACAAAGGCTGAGAAATATAACCACGATCTGCGACGAGTTTGCCGAATAAGCGTTTGCAAAGTGCTGGAACCGGTTTGCGGTCATCGATATTGCCGGGTGTAATCTGACAAGCCAGGATCTCGCCACGATCATTCACGACCAGGTGCAGTTTCAAACCAAAAAACCAGCCCATCGAGCCTTTACCACGCTTGGCAACTCCTTCAAAAACTTTGTGGTTATGGATACGATGAGGATCGCACACCTCCAAGGCGGTTGAATCAACAAAAGAAATACCACTGCAATTTCCGTACAGACTTTTCAGGTAGGCACTCAAAGGTCCCAATACCGAAGGCATCAAGACAACAAAGCGTTCATAGCTCACCAGATTTGGAAATTCAGCTTTGAGTTGTTGGCAGACATGTTCGGTATAATACGCTTTGAAATTCCGATAATGCGATTGATGAAAGTAAATCAGGATCGTCATGATCTCACTGATCCGTAATTGTCCGGCGCGGCAACGTTTTTTACTGCCATCGGCTAGTAGTTGCTTTTCCCAGACTGGCAGAAAAATCTGGCAAAAATCATCTACACTTACAAATAATTCGAGTAAACTCATGGCGCGGGATTCCTTTCAAGTGCTTTTTGGTTTGCACCTAGAGTTTACCCATAAAGTGAACCCCGCTCCTTATCCATTATTCACGTTATTTTAATCTGCGCGGAATCAGGAGTCGAACCTACGACCCTAGGGTTATAGGTCTGACGGAGCAATTCTCATTAATCCTGTAAGGCATCTCATTACTCTTGAATATTTGGTATTCTGATAACTCTGCAAGATTCATTTTTTGTAAATAATCGCTGTCTCTCATACATTTACTTGTTTTAAAGGGATATTCGCCTTTTTTTATATTCCCGAAGCGTATGACCTAAGTGCCAGCACAGGGCAGGAAGGGCTTCCGTCATCCCTTCCCTCTCTCAGACAAAGATGTTCATTTCATCATTTAAATCATGCTATACTTAATTCACAATGAAGATTTATCTTGATGCCTGCTGTTTGAATCGTCCATTTGATGATCAACGCCAAGCCCGCGTTCGTTTGGAAGCGGAAGCAATTTCACTGATATTGCAGAAACTTCATCAGCGTGAATGGGAATGGATCGGCAGTGATGTTCTGGTTTATGAACTTGGACAAACTGAGGATGTTGAGCGCAAAGAACGGTTATTGCTTTTGGCTGGACAATCACATCAAGTAGTTGCGATGACCGAAAAGATTTTGACACAGGCAGAAAAACTGGTAGCATCAGGCTTTGACAGTTACGACGCAATCCATCTTGCATCTGCTGAAAACGCAAAAGTGGATGTTTTCCTGACCACTGATGACAACATGCAGAAGATTGCAAATCGAAATAAAAAAATGTTTTCCTTCGTTGTAGTGAATCCAGTGACATGGCTGGAAGAGGTATTGAGATGACAACTGAAACCCTTACCCTTTATGAAATTCGCACCGTTGGCTTTGAGGCCTTGTTACGCGAGCTTGGACCCGCTGGAGCGATTCGCTTTCTTCAACAATACGAATCGGGGCAGGGGGATTATACGCGCAACCGCAAGAAACTCTTGCCAAAGAAATCTGTCCGCGAGATTGGCAAGCAGATTATGAAACAACGTCAATACAAAGCAAAGTAGAAAGAAGCCCTCGTCAAAAACGAGGGCTTCTTTCTACTTTGCTGGCTACTGGCTCATCCGCCCAGACTTTTGTGACAAAACGATAGGATAGGAGCATATCATTGTATTTTGCTCTCTTCTCATACTTGTCTAGGAGTAGCCAGACGAGCAAATTCCACCTCTGGCTTCAAGCGCGTATCCAACGCTATACATACAAGGGTGAACTGAAAAAGTATATGGGCCAGCGAAATTCTCGTTTCAATTTCTCAAAAGGCTGGTGGATGAGTAAGTAGCCAGCACAGGCGGGATATTCCCATCATCATGGTTACGACAAGCGCAGAGATCAAAGACCTTTCCGATGCTTTTGATGCAGGCGCGATGGATTACATCCAGAAGCCGCCGATCAAGGATGAACTGAATGTCAGAGTGCGGTCGGTTTTACGCCTCAAACATGAAACAGATGAACGCAAAAAACGGGAACATGATCTTGAAGTTGAACGAGAACGCTCTGAGAAACTTCTTTTGAATATCTTACCCGCGCCCATTGCCCGTCGTTTGAAGGAAGGGGAAAAAGTCATTGCTGATCAATTCGATGAAGCAACTGTCCTGTTCGTGGATATTGCCAACTTTACGCCGCTGGCTTCGACGATCCCGCCGGTTGAATTGGTAAATATGCTCAATAGCATCTTTTTCAAATTTGATTCGATTGTGGAGAAACACGGTTTGGAGAAAATCAAAACGATGGGCGATGCCTACATGGCGGCCGGCGGGTTGCCAATTCCAAACGATGATCATGCAGAAGCTGTTGCGAACGCTGCTTTAGACATCCTCGAAGAATTTCCCAAGTTGACAGATCGTTCTCTGCAATTGCGTATCGGCATTCACACCGGTCCCGTGGTAGCGGGAGTGATTGGAAGAAACAAATTCAATTACGATCTCTGGGGCGATACAGTGAACACTGCCAGTCGGATGCAATCCCATGGCAAGCCAAATACTATTCAAATGACTGCTCAAACGTACGAATATTTGAAGGACAAATTCGAATTCCAAACTAGAGGCGAAATCGAGGTGCGGGGTAAAGGTGCCATGCTTATTTATATTCTGGCTGGGCGAAAGTCTATCCACTTCCCCGATCATGAATGCATC
Source organism: Anaerolineales bacterium (assembly GCA_043767565.1). Taxonomy (GTDB): domain Bacteria; phylum Chloroflexota; class Anaerolineae; order Anaerolineales; family Villigracilaceae; genus Defluviilinea. The sequence continues at coordinate 27,447 of JAYUGV010000039.1, forward strand.
CACATGGATAACCTGCATTCGATCATTCAGTAGATCAAATACGAAAGCTGTGTTCGGGGTTTGTCTAATGAAGAAGAATGAAGTGGCTGGACGAATCTCTGTAGGTATGCAAATTACTTTGCCTCATAATGCTCGCCCTGCTGTTGAATCAACTTTGCCACGAGTCCCGTCCATCCAGTTTGATGACTCGCGCCAATCCCAGCGCCGTTATCGCCGTGGAAATATTCGTGGAAGGGGATGTAGTCGCGCCAATGCGGGTCATTCTGAAAAGTTTCATTGCCACCAAAGACCGCACGGCGTCCACGCGAGTCCCGCAGGAAGATGTCTATCATGCGATGCGAAAGATCATCTGCAATTTGGTTCAGAGTAATTTTCCGGCCTGAATGGGTGGGACATTCCACGAGAAAGTCGTCGCTGTAATAGTGATGGAATTGTTGAAGCGATTCGACAATGAGGTAATTCACGGGAAACCAAATCGGACCGCGCCAGTTGGAGTTGCCGCCGAACAGTCCACTATCGGATTCAGCGGGTTGATATGACACACGATATTCAGTTCCATCCACGTGTAGCGTATAAGGTTGGTCGGAATAGACTCGCGAAAGCGCGCGTACCCCATAGGGCGACAAAAATTCGTTTTCATCCAACATGCGATACAGCACACGCTTCATACGATGACCGCGTAGAATCGCCAGCAAACGGCGTTGACCCGTGCCTTCTTCCTGCCAGTGAGAGACTAGTTTTGCCAGGTCGGGGCGATGACCGAGAAACCACTCCAGCCGTTGCTTAAAATCCGTGACCTTGTTGAGCAGACTCGGCTCAATGGTGGTCACTGCGAAAAGCGGAATCAGCCCCACCATCGAGCGTAATTTGAGCGACGTATTGTTGCCCTCGCCCAGATGCAAAACATCATAAAAGAATTCGTCTTCCTCATTCCACAACGAGATGCCTTCGCCGGCGATATTGTTCATTGCCTCGGCGATATACAGAAAATGCTCGAAGAACTTGGTGGCAATGTCTTCGTACGCAGGATTCCCAATAGCCAGTTCCAGCGCAATGGTCATCATATTCAAACAAAACATACCCATCCAACTCGTGCCGTCGCTTTGCTCGATTCGGCCGCCTGTGGGCAATGGTGCGCTGCGATCAAACACACCAATATTATCCAAGCCCAAAAAGCCGCCTTGAAAAACATTCAGCCCTTCGGCATCCTTGCGATTGACCCACCAGGTAAAATTCAACAACAACTTGTGAAAGACGCGTTCCAAAAATAATTGGTCGCCTTTAGCATGTTGTTTTTCATCGATCTTATAAACACGCCATGCCGCCCACGCCAGCACCGGCGGGTTGACATCGCCGAATTCCCATTCATACGCGGGCACCTGCCCGTTCGGATGTTGATACCATTCACGCCCCAATAAAAGCAATTGCTCTTTGGCAAACTCCGGATCCAACAGCGCGAGTGGGACACAGTGAAAAGCCAGATCCCAAGCGGCAAACCAGGGATATTCCCATTTATCCGGCATCGAAATAATGTCATGTGCGTTCAAGTGCCGCCATTCGCGGTTGCGTCCTTTTTTGCGTTCGGCAGTCGGCGCGGGCTGTCCGGGATCGCCGCTCAACCATTCCTCCATGTTGTAATAATAAAACTGCTTCGACCACAACATCCCCGCAAAAGCCTGACGTTGCACGGTGCGTTCATCGTCTGATAAAGACGATGGTTGAAGATTTGCATAAAACTCATCCGCTTCGGATCGACGTTTAGCAAATATTTCATCGAAGGATTTGAACGCCGCCTCGCGCGAAGCTTGAGCTGGATCCTTTTTCATCAGTCTTAATCTTACGCTGACAGATTCTCCCGCCGCCACAGTGCTCTGATACACCGCCGCAGCTTTTGTCCCCACTTGTTTGGTATTAACCAACTCTTTATGTCTCTCAATGACATAATTATGAAACGCGTCTTTGACATAAGGCGTTGCGTTGGGCAAACCGTAAAGTCTTTCCATATTCGTTTCGTTTTCGGTAAATATCAAAGCTTCCGCGCCCTCACAAGCCAATCCATACTTCCCCAGTGTTTCGTGATTCACTTCCATCCATTTGACATCTTTTTCCGATAAGACTTCCCTCAGCGAAGGATGTTTCATCTTTTCATGTTCCCAGCCCCAACTCCATGTATTGCGAAACCAAAGCGTTGGCAAAAGAGACAAGTGCGCAGCATCGGGTCCGCGATTGAACGCGGTGATGCGAATCAAAATATCGTCTGCATCTGCCTTGGCGTATTCGATGAATATATCGAAATAACGATTCTCATTGAAGTGCCCCGTGTCGAACAACTCGTACTCGGACGCGTCTCGGCTGCGCTGGCGATTTGCATCAACAAGCTCAGCATATGGGAACGCACGCTGTGGATATTTATAGAGCATCCTCATATACGAATGTGTTGGTGTGGAATCGAGATAAAAATAGTATTCCTTTACATCCTCGCCATGATTTCCCTCCGAGTTTGTCAATCCAAAAAGGCGTTCCTTGAGAATTGCATCCTGCCCGTTCCAAATTGCGAGCGCGAAACAAAGGCGCTGCTCATCATCGCTGATGCCGCCCAAACCATCCTCATTCCAGCGGTAGACACGTGAACGTGCATGATCATGAGGAAAGTAATTCCAGGCGTCGCCGCTTCCGCTGTAATCCTCGCGCACCGTTCCCCACGCGCGCTCGGAAAGATACGGGCCCCAATGTTTCCAACTCTCTTTGCCAGCGGTGGTCTGCCGCAGTCGTTGATTTTCCAATGTGTCAGTCATGCTAGCACCTCACGACCATTTTTTATCTCTGGTTTTCCAGACATATCTTGGGGGACCATATTGCCTGGACCTATTCACTAGAAATACCGTCTTTGATGATTCTCTCCAGTTACAACAAAAAAGCGCTGGGAAAACTTCACAGCGCTCACACCCGCCTGGCTTGGCAAATCAGTTCTTCTTCCAACCGCGGAACATCCGCAACAAATCATCCCGCTGCGGTGGCGTTAGACTCTCCTCTTTCAGTTGGCCAGTCAGACGAATCGTCTGGCGCATTTGCTCCAGATAATTAGTACAGCCGCTGCACCCTGATAAGTGCTGCTCCATACGCAGGCGGAGATCCTCAGGCAGGGTTCCCTCGAGATACTCAGTCACCAATTCCACCAATTCCTTACATGTCATCTGTTCTTCCATTAATTCTCCGGTTGCAGATAATCTTCCAGCGCCTGACGGACCCTCGCACGGGCGCGATGGAGAAGCACTCTTTGATTAGTCTCTGAAATCCCCAAAACGTTACAGACCTCAGCGGAGGATAGTTCGTCTGTATCACGGAGGGTAATGACTATTCTCTGATTCTCTGGCAAAGCCTCAATTGTCTGACTAATCAATTTCATAGTCTCTTGTGAAACGAGCAGGTTTTCCGGCATCCCGATCCAAGAAACAGGTTTGAGGTCCTTAACCCAATGGTTGGGCGATCTTTCAGCGGTATCAGGATTAAATCGATCAGAGCTGACTGTCGATAAGTCTGATGCGACATCTTCCAAATCCGAGAAAACAACCGAACGTTTCTCGCGCTGACCGCGCGTCTTAGCTTTATTTGTCAGTATAGTGAAGATCCAGGTCTTCAAACTTGAGCGGCCTTCAAAATGATTTAATCCCATTAATACTGCGAGCCACGTTTCTTGCGCTAATTCCTCTGCTACTGACTCTTCTTGGACAAACAGGCGAGCGAGCCGTACTAGCGATGGATGATACGTTTCCACAAGCCAGGTAAATGCGGCCTCATCACCTTCTCGAAGGGAATATATCAGTGAGACTTCATCTACATGTACATACATGGTTTCTTTCAATCCATAAAAGAAATCGGGTTTCAGGTACTAGATTAAATTAAACCCTTTTCGTGAGTAAATCGCTGGACTAAATCAAATTATTTATTGTGGATCTTCAGATACACCGCGCCGCGCGCATCGAGATAAATAGCATCCGGTGTTTTGACGATCCGGACGACAACATTTTCACACCCAGAGCAGCGCAGGACGATCCCCGGTCCGTGCACGAATGCCAGCAGAGTGCCCATCTCCGCTTCGTTGCCGCAGTTGGCACATTCCGTGGGCTCGGCGGTCATTTCCACGCCAAAGATTTCATAGAGCAAGCCAGCCGTTGCATTTGCATCCAGCATCAATTCGCGGTTGATATCTGTCATCTCTTCCATCTCATCCTCCAGAAGGACCAAAACGTTCGGTACGGATTTGGTTCGAATCGATTCCCATCTTGACCAAAATATTCGCAGCGGATTCGACCATCAGCGTCGGTCCGCAGATGAAGACTTGAACGGCTTCACCCAATGGGACTGCCACTTCTCTTAGCATTTCCTCATCCATACGGCGCGAATAGCCTTTCCAATCCACGGGTTGCGAACGGGTCAACGTGTGGAAGATTTGCGGTCCGTTGTTTGCTTGGCGTAAATTTTCCAATTCATTGAAATAGATAATATCTTCAAAATTGCGTGAACTATAGAGTAGAGCCGTCGCATTATTTTCACCTGCCGCAGCGCGGTGACGTAACATCGACATGAGCGGCACAACGCCTGATCCGCCTGCGATCAATAGCAACGGCGCGGGCGACAGTCCCGCCTCCCAAACGAAGTAGCCGCCGATTGGTCCGCGCACTTCGATTCGATCCCCTCTGATGAGTACATCATGTAGATATGTTGAGACTTCACCATCGTTGATGCGCTCCACGGTCATATCCACTTCACCTTCACGTTCTGGTTCAGATGCGATTGAATAACTCCGTTGAGTCTGATAGCCATCTTCTGCCGTCAAACGGAGATCGTAATGTTGTCCGGCGCGGTGACGTATCCACGATGGGAGTGTCAGCGTAAACGATTTGACTTGGGCTGTCTCAGGCTTGATGTTCGTGACGGAAGCGATTTGCCAGTCGAGGATTTGTTTCATATCTCACCTAATCATTCCAATACCGCTGTTCTTTCCACGGATCCGCGTGATTGTGATACCCCGCGGTTTCCCAGAAACCAGGCTTATCCTTTTCCATAAGGTAAATGCCTCGTACCCATTTGGCACTCTTCCAAAAATATAGATGCGGCACAACCATGCGCGCCGGTCCGCCATGTTCGGGCGCGAGTGGCTTATCATCATATTTCAATGCGATAAATGACTGACCGTTGATTATGTCTGTGAGGGGAATGTTAGTGGTGTAACCGCCATCGCTATAAGCCGTGACGAACGCACCTTTGCGATCAATCTCAGCGTGTTCAAGAAGCGTATCGAGGCTGACGCCTTCCCACTTCATGTCAAGATGCGTCCACTTGGTTACGCAGGAAATATCCACGACATATTTCTGCATGGGAAGCTTGAGAAATTCCTGCCATGTCCATATGACCTTCTCCTTGATGAGACCGTCAATGGTGAAAGTCCACCGATCGAGAGATGTACGTGGGGTGGGCCCCGCTGACAGGACAGGGAAATCAGTGGTGAGATATTGACCGGGCGGGATACGATCCTTTTTCCCCCCTCCGCGCCGCTTGCCGAGAAAACCGCGTGAGACAAATCGTTCCTCTGACATGGTTGCTCCTTACCCGTAAATATACATGCCCTAGTTTCTAGAGTTGAAATTTATTATACTTACTTATAGATTAATATCAAAGGATGAAAAATTTTCTGAAAAGGTAGATCGATGAACAGCAAACAATCCAAGACTCGAACTCGATCCAATTAAAACAAGGCGATTATCCCTAGGTAACACGTAACAATTGCGGACTTGTTGTTAGGGGAGATTCGACAAAAATAATTTACATGCCAAAAGGGTACGCACAACACGAACAAAAGAACCGAAGTACTTACTTCAGTTCTTTTGACACTTGGGAGGGGACCCCCTCCTACTGCAGTGTATGATTAGATCAGAAGTTAACCCTTGCGGTCCCGACGGGGTTAGAAACAGCGACGCGTAACTACTAGGGCGCTCAGTGAGTTGAATAATTCTTCTTTGATTATAGCAGAGTGTAACAAATTTACTAAAAGTTTTGCTTACATTCTCAACAGGCGTTCAATGGATCGCTGTGAGGAATCCTTGCCCGTGTGGCAGTGCAACGATACACAAAAGCCTGTTCGTGTGCATCTGCTGTACGAAGAGTTTAATTAAAACAGGAACGATTACTGGTCGATCTGTTTTTTCATGTAATCCAGGAATATTCGGGCGGATTTAGATAATTTCCTGTCTTTTGGGTAAGCAAGGATGATTTTGCTTTCAATCGATTGATCCAAAGGGATCGCGACAACATCGGAGCGATGATAATAATTGAGGACTTTTTCCATTATTAGTGCCACCCCGCTGTTCGATGACACCATGCCGATAATACTTGTCGCGCGCGAAGCGGTATAAAAAACTCTTGGTTCGAAACCTGCTGATTTACAGGCGTTCATGGACAACTCGTGCATCAGCGTCCCTTGATTGAACATGATGAAATTTTCATTATAAAGATCTGCCAAAGAAATGGATTTCCTTCCTGAAAAGGGATGCTCGCATGACAAAGCCACTATTAATTTATCAGTCATTAATGGAAGGCTAGACAATACATCTGAATCGATATTGTAGTCACGCGCAAAAGCGAGATCATACTTGTGTTGACTGAGAGCGGGTAAAGCAGTCGAAGCCAGGCGTTCATCTATTGTGAAATGTATGTGGGGATACGCCTTCTGAAATTGGGCAACGTAGGACGTAATCCCATATTGGGCGATTACAGGGATAGCTGCAACCCTCAAGGAGGGCGTTGCCTTTTTGTATTCGCCCAGCTCAGCCTGCAAGGATCGATAATTCTCTTTGATTTTTAAAGCGTGTTTATGAAAAGTTTTCCCTGCCTCGGTCAGTGCGATTTTTCGTTGGCTGCGGTCAAACAATTTGATACCCAGTTCTTTCTCCAGCGCTATGATCTGTTTGGAGAGGGAAGATTGGGAAACGTACAGCTCTTCCGCCGCAAGGCTGAAGGACCCGGTCTCTACGATAGAGATAAAATATTCAACTTGTTTGATATCCATGAAGTCCTCTGATGTATTCCGAAATGGAATACATTGTAACAAAGATTGAATTGCTCCAGAAGAGAAATACGTGTACTCTTGGCGATAAGAGAACAACCTTGTTCTCTCGAATCCCTGAATACATGGACAATGAGTATGATCATCTCAATCTTAGGAATTGGTGAAGCTGGAGGCACACTCGCCCGCGATCTGATCGCCGAGGGGATTCAGGTGCGTGGCTGGGATCCTGCACCACGCAATCTTCCCGAGGGTCTGGATTTTGCCTCCAGTAATCCAGAGGCGGTATCTGGAGCCGATATCATTCTCAGCGTCAATTGGGCTTCCGTTGCAATTGAGGTTGCAAAGGAGGTGGCTCCCATGCTCAAGCCAAGCCAGCTCTATGCAGATTTGAACACAGCAGCACCTCAACTCAAACGCGATATTGCTCCCATCATTGAGAAAACAGGCGCCTTGTTCGTTGACGCCGCTCTGATGGACCCCGTACCACCGAAAGGCTTGCGCACACAAGTCTATGCTTCTGGGAACGGGGCGGAGAAATTTTCGCAGAAAATGATTCCCTTGGGGATGCCTGTCACATATTTAGATCATGAAGCGGGGAATGCAGCAACACACAAATTGGTGAGAAGTATTATGTATAAGGGTGTCGCCGCCGTGATCGTCGAGTGTTTGGAAGCGGCAGAAAAACTTAACATGACCGAATATGCCCGCGAGCAAATGTTGAAGATCATTTACGACGAGCCGATGATTGATCGCTTTGTCAGTGGCAGTATCAAACATGCGAAGCGCAGGATGGATGAGATGAAGGCAGTGGTCGAGATGTTGGATTCGATTGGTGTTTCTGCTTTTACAAGTCAGGCATCTGTGGATAGATTGAACGAACTTATGGAGAAAAACACATGACCAAAAAAATATTGGTAGTTGGTGCACATTCCGCCGATTTTGTCTGGCGCGCAGCGGGGACCATTGCCACCATCACATCGCAGGGTGGAAGTGCTAGCGTTATTGCTCTCTCGTATGGTGAGAGAGGCGAATCAGGCGAATTATGGAAGGAGCTAAATCAAACAGTCGAGAACGTGAAGCGGATTCGTCACGAAGAGGCAGAGGCGGCGGCAGAAGCAGTCGGTGCGGAGTTTCGCTGTCTCGATTTGGGCGATTATCCATTGAACATGACTGATGCAGCAATTGAGCAATTAATTGGCATCTTGCAAGATTTTGCGCCGAATATTGTTCTCACCCACAACCCTGTTGACCCGTTCAATCCTGACCATCCAGTCGCATCGCAGATGGTGCAAAAGGCGCGGCTCTTATCTACTGGTGCCGGGGTTGCCAGTGCATTCAGCCGCATCACGCCGCCTGATCTGTATTTCTTTGAACCGCATCAGCCTGAGCTATGCGACTTCAAACCGAACGTGTTCGTGGATATTACATCAGTCATGGAAAAGAAAACCAAAGCGATGGACGCGATGAAAGCACAAGGTTATTTGCATAAATATTATTCCGAACTCGCTACGCGTCGCGCCAACCATGCGCGCAGGATCTCAGGTAATGCAGAAATCAAATTTGCGGAAGCGCACTCTCGGACATTGCCGTGGGTGGTATCAAGTTTATGAATACAAATGACATTGCTCGTTTAAGTGAACTTGGCGTGGCAACGGTGTATGAAGCCTCAGGACGTGAAGGGTTGATTGACATCCCGCTCATTCAACTGATACCGAACAGCCGTGTGGCAGGTCCTGCGCGTATTGCGCTATGTGGACAGGATGACAACCTGATGGTTCATGCCGTCATCGAACAGATCCAACCTGGGGAGGTGCTGGTATTGTCCATGCCAGAAGCAGCTCCAGTTGCTCTCATTGGTGAGTTGTTGGCGACACAGGTCAAGGTCAAGAAAGCAGCGGCGATTCTGGTAGATGCCTCGGTTCGGGATGTAAGCGAGTTGGTCGAGTTGGGTCTGCCCATCTGGACACGTTTCATCCGTGTGAGAGGTGCGACAAAAACCAAGATTGGTGAGCTCAACAAAACATTCATGGTTGGTGGAACAAATATTTCAACAGGCGATATCCTTGTGTTGGATGTAGATGGCGCAGTTTGTGTCAAGAGAGAGCGCGTGGATGAAGTACTCAAAGCCTCTGAAGAAAGACTCGTCAAAGAAGCGAGCCTGCGCAAAAAATTGTTGGCAGGAGAAACCTCTTATGACTTGCACGGTCTGCGTGCCTATGTGGAAGGAAATAAGAAATGACAACTCAAGCTGAACCCATTTTCGATATTGCTCATCTCGCTCATGTGGAATTGCTGACTCCCAAGCCTGAAGAGAGCCTGCGTTTTTTTGTGGACGTGATGGGAATGTACGAAAGCGGACGAGAAGGCGATTCAGTTTACCTTCGGGGTTGGGACGACTATGAACATCATTCGCTACAACTGACGGCCTCTGCAAAACCTGGTTTGGGACATTATGCTTTGCGCGCTTCAAGCCCACAAGCGTTGCAACGCCGTGTCGAAGCCATTGAAAAAGCAGGCTTAGGCAAAGGCTGGAAGGAAAATAATGTTGGACATGGTCCTGCGTATTGTTTCACTGACCCTGATAAACACAACTTGGAAATCTATTACGAGACGGAGTGGTATCAAGCTTCGGCGGATTTAAAGCCTGCGCTGAAGAATCAGGCATCTCGTTATTCTGATCACGGTGTGGGTTTGCGACGATTGGATCACATCAACATTCTTGCGGCGGATGTTCGATCTACACGTATCTTTTTTCAAGAGGTACTCGGCGGGCGTCTCTCCGAACAGATCATCTTTGATGATGGCTCTGAAAAAGCTTCGTGGATTACATTTACGAATAAGTCCTATGATATAGCAATCGCTGAGGATTGGACTGGTTCAAACGGACGCCTACATCACTTCACTTACGCTGTGGACAGCCGTGAAGCCATCTTACGCGCCGCAGATATTTGTTTGGAACATGGTGTCTTCATTGAAACAGGTCCGCACAAACATGCTATCAACCAAACATTCTTTTTGTATGTATATGAGCCAGGCGGTAATCGTTTTGAAATTGCTAACGCTGGCGCGCGCCTGATTCTGGCACCTGATTGGAAACCGATCATCTGGAGTCAAGCCGAGCGCAAGAAGGGACAGGCTTGGGGTTTGCCAACCATCTCAACATTCCACACACATGGTACGCCACCTGTGGAAGAGTAAGGAGAATTCCATGCCTCATCTAACCCTTGAATACACTGACAATATTGAAGTTGACGTCCAGCCGTTGCTGGCACGTTTGCATGAGGAAGTAGTCGCCACGGGTGCGATCAACCTGAAAGGCATTAAGAGCCGCGCTATCAAACACACACAATATCGCATTGCAGACGGTGGCCCTGATTATGCTTTTGTGCACGTTGGATTATTAATCCGTGAAGGACGACCGATTGAAGTGCAAAAGGATGCGACTCAACGTGTGATGAATGTTTTGAAGGACACCTTTGGGCATCTTTTTGAGACGCGTAAATTATCACTTACTGTTGATCTCAAAGAAATGCGTGATGGCATTGCGCTGACAGAACATAATATTTCTGCAAAATAAGGAAACAAAGCAAATGCGTGATCTCTATGATGTGGTTATCGTGGGCAGTGGTCCAGCAGGGGCTACCTACGCCCGGATTCTGAAGGACCATCGACCTAATGCGCGAGTGCTCATGGTGGAAGCTGGACCTGCAGTGTCCAAGCCGCCCGCCCAGCATGTTCGGACGATCAAAGACCCCCGCGAGCGGGTAGCTGCCCAATTTGCTTCGCAGGGACCGAACTCACATCCAGCAGATTATGAGGCTCAGGTTGCTCGTGCGTTATCTCCCTCACGGGGTAGGTCTGCTGGAGTTATTGCGCGACCAGGCACTTGGTTGCTTGATCCAGAATCTACCAACGCTGATAACACCATGCCTGCTGCGGCACTATCAAGTAATGTTGGCGGCATGGGTGCGCATTGGTCTGGAGCGTGTCCATGGCCATACCAAGGAGAGCTCAGTGACCATATCGATCAAGAAGTATTTGCTGAGAGTCTGACTGAAGCGCGGCGACTTCTACTTGTTACGCAACACGCCTTTGATGGCGCGCCTTTGGGTGCTGAGATCAGGCAACTTCTGGGAGCGCATTACAACCTAGGACGTTCCAGTGATCGTTTGGTACAGGCAATGCCACTTGCGATGGATGTTCGCAGAAACAATGAGCGATACTGGACGGCGCCGGGCGTGATGTTGGGGAATCTGCTTGAGACAGCGCGAGATGATTTCGAACTGAGAGCTGAGACTGTTGCCCTCCGGCTACTGACTCGTAACGAACATGTCGATGGAGTTCTGCTCCATGATCGGAGCAAGAATCGAGAATATGAAGTTGGAGCAAAATTTGTCGTTGTCGCGGCAGACTCATTACGCTCGCCACAGCTTCTTTATGCATCAGGAATTCGACCCGTGGCGCTCGGTCATTATCTGAATGAGCACACGATGACGACAAGCACAATTCAGCTTGACCCCTCTTTGCGTTCCGCCATTAAAGGTACACGCAGGGCGAGTGATGGTGCCATCGATCTGCTGGCAGGTGTGAGCTGGGTTCCCTATCACGAGCCTACTTTCCCATTTCACGGGCAGATCACACAGTGGGATGCATCGCCCATTCCTGTCGATGCAAGCTTCGAAGTATGGCCGGGCTCAGTTGTGGAGTGTTCGGTCTTTATGGGCAAGGCAGATGTGCGGTTTGAGGACTACCTTGAGTTCGATGATACGAAACTTGATTTCTTTGGGCTGCCTTCTATCAAAATCCACTATATCTTCACAGCGAATGACCAAGGGCGGCTCTCGCAAGCTGTTGCAGAGGCTGCTCGCATTGGCTCTTTACTTGGGAAACCGATCAACGGTTTGGAACCAGTTGTATTACCGCATGGTGCATCGTTGCATTATCAAGGAACCATGCGGCTTGGCACGGATGACATGACAAGTGTTGTGGACACATCACTGCGGGTGTGGGGTTACGACACAGTCTATGTAGGTGGGAATGGCGTCATCCCAACTCCGGCAGCTTGCAACCCAACCCTGACAAACGTGGCACTGGCTGTGCTAGGCGCTCGTGATTTGGCTGGTCGCCTGTAAGGAGATTCACAGTGTTTGATAATTATCTTATCCGTTCCAATAGTTTGCATAATGATGTAAACAATGGCGAAACTGTTGGCTTTTCTCTCGCTGTTCGGCATGCTAACTATCGCGGAGTCTATCTGTCGCTACACAATGGCTACTTTTTGGAAGTGGATGGTGTCGAGTATCCAAACAATGTGCAGACGTTTGAGATCAACGGCATGCCGCCTCGTTCCTTCGACGAGTTGCGGAGTGCTGTCCATGAGCATTGGGACTACGACGACGAAGCCACCCTGCATGTGTCTGCGCCCGGTGGTCTTGCTTCCGGCGTGCATACGATCCGGTTTCAACAGTGTGTACTCGCTGCATATGGTTACCTGCCAACGGATGAGGAGTGGATAAAGAATCCGCCGAAGCCGGGATCAGGCACCGGGTCAGACAAGACGCCGTATATCATGACATACAAGTTGACTCTTAATGGAGAGCAGGAGTTGTTGCAGTCATGAAGCTTGGCGTATCCCTGTATAGTTATCAACAGACGCAGTTCTTCAAAGAGTTGGATCTTGAAGGTCAGATCCGCGAAGTGGGTGAAAACTTGCCGGGCGCAGATGGCATCGAGATCATTGATGAGATGTCTTTGCGTTATCCAGAGCCGGGGGAGCCGTTCATTCGGCAGTGGTTTAGTTGGATGGAAAAATATGGGACGACACCGGTGACGATGGATGTCTCAATGGATGTGCTGCAATTCCGCGATCATGTAATGAGCATTGAAGAATGTGCTGAACGATTGAAACACGACCTTCGGTTAGCAAAGTCGCTTGGATTTCAAAATGTGCGGGTGCTCTCCACTACTCCGTTGGATGTGATGCTCCTTGCCTTGCCGCTGGCAGAAGAACTTAATATCAAGTTAGGTAAAGAGATTCACCAACCGATGCCGCTGGAAGGGCGTCAGGTAACGGAGATCATCGAGTTCATCGAACGCACAGACACGCAGCATTTGGGCATTGTGCCAGATTTCGGTATTTTTCAAACTCGTCCATCCGAAGCCTTGCTGGGATGGTTCGAGCGCCGTGGTGTAAAGCATGAAGCCTGTGAAGCATCTGTTGAACTTGCGGACCTGCTCAATCGCGGCGCGACCTCATTTGGCAAGGTTGATCTATCGTTTCACACGGCAGGAAATTTGCGCGTGGAGTTCAAGCAGTTTTTGCAAACAGGAAGCTGCCAGCCAGTGTTTACGGATGTGTTCAATGGTGTAAAACGCTTTACCGATGACAGAGTTCCTCATGCAGAGAATGCAGATTACACCGTCGTCGCTGAAGCCTTAATGCTCTCG
>JAYUGV010000040.1:0-14816 GCA_043767565.1 Anaerolineales bacterium
GATAAAGCACAGTCCCGTTTTTGATTGAAAGCTAATGATGATCCACGCGCGGTTTGATGGGGATGGTTTGAAATTCGCGCGCCATCTCGATGAAACGCGTGACGGTGGTCTCGAACATCAATTTTCCAAATTCCGGCGTTGCGGCTGAGGCGTCTCCGCATACGCCTTCTTTTGAGAACCGGCTCCACCAATCCTGCCAGGAATATGCGCTGGGTTCGGGAAAATCCCAGTTGAAATATTTCAATTTCAGTTGACTGATGTCGCGCGGGGCTTTATCCATTTGCACCCGTTCGGGGAAGGCATGCAGCATCATCGCGGTTTCATATTCACAGGCATGACCCACGCTGCCCCAGCCGCCCCGACGGTTAGCATCCAGCACATCCTGCACCAGCGCGGGGTTGACCGCCGCATTAATGGTTGTATTGGCGCAAATGACCCCTGTTTCGAGCACGACTTTACGAGCCGCCAACTCACAGATGGACTGGTTGGAACCATGTCCATTTACAATGAAGATATGGGTGAAACCATGTCGCGCTACCGAGATCGCCACCTGCGACACATAAGCCAGGCAGACTTCCATATCCACAGATAGCGTGCCGGGAAAATCCATGTGATGGTTATCCAGGCCCACAGGGATGGTGGGTGTGATGAGGATCTCACCGCCTGCCCTCTCTCCACATTCCCATAGCACAGACTCGAGGATATCGTTGTCTGTGGAGATCGGAAGATGGGGACCATGGTCTTCGACTGTCCCGAATGGGATTGCTACCACCGGTTGGGGGTCGTGGTGCAGTACTTCCTTCATTTCCTTCCAGGTAAATCGATCATAACGCCATTGAGTTGAACTTGTCATGGTTGCCTCCAAATGAATTTTCTCTATTTATACATGAATCCAGGCATTATGTTCAAGCCCCGCTCAAATTCACATATGACGGTTTCCTACATCGATGAATGGTTTCAGCCAACACGCCGTGGAAATCGCGGTAGTTACGGCAATCGCGCCGACCATCAATTTGATACAGATTCTCAATCCGTTATTGCACGTTGAGAACTTCGAGATTTGGTGATGATTTAGCCGTAGCAGGGTATCAAAACGGGATTGTGGTTTTCCACAATCCCGTTTTGATTCCAATCCAGTCAGCAAGCTGACCGACTCCAGATTTTAGAACAACTTCAACACTGAGGCATATGCCCAGGCAAATAAAAATCCCGGCGCGAGGCTGAGGGCGACGGTTAGTAGGGCGGTTACGCCAGTAGATAGGTTGAGCCAGGTTTCGCTCTCTACAACAGGATCGCCTTCGCGCATGTACATATTAACGACGACGCGCAAATAATAAAATGCGGAGATGAGGGAAGTCAACACACCGATGACGGCAAGTCCGGTAAAGCCGCCGGAGAGCACGGCGCGGAAAAGGTAGAACTTACCCACCATACCGAGCGTTGGCGGGAAGCCGATGAGGGAGAGGATAAAGACAGTCATGGCAGCTGCGAGGACGGGATGTTTCCTGCCGAGACCGGCATAGTCTTCGATAGCAAGCCCTTTGCCCTCTTTCTTTTCGAGCGCAATCACAACGCCCCATGCGCCGAAGTTGGTAATGGCATAGGTGACGAGATAGAAGAGTCCCGCCGCGATGGAGACATTGCGTACATCAGGATTGCCATACGGCACAAACGCCATGAGGATGTAACCCGCGTGGGCAATGCTGGAATATGCCAACAGGCGTTTGATGTCTGTTTGGGATACGGCGATGACATTGCCGACGATCATAGTCAACGCAGAGAGCGCCCAGAGCACACCTGTCATATCGGTTGCGATGGATGGGAACGCGGTTGCAAACACACGCAACAAAGCCGCAAAGCCCGCGATCTTGGCGCCCGATGACATGAACGCAGTCACTGAAGTCGGTGCGCCTTGATACACGTCAGGAGTCCACATGTGGAAGGGCACGGCTGCGACCTTGAAGCCGAATCCGATCAGGAGGAGGGCAGCGCCGATGGTTAGGAGCAGGCCTGAGCTTGTGGATGAAGCGGAGGCAACGATGGCAGCAAGACTCGTTGAACCAGTCGCACCGAAGATGAGGGCGATGCCGTAGACGACAAATCCGGTTGAGAAAGCGCCGAGCAGGAAGTACTTCATGCCAGCTTCTTCTGATTCTGTTTTGGGTTGCGCGAATGCGGCCAACACATACAGCGGGATGGACAGGAGCTCGAGCGCGAGGAAGACCATGATGAGGTCCGCGGCTTGTGCCATGAGCATCATACCGGTCACGCTAAAGAGCAGGAGCGTGTAATATTCGCCGCGTTCGATACCCATGCGTTTGACATACCCGTAGGCGAGGGCAACCCCAAGCAAACCACTGACAAGCAGGAGGGCGTTGATGAAGGTTGAGAAGCCATCGAGCACGACCATATTGTTGAAGGCAGCGCGCTCTGTGCCGATCTGGGCGAGCGTAAAGCCGAGGGTGATCGCCAGCCCCAATGCCGCGAGCAGGGCTGTGATGCCCTTGCGGTCCTTCGGTATGAAGAGATCGACAAGTAACAGGACACAAGCCCATGCGGTGAGAAGGGTATAGGGGAGAATGGTTTGGAAGTCAAGTTGAGTCATAGCGATTCACTTTTAGCCACAGATTATTTTTTTACTTTTTGTTTCATATGGTGGTCGAGACCACATACATGTTATTTCATGTTTAGTTGTAAGAAGTGGTTTCGATATGCCCCGACGAGCACGGGGCTACTCAACCACCAAGTATCTACGGTAATGGCAATGTTGACACGAGATGATTAACAGCAGGCGCGATCAAGTTGAAGAACGGCGCGGGATACAGACCGATCCAGAAAATGAAGATGAGCAGAGGGATGATGGTGATAAGCTCGCGGGCATTGAGGTCGCGCAGAGCGTGTCCGTGCTTCTTGACCTCTTCCACGATCGAGCCCTCGGGTCCAAGGAACATTTTCTGGAACATGTAGAGGATATAGACAGCCGCCATGATCACGCCGAGCGCGGAGATCGAGGCGTACCAGGCACTGCCAATGGCTTTTGAACCGAACGCTCCAAGCAAAATGGTGAACTCACCCACGAAGCCGTTCAGACCGGGCAAGCCCATCGAAGAAAGTGAGACGATAAGCATGATCGAACCGAAGATCGGGGTGATCTTCCATAACCCGCCATAGACTTTGATCTCACGGGTGTGAGTCTGTTCGTAGATCATACCAACGAGCAAGAACAAGGCACCGGTGCTGAGTCCATGGTTGATCATCTGCAAGATCGCACCGGCAATGCCCGCTTCATTCATTGCGAACAAGCCGAGCATGACAAATCCCAGGTGACTTACAGATGAATAGGCGACCAATTTCTTCACGTCTGCTTGAGCGTAGGAAACCGCCGCGCCATAGATGATGCCGATGGTCGCAAAGAGCGCGATCCATGGAGCGGCTTTGACCGATGCTTCAGGGAAAAGTGCAAGGTTGAAACGCAGGAAACCGTAGGTACCCATCTTCAGCAAAACACCCGCCAGGATAACTGAACCAGCGGTTGGCGCTTCGACGTGGGCATCGGGCAGCCACGAGTGCAGGGGCCACATCGGGACTTTGATGGCGAATGCGGCTGTGAATGCGAGGAAGAGCCACCATTGAATGTTGGCAGGGATATTATGTTGCGCAATGAGATCGGGAACGGAGAAGGTCTGCCCGTAAATGCCGAGCCACAAAATGGCAAGCAACATCAAGATGGAACCAGCCATCGTATACAGGAAGAACTTCACTGCGGCGTAGATGCGGCGCGGTCCGCCGAAGATGCCGATGAGGAAGTACATCGGCACGAGCGTGAATTCCCAGAAGATGTAGAACAGGAACAGATCCTGCGCGAGGAAGACACCCAGCATGCCCACTTCCAGCAAGAGGAAGAAGATCATGAAATCTTTGACACGCTCTTCGACAGCCGTCCACGTGGAGAGGATCGAGATCGGCGTCAGGAACGCGGTGAGCAAAACCAGCAGAATGCTCAAGCCATCAATACCAAGATGGTATTGGATGTTCCAGCCAGCCACAGTGATCCAGTCGTATTTGGCGACCAGCTGCAGGCTTGGGTTCGACGCGTTGAACATCGTCAGCACCCAAATGGAAATGCCGAACGTGAGCAATGTCACGCCGAGGGTTGTCCAGCGCAGAGCATTCTTGTTATCGCTGGGAATGAACAACAAGATCAAGATGCCCAGGAGCGGGAAGAATGTCAGTAGAGTAAGCGGTTGCAAAAGAAATTCCATGTTCTATCCTCGAATGCAAAATCGTCGCGGGTCAAAGGTCCGACCCTTCGACAAGCTCAGGGCAGGCTTTTGACTTTGGACTACTTAAGTATGAGATAACCTAAAATCAAAACGACACCCATTAAAACGGACAGCGCGTACGAGCGCACGAATCCATTCTGGACCTTGCGGAGGGTCGCTGAAAAACTTTGTGTGGCGGTACCCAACCAGTTCGCGAAGGCATCAATGCCTTTTTGATCGGCATAATCATTGAGGGCGATGTTGCTGACCCAGTTATACGTGCCTGCGATGACGGTCTCGTGGACAAAGTCGTGCCAGAACTGCCAGTCGATCACGTCCGCGAGGAAGTAGGAGATCTTGGTATAGGGTGTGAGGATGATGGCTTGATAGATCTCATCCACGAACCATTTGTTTTCCATGCCGGTAAAGATCGCACCGAGCGGCTTCTTCAACGGATCGATCTGTCCCACCTTGAGCGGGTTGCGTCCATAGATGAGCCAGGAAATGAAAATGGCAAGCAAGGCGAGGACGGTTGAGATCAATGCCACATACGGGTTCAAGCCGCCCCAGGAAACTTCCAACCAGGATGCAACCTGACCTTCATGTTCAACCAATTCAACAGTATGTTCCAGCCAGTGTTCCAGTGTATGAACGCCGGGCAAATTGAGAGCGCCGCCCAACACGGAGAGCGCCGCCAGAACCATCAACGGCACGGTCATCACTCTGGGGCTTTCCTCTGCGTGTGCAGCGGCTGCATGCCGAGCCTCACCGAAGAAGACCATCCAGATCTGACGTCCCATGTAAAAGGCAGTAAAGAAAGCTGCGATCGTCAGCAGCCAATAGGCTGCCGGGTAATTCTTGGCGGCATCCAAAAGGATCTCGTCCTTCGACCAGAAACCCGCGAACGGGAAGATACCCGCGAGCGCAAGCGTACCGATCATATAGAGCCAGAACGTAACGGGCATGGTCTTGCGAAGCCCGCCCATGTTGCGCATGTCGCCAGGGTCAAACACTTCGACTTCGTGCTCCGCACTCCGCTCAGCGCGAGCATCATGCCCTTCTTCTTTGCCTTGACCATGCTTCCCTTTTTTGAATTTTTGTTTCCCCTTTTCATGAGCATGTGGATGCGCGAGATGATGATGTCCGCGCTCCATGCCCAGAATGACCGATCCAGCGGAGAGGAATAACAGAGCCTTGAAGAAGGCGTGCGTAATGAGATGGAACATGCCAGCCACATATGCACCCATACCCACTGCCGCGACCATGAAGCCAAGTTGTGAAATGGTCGAGTAGGCTAAAACTTTTTTGATATCATATTGACCAGCGGCGATCGTCGCGGCGAAAAGCGCAGTAACAGCTCCCACGATTGCAACAATATTTTGTGCTTGAGGCACAGAAGAATACAGCGGCGCCGAACGTGTGACCAGATACACGCCCGCAGTCACCATCGTCGCGGCATGGATCAACGCCGAAACCGGAGTCGGACCTGCCATCGCATCTGGCAGCCAGACATACAACGGAAGCTGCGCCGACTTACCAGCCACGCCGACCAGCATAAAGAGCGTAATGGCAACGATCGTGGCCGGAGCAATATTGTGAACTTGTTTGAAGACTTCATCGAATTGGAAACTGCCGAAGGCATAGAACATGATGAAGCCCGCGATCAGGAAGCCAAAGTCACCGACACGGTTGGTGATGAAGGCTTTCTTGGCGGCGTTCGAATTCGCCCAGGAGGGGCGTCCGAGCGTATCCATCTCGTACCAGAAGCCGATCAAGAGGAAGGAGCAAAGTCCCACACCTTCCCAGCCGACGAAGAGCATCATGTACGAGTCGCCGCTGACGAGGATCAGCATGGCGGCAATGAACAGGTTGAGGAAAATGAAGAAACGCTGGAACCGCCCCACGTCATTTTTGAAGCGGACGTCTTCGTGCATATATCCGATGGCGTAGATATGGATGAGCGTCCCAACCCCGGAGACAACCAGCATCATCGTGGTAGATAGTGAGTCGATGCGGAAGGTCCAATCGAGTTGGAGCGTTCCGATATGGATCCACTCCGCCAGCCGCCAGCGCGCCATTTCGCCGCCGCCTGCCGCAACCGACCAAGCCAACAGCACACTGACAATGAATGCCGCGCCCGAGAACAGACTCGCAACGGTGCCGATCACCTTTTCACTGAACTTGTGACCAAAGATCATATTGATCAGCAAGCCAATGACCGGCGCAAAGACCAGCCACGGGGCGAGAAAGAAAAATCCTGAATTTACTGATTCACTTAAGTGCATAGAAGTCTCTTCTTATCTTTAATCGGTGGTTGAGTAGACACGAGCGCCAGCGAGTGTCGTATCGAAACCACCACTAAGCAAAGTATTTCTTCTTACAAAAGTATTTTGCTTACCTGTTGGTTTCGATACGGGCAAGAAAATCACTCGCCCTACTCAACCAACGAATTATCCTTTCAAACTACTCATCTGGTCCACATCAATACTGCGCTTGGACTTGAAGATCTCCACGATCAACGCCAGACCCACAGCCACTTCTGCTGCGGCGACCGCAATGACGAAGAATACGAAGATCTGTCCGCTGAAACTTTTGATGGCACTGCTGAACGCGACGATGGCTAAATTGGAGGCGTTCAACATCAACTCAATGGACATAAAAATGATCAGTGCATTGCGGCGGACGAGCACACCGGTCACACCGATGCTGAACAGGATCGCCGAAAGAATGATGTAATAATTAACCGGGACTGTGATCATGATTTCCGCTCCCTTTTCTCTCTTCTGTTCAACGTGATCGCACCCACCATGGCAACCAGCAGCAAAATGGAGGTCACTTCAAAGGGCAGGAGATATTGATTGAACAAGACCATGCCCATTTCACGCAGGTTATCCATGGTGTTGACCGCCACCTCGGGCTGCAAGATATTTCCAGCCGGGCGGGCTTTGGTGACGAGCAGATAAGTCCCTTCGGCGGCAAGAAGGACAGCCAGAAAAATCGCCAGAGGTCTTTGCCATGGTAAGACCTGCGTCTTTGGGAGCGCATCTGCACCCAACAGCATGATCACGAACAGGAACAACACCATGATCGCACCGGCATAGACCGTAATCTGCGCCATGGCAATAAAGGGCGCGCCCAGCAGTAAATAGAATATCGCCACCGTGGTGAAGTTCAACACCAGGAACAACGCCGAGTAGACTGCGTTTTGGCTCAATAACATGCCGAGGGCGGTTGCGACGGCAGCGAGGGCAAGGACGAGGAATAAAATCAGATCGAGTGTCATATGTGTTTTAGGGCATACAAGGAAACAAGTAAACAGGTACACATGTTCAAGATCCGCGTATTTACCTGTTTACGTGTCTACATGTCTATGTGTTTACCTTTCTCACTAATCCTGTGGATCTTTCATTTCAGGGACCGAACGTTTGTAAACATTGGGTTCCACTTTGCGCGGGGTGGTCATATCCACAGTCGGGACGGGTTCGAGCAAGTTCTCCTTGGTGTAGATCGCAGAACGGCGGTCGTAGAAGGAAAGTTCGTAATTATCACCAAGCACGATCGCCTCGGTGGGACAGGCATCTTCACAATAACCGCAATAGATACAGCGGAGCATATTGATCTCGTAGGTCGAAGCATACCGCTCTCCGGGCGAGAAGCGTTTTTCATCCGTATTCTCAGAGGCTTCCACGAAGATCGCATCCGCGGGGCAGGCTGCGGCGCAGAGCGAACAGCCAATACATTTTTCGAGACCGTTGTCATAACGCTTCAGCACATGCCGACCGCGGAAACGCGGACGAACTTCCCGTTTCTGTTCGGGATATTGGAACGTAACGGGCTTCTCGAACATCATCTTGATCGTGGTACCCAGACCACGCATAAGTTCAACGACCGGCTCAAGCACGCTCATAGGCTTTTCTCCTCAACTCACGATAGACCATCGCAACAGTAAATAAACCAACCAGTATCGATACAACCGGGATTCCCAGATAATAATACAGATCATTATGCAGTTCCTGTTGAAGGATAATTCCAACTGCGGTAATGAAAGTGATCGCCAGCGAAAGCGGCAGCATGATCTTCCAACCGAATGACATCAGGCGGTCATAACGGATGCGGGGCCAGGTGGCACGCACCCAGATCATGCCGAAGAGCAGCGCAATGACTTTTAACAAAAGATACAACGGACCGAGGAACCAGTTCGTGATATGCCATGAACCAAGCGTCCAAGAATGATCCACACTGAACAGTGTGTTTCTCAAGAAACCGAATTCGCGGAAGCCGCCAAAATACAAAGTCGCCGCGATCGCACTGATCACGATCATCTTCTGGTATTCAGCCATGAAGAACAAAGCGAACTTCATGCCGGAATATTCACTGTGATAACCAGCGGTCAATTCCTGCTCGGCTTCGGGCATATCGAATGGCGCGCGGTTGACCTCCGCCAGAGTCGCGATCCAGAAGATCACTGCGCCTACCGGCTGGATCACTACGAACCACATGTTGCGCTGCGCTTCGACAATATCGAGAATGCGCATCGAGTTCGCCAGGATGATCGAAGTGACGAACGAAAGTCCGAGCGCCAGTTCATACGAGATCATCTGCGCTGAAGAACGCAGACCGCCGAGCATCGCGTATTTATTATTCGATGACCAACCCGCCAGCACAATTCCGTACACGGCAATGGAGGCGATGGACATAATATACAACACACCCACATTGATATCCGCAACGTATAACGTGATCACGCGCCCGGTCCACAAAGTGAACGAAGTGCCCCACGGGATGACCGCCGCGATAATGATCGAAGGCACCAGCGTGATCACAGGCGCCCAGAAGAAAACAACCTTGTCCGCTTTAGCGGGGGTCAGCTCCTCTTTGAAGATCAACTTCACCGCATCGGCGATGGGCTGCAGCAGACCAAACGGTCCAGCGCGGTTCGGTCCGATACGCACTTGCAGGCGCGCCAATGCGCGGCGTTCATACCAGGTGAGGTATGCAAAGCCGGTCAACAGCGCCAGCGTCACCACCAACGCTTTGATAACTGTCTCAAGCCAGTAAGTCCAATCCGAGATCATGCTTTCACCTTACACAGTTTTTGCTCCCGCAGGGTCTGTGACCCTGCGGTGGTAGATTGCAAAGCAAGGCGGTCACAGACCGCCTTTGAGCGTGGATGTATAAAGGAAATCATGCTTTCACCTTCACTGCCACAGGTTCGCGGATCGCAATACCCATACTGCGCGGCAACAACGCGACTCCCACTGAGATCGTATCATCCAACTTCACAACAGCTTCCCCACTCACGCCGTTGAAACTGATATTCACGGTCTGCCCGGCTTCCACACCCAAATTCTGCGCGGCTTCGGGATGCAAAGCGATGGTCGCTTCACCGATGCGTTCGTGCAGCAGCTCAGCCGGCATGACGGTCGTACCGCGGTCATACAACTTCGTGACGGGCACCGCCAACAATTCATTTTCTTTTGGACGTGGAGCCGCTTCAACGTGGACCGGGGAGATGCTTACTTTTTCCCCGCGCCCTGCCGCAGCTGACAAATGTACGCCCATGCCCTGGGTGTTCTCATAGGTCGTGCCGCCGTAATACAAGTCACCGCGCCCGACGATGGGCCACTGCGGTTTGACTTCTGCCAGCTTGGCATAATCCAAGCCTTCGAACGATTTCACCGAGTCCGACAAAATATCGAATACTGCTGTGATTGATGTGCCTTCGAGAATAACGCCCATGTGACGGGCGATCTGCGAAGTGATGGAAAAATCTGGTTTGGCTTCACCGGTCACGGGTACCGCAGGATAGAAGCGTTGTACGCGGCGTTCACCCGAAGTCAACGTACCTTCGCGTTCGGTAAATGCTTGCGCGGGTAAAACCACATCAGCGATTTCAGTTGTGACGGTTTCGATCACATCCTGAACCACAACGAACTCGGCGCCTTCGAGCGCCTTCGCCAGTTTTGGATCATCCGCAACCGGATCCGCACCGACGATATACACTGACTTACCTTTGAGCACCTTCGCCAGATCTTCTTCTGAATTGAAGCCGATCTCCCATGCGCCCTGATCGTTCGCGCGTTCCCAGACTCCGATGAGTCCGTTATTGGGTTTGCCAACGCGCTCGTTATCATGCAGTAACTTGGCACAAGCCGAAGCAACACTGGCTGAACTGGATACGCCGAGTCCTTCACTGCCATAGAGAATGACCGCGTTCTCGGCGTTCAGGAAAGCGTCACTGATCTTACTCTTCTTGCCAAGGTCATTCACTGCCTTCGCTTCGTCACCGTAGGCATAGCGCACCACGAACGAAGCGTATTTATCAAGCTTGGTCTCACGCGGATTCAACACGATCAACGTCGCACCGCGTTCGGCGGCTTGTTTGATACGCAGGTACCAGATCGGCGCTTCTTCATATAAATCAGATGCAACCACGACGATCGCTGTGCCTGCGCCTATTTTTCCGAAGTTCGTGCCCGCCCCCACACCCACAAGCGAGGTCAACTCACCGCCAGCCATGTTTGAATACAAATAAGCTTTGCCTTCAGAATGGTTAGACAAAGTCTTTAAATTGAACAAGTCTTCATTGGAGAGTCTGCCCGAAGCCAGAATGACAAAATCCTTCTTGGCTTTGAGGAAGTTATCGGCGGCGAGTTTGGTTGCGGCATCCCATGAAGCGCGTGCCAATTTTCCATCCTTGCGGACTTGCGGCTTGGTGAGGCGCTTCTTGCTTTCAGCATAGTGATATGCAAAGCGACCTTTATCGCACAGCCAGATCTCGTTCACTTCTTCGTTCTGGCGCGGCATCACACGCTTGACCACAATATCGCCGCCCGATTTGGCTTCGCGGCGTGTGTTCAATGTGGTGTTGCATCCCACCGGGCATTGCGTACAGATCGAAGCTTGCGCGTCTAATTCCCATGGGCGCGCACCAAAGCGGAAGTCGGCTGTCGTCAACGCGCCGACGGGGCAAATGTCAGAGGTATTGCCTGAGAAAACCGAATCAAACCCGGGGTCCGATAAAGAGACGATCTGGGTGGAGCGTCCGCGTTCATCGAAGCCGATCACCGAGTCGCCCGCAATCTCATCCTGAAAACGGATACAGCGCGCGCATTGGATGCAGCGTTCGCGGTCGAGATAGATCAACTCCCCGAGCGGGACCATCTTATCGAGATTCAGTTTTTCATTATAGATAAAGCGGCTTTTGCCAGGTCCGTGTTCCATGGTGAGATTCTGCAACGGACATTCGCCGCCCTTGTCGCATACCGGGCAATCAAGCGGATGGGAGGTGAGTAGGAATTCAACCGTGCTTTTTTGTCCCTCGGTTGCTTTGCCAGATTGCGTGAGGATCACCATGCCGTCTTCAACCTTGTTGGTGCAAGCCGTTTCAAGCTTGGGCAGGAACTGGATCTTTGGCGCACCGTTCTCCATGACGAATTGACCGGTGGCGCGGTCACGGATCGGGCGACCAAGCTCCACAAGACACATGCGACACATGCCGACCGGCTCGAGTTTGGGATGATGACAAAAGACGGGGATATCGATACCCGCCATTTTGGCGGCATCTGCAACACCGGTTCCCTCGGGGACGGTTACTTGTATTCCATCAATCGTAAGCGTGACTTGTTTACTCATTATGCTTTTACCGCTTTATCAAATTCTGGTCTAAACCGCTCGATACTTGTTACCACTGCTGTCGTGGAGAAATCACCCAACGCACAGAGACATTTGCCCTGCATTTGTTTTGCCACATTGAGGAGCAGATCCACATCGGCGTTTGTACCATGACCATCGTGAATGCGTTCGGTGAGATGCGACATCCAGTAGGTACCTTCACGACAAGGCGTACATTTGCCGCAAGATTCGTGTTTGAAGAAATGGACAGTTTTGTTGATGAGCCAGGATAGCGGAACGGTCTCATCAATGATGATCACCGAAGCCGACCCAAGTTCCGCTTTGAGCGTACGGACGCTGGCATAATCCATGGGTGTATCGAGAACCTTTTCATCATCGACGACGATCAATGAAGAGGATGCGCCAGCAGGCATAATGGCTTTGACCTTGCGCGAATCCTGCACGCCACCGCCGTAGGTGTAGATCAATTCGCGGAAGGTTATCCCAAAAGGTAATTCATAATTACCAGGCTTACGAACGCGACCCGAAAGCGAGAATATCTTCACGCCTGCGCTATCGGCTGTACCCATCGCTTTGTACCAGTCCGCACCATTTTCAAGGATCGGCGGCACATTGGTGAATGTTTCCACGTTGTTGATAATGGTCGGCTTGCCATACAAACCATACGAAGGCGGGAACGGCGGACGCACACGCGGCTGTCCGCGTTTGCCTTCGAGCGATTCTAGTAAAGCCGTCTCTTCACCGCAGATATATGCGCCCGCGCCGAGGTGGGTATAAATTTTGAGCGAATATTCCGTGCCGAACAATTTCTCACCGAGATAACCTTCGGCTTCCAACTCCGCGATCTTTTCATCGAGGAAGGCTGCCAACTGCCAGAATTCTCCGCGCAGATAAATATAGGCGGCATTCGCACCGACTGCATAAGAGGCTAATGCCAAGCCTTCCAAAAACTGGAAAGGGTTACCTTCCATAATCTCGCGGTCTTTGAAGGTGCCCGGCTCGGACTCATCCGCATTTGCCACTACATAATGGGGCCAATTCTTGTT
Source organism: Anaerolineales bacterium (assembly GCA_043767565.1). Lineage (GTDB taxonomy): Bacteria > Chloroflexota > Anaerolineae > Anaerolineales > Villigracilaceae > Defluviilinea. The sequence continues at coordinate 12,944 of JAYUGV010000040.1, forward strand.
ATCGATGAACGACCATTTCATACCGGTCGGGAAGCCTGCGCCCCCGCGTCCACGCAGACCCGAGTTCTTGACCACATCGGTCACTTCGTTCGGCTGCATTTTGGTGACCGCGTTCTTGAAAGCAGCCAACCCGCCGTTCTTTTTATAAACACTGATCTGGTTGATATCGGGGATCTCACGATGACGTAAAAGAATATGTGCCATTACGATCTACCCCCAATGGCATGCTTCAAGGCATGCACAAGTTCAAGTGTTTTATCCACGGTCATATTCTCGTGATATTTGATGCCGTCTGGTCCCTGGGTCTGGAACATGGGCGCCTTATCGCACGCGGCAAGACAAGTCACAGCTTCGAGCGTCACCAATCCATCGGCGGTTGTCTCACCGACCTTGATGCCGAGGTTGCCGCACAATGATTCCATGAACTGTTCCGCGCCACGCAAGGCACACGGCAGATCGGTGCAAACTTGCATGCGATACTTACCGGCTTTTTCATCATGGTACAAAGTATAGAAGCCCACGATCGCGGCAACGTCAGTTTCGGTGATATCGAGCAGTTTGGCAATATCCTGCATCGCCGCTTTGTTGATATAGCCTTCTTCACGCTGGGCAAGGAACAACAAGGGCATCACCGCCGAACGTTTCCCTTCAGGCGGATATTTGGAAAGGATCTGTTTTACTTCTTTCGGATACTTATTTGAAAGCATAATTCCTCATGAAAACCCTCACCCTAACCCTCTCCCAAAGGGAGAGGAGAGACTCCCTTCCCCTTTGGGGAAAGGGCTGGGGATGAGGGGTAATTATCGGTCAATATCTCCGAGCACGATATCAATGGAAGCCAGGATCGCCACCAGGTCAGCTACGAGATGTCCTTGTGTGATCTTGTTAATAACAGACAGATTATCGAACGAAGGCGTACGCAAATGGACGCGATACGGCTTGGGTCCGCCATCGCCTTCGAGATAGATACCCAGTTCGCCGCGCGGTGACTCGACCGCGCTATAGATCGAAGCCTTCGGCGCAGGGAAACCTTCCGTCCACAACTTGAAGTGATGGATCAACGCTTCCATACTGACACCGACCTCTGAGCGTGGCGGCGTCACGAATTTACGATTGTCACTGCGCACGGGTCCCATCGGAAGTTTGTTCAACGCCTGTTCCACGATCTTCAACGACTCACGCAACTCGTCAATGCGGACGATGTAACGCGCAAACGTGTCACCCTCGGTGCGGGTCGGGATATTGAAATCGTATTGTTCATAACCCATGTAAGGGCGGGCTTTACGCAGATCCCAGTTCACGCCGCTGGCACGCAGGTTCGGTCCCGTCACACCATGCTGCAGGGCAGTCGCCGCATCGAGTATGCCGATGCCGACCAAACGGTCAATAAAGATCGGGTTCTTCGTCAGCAAAGCTTCGTATTCATCCACGCGCTTGGGGAAGATTTTTAGGAAGTTACGGACAGCCGCTTCAAATTCCACCGGTACATCGCGCCAGATCCCACCGGGGCGAATGAAGGTCGTCATCATACGTTGACCGGAACAAAGTTCGAGGATATCCAGGATCATTTCGCGTTCGCGGAAACAATAGAGGAAGACCGACATTGCAGCCAGGTCAAGCCCAAAGGCGCCGAGCCAGACCAAATGGGAGGCGATGCGCTGTAACTCCGTTAAGATCACACGGATGGCTTGCGCACGCACCGGCACATCCAGGTCAACCAGTTTTTCAACCGCCATACAATAGGCAAGATTGTTGCCGGTCGTATTCATATAATCAAGGCGGTCGGTCATCACCTCGGCTTTGAGATAGGTCTTGGCTTCCATGTTCTTCTCGATACCGGTGTGCAGATAACCGATATCGGGGATCGCATTGA
>JAYUGV010000041.1:0-5814 GCA_043767565.1 Anaerolineales bacterium
GTGTACGCCACTGCCCCCATTGAAATTGATTCAGCGAAAGTAGCCGCCATCCCCGCTGCGATCACGATCCGCGCATCCGAAGTTGCCGCCGCCACCCCCAAAATGACTCCCAGCGTGTTCACCAAACCATCCTGCCTGCCCAAGATCACCTCCGCCAACCGGAACTCCTCGTGATGCGGATCATGCTGATCGTGGATACGCACTTGCTCAATGAGTTTACTATTTGTTTGTTGCATGGTTCATCTGCCTGCTTGAAATTTTATTTTTGACCCCTTGCAAGCTCATCTTCGCCACAGAGTGCACAGAGATTTTTCAGAAAAGCTCTTAAAACTCATTTTCTCTGTGTCTCCCCTGGCACCGCCCGTGATTTGCTTGGCAAATCAGGCAGGTGTGCGGCGAAAGAGCTCTCCCTCACCGATCCAGATCCATATCATCCATCGAAAGCTCATCCTCCACCGGCTCAAGATGCGTAAAGACCGTGATCACGCCGCCCAATGCCGCGCGCACATCATTCTCGAAATTCTCAACCACATGATGCGCGTCATGCACCGTCCACGCGCCCGGCACCAATACATGCACCGACATGAACCTGCGCGCCGCCGCCTGCCGCGTCCGCAAGGCATGGAAGCTCACACCCTGCTCGCGGTACTTCACCAACACAGTCTCGATCAATTGTTGTTCCTGCGCCGGTAAGACCTCATCCATCAGACCCGATACCGAACGCCGCACCAATTGGAAACCCGTCCAAATGATATTGAGCGCCACCACAATCGCGACGATCGGATCAAGCAACTGCCAGCCCGTGAACCCCGCCACCGCCACCCCGCCGATCACGCCCACCGAAGTCCACACATCTGTCATCAAATGCTGTGCATCCGCTTCCAGTGAAATGGACGCGCGCTCCTTACCCGCCTTCAACAAGATTCGTGAGACCACAAAATTGATCACCGAAGCCGCAATGGATACGATCAGACCCAGCCCCAATTGCTCGATCGCCTGCGGGTGGAGCAAACGCTGCACCGCTGTACCGATGATCCCGATTGCTGCCGCCAGGATCAGAATGCCCTCGGTCACACTCGCGAAATATTCCGCCTTGCTATGACCATAGACGTGGTCATCATCCGCCGGGCGCGCCGCGACGATCAGCATGAACAATGCCATCACCGCGCCAGCCAGGTTCACCAGCGCTTCGATCGCATCCGATAACAGACCCACCGAACCGGTCAGGGTATACGCCCCGGTCTTCAGCATAATCGTTGCCGCCGCCGCGCCAATGGATAGCCACGCAAAACGGGTGAGCGACGCGCGGCTTTGCATCTGATCATTGTGTGAGGTTGGTTGCTGAGCCATACGAATATCATACATCATTAGACAGCAACTTGAACATGGACAAATGTCACAAAATAAAAGAACGGGATAGGCATCCGCGCCCATCCCGTTCTTATTCGCGAGCAGTTGTACTGCGGGCAGGCTGCAAGTGCAACTGCAGCCCAAACAACGAACTTGGTTCTTTATAGACTTCTTGCTAAGGTCTCAGATCTTTTAACCACGGAGACACTGAAGCACGGAGTTTTAATATTTTTCTCTCAGTGTCTCTGTGACTCCGTGGTAAAAAAAGAATTAGTAGGCTTTATTGTTTACCTTTTTGGCTAAGCGCCTTCCCTACATTCCGATCCCGCGCGCCATCGCCGCCGCCGAAAACAGGATGATGACCAGTCCCGCCATCTCCAACCACAGCACGCGGCGTGTCCGCTCAAACTCCGCTTCAGACACAGCCGGAGCCTGGTCCTGTTTCAATATCGGATTCCAACGGATGAAGCGCATCGTCGGGTCGATCGAAAGTAACCCCACGATCGCGAACGTCACCATCTTCACCCAAAAGAACGGACTGTGAATATAAAAGTTCACGCCCTTCTCAAAGAAGAACACCCGCAACAAACCTACGACCAATAACACGCCTGCCGAAATGCCGTAAGCCAGGTCCACGCGCTGAATACGCCGCGCTTCTTCAATGCTCATGCCTTTGCGAAATGCAACGAACTCATATACCAAACAAGCCGTCAACGTGAACGCCATCAAGTGATGTAGAAAAGCCATCAATGCTGTAATGATCATCATAATTCTCCTCTGAATTCTAAACCTGTCTACCTGTTTACCTGTCTACTTGCTTACGTGTTTACTCTCTCGCCTACTTCTTCTCCGGATGACTCCGATACCAAGCCACCGTCTCTTTGATCGCAGCCTTCATTGGCGTCGCCTTCATGCCAAAAGCCTTCTCGAATTTGCTTGAGTCGACAATAAACGGCTGTTCAAACTCGTACATCATCTCGATGCTTTCCTTTGCCTCAGGGATAAATAAACCGCCAATCCACATCATCATCCTTCCCATACCGCTCATCTTCGGCTCAACGCCTGCTTCCTGAGCGATCATTCGGATCATTTCACCCTGGGTCATGCGTGGCATATCATTCGGCACATGCCATGCCTCACCATCCGCCTCAGACCGTTCACCCAGAATCACCAATGCTTTGCCGAAATCAGGGATGTAAGTATGCGTATGCGGCTGATCAAGCCTGCCCACCATCTGCGCCGCCTTTCCGTGCAACAGCTGATAAATAGCACGTTCGCCCATCGAAGACGGCAAGCCCCACGGACCGAAAAAGTCTGAGCCGCGCCCCGAAGTCACCAACAGCTTGCCAGCCCGATGTGCGTCAAATGCAGCTCTGCTCAGGCCACCGCGTGTCTTTCCTTTCTTCGTATGTGTGTTATACGGCATATCTTCGGTCATCGGTTTGCCATTCGTCTCACCGTACATATATAAATTTTCAACCAACACTAGCTTTGCATCGCTGCCTGTCAATGCATCAATTATGGATTTCTGCAATGGCGGGAATTTCTCAGGCCACTCGAAGTAATTAGGCTGGGCAGATTGGTACACCACCTTCGCGCCGCGCGTCACTTCCTTGACCCTGGCTGGATCATAAAGATCTGACGCCACCACCTCCACCCCAGCCGGGACCTCGCTCATCTTCCCCGATCTGCTCACCATGCGCACACTTTCCCCGCGTTTGACGAGTTCTTCCGCAATTGCGCGCCCGATCGCGCCTGTACCTAACACAACATGATTTGTAGACATAAGAATTCTCCTGTACTTAAATTATTTTTGAAAAACGTTCAATAACATTTTCAGATTTCAACGGACCGCCATGCCCGACATACACTTTCGACGGTTTGTAACTCAGAATCTTTTTGATGCTCGCGTGGATCTGACCGAGATCGTCAATGAAGTAGTGATAGTTGGGATGTGAACCGAATATTTCACCTCCCAACCAGCCGCCCATCATCACATCACCAATAACCGCTTCGTTGTTGCCAAGCAAAACCGAGATCGAGCCTTTGGTGTGACCGGGCGTGAAGATGATCTTCCCGTTAACGCCGAACTCACTCAAACTCACTTCTTCTTTGATAATGATATCTGGCTCACTGGGTTCAAAAGAATTTGGCACCACTACTTTGATAATTCGGGCTTCAAAATTACGCGGCTTGATCTCACCATTTCTACCCTCGCGCAGCATGAACGCATCGTTGGTGTGAATGGCGGTCGGAACGCCGAGTCTGCGTTTAAGTTCGGCGGTCGAACCGGCATGATCGAAATGCCCGTGCGTATGCAGGATCAGGGAAATGTCTTTGGTGTTCACACCCGCTTTTTGAACTGCGGCAAGAATTTTGTCCGCTTCGTTGGGCGCGCCCGTATCCACAAGGATGGATTGTTTATCTTTTACAAGATAGGCATTTGAGAAACTGAGTTTGATTCGGATGATCTGCATGCTGTCTCCTTTGTCCTTTGTTTACAATTAATCTCAACTAAGAGTTTTTCAAATAAACTGTCACTGCATATGACAAATGAAAGCCGATAAAAATGATCGATACAACGATGTATATCCACGCACGATATGGCCGTTCTACTCGCCGGTATATTGACTTGTCATCATCGCAATTTCACGCCGGAAGATCTCACCCGGGTCAGTGATGAATGATGGACTCTGATGGCCGACCTCCAGCGTCACCAAGCCGTGCACGCGGCTCCAGACAATGTAAACGATATACAAAACTTCGATATGCATTTCACTGCCTGCCTTGCGGATAAATTCCTGCCACGCTTCCAGCATGCCTTTTAAAGCGGGCGTCAACTTGGGTAGTCTTCCCACGTGCAATTTATCGGTGTCATAAAGCGCCTGGGTTGTTTCCATGAGCGGAATTAATGCCCAGGCCGCGGCAGGAACTGTAATGTCTGCCGGAGCTTCATAGCCGGGAATGGGTGTGCCGAAGATCAATTGATAGCGCTGTTCATATTGGATCGCCCAATCGCGATACGCCAGTCCAAGCGCAGTGAACCGCGCTTCCAATTTATTTGCTGAAATTGATTCGATTGATTTCTTTTGAGCATCTCCCAACGAGGTAAACGCATCCACGATCAAAGCCGTGACGAGTGCATCCCGGCTGGAAAAGTAGTTATAGATGGCGGGCGCAGTGATCTTCAACTCACGTGCAATTGCCCGCAGTGAAAGGGTGGGGGCGCCGAATTCAGCGATCTGCTTCCACGCCGTTTCCTTGATGGCTTCTTGTAGATTTGGGATCTGTTTCTTCTTTATCGGTCTGACCATGTTAGCTCCTTGTTTACTATACACTGTAAATATACAGTGTATAGTAATATTTGTCAAGAGGTAAAAAAAGACCTCCGAGTTCTCAAAGAACTCGGAGGTCTGGGTCTTTCCGCCTATTACCCTTTTTTGATGATCTCGCGAATTTCCTTCGCGTGGGTCTCTTCGTGTTCGGTAAAGATCTCTACCAGATCTTCAATGGTCCCGCTGTCGCCCCAAGGGAATCCGAACGGCGTGTGTAGCTGCTCATCAGTCATTTTGCCTAATAGCTTAAGCAGCTCAGCGCGGGAGGCTTCCCATTCGCGCTGGGTCACTTCATAAGGAATGGCTTCGCGCGAGGTGACAGTTTCTTGATTGTAGGCATCAATGCCGCGTGAGGCTGGCGTCGCCGGGACATCGCCAGCCAAAAAGGATTTGATGGAGGCGATCACGGCATCATCCCAGCCGGTGATGTGGTCGAGTACTTCCTTCATGCGCCAGGGGGAATAGATCTGCGGATTGCCCTGTGCCAGTTTGAGAATCTCACGTAATTCGGCGCGGGCGGTTTCGTAACGTTTGATATAGGTTTCTTTGTCGCTCATGGTTCCTCCAAAAGTATTATGCATCTTTAGATGCTGAGATTCAATATCTCATACCTTTCAAATTACTGACAAACAAAAACATAATCCGTAGTAGCGACTTCAGTCGCTCTTTATGATAACGACTTCTCTATCGTACATTGCAGAATTGGGACGCAGATGAACGCAGAAAAATACAGATTTTCTCTTTTTTTGATCAGCGAAATCAGCGTTTTTCAGCGTCCAAATGGATTTTGTACGGTAGAGAAATAACGACTAAAGTCATTACTACATTATCTTCGAGTGAAATATAATCAACCCAATGGACAATCACTACGACGCAGTCATCATCGGTGGGGGAGTTGCTGGACTCACCGCTGCCCTCCATCTCGCCGAGCGCGGACTCAAACCCCTCATCCTCGAAACCGATGAACGTGTGGGCGGCAGGTTATCGGGCAAAGAAGAGATCATCGTCAATGATTATCATTTCCCGAATGAACATGGCGTGCATGGCATCTGGTCGTCGTATTTGAATCTCAAGTCCATGCTCAGGCGGCATGAAATTTTGCCGCAATTGATCCCTGCGGACGAAGAGC
>JAYUGV010000042.1:0-5806 GCA_043767565.1 Anaerolineales bacterium
ATTTCAGGCTTTGGGATCTTAATGACGATCGTATATACGCTCTTCCTGACCTTTTTCCATAAGTAGATGTTCCTGATGTCAGCATCGAATATTCAACTCGCCATACGCAGGTCAACATTGTCACACGATATCTATGTAACTCTTGCCCTAGAAGCGGTTGAGAAGCGAGATTTATCTCGCTTTACGGGTATCACTATTTGAGTTGAAAGATGTACGCTTGATAGGGAGGTAATTCAGCTACCGGTTTGTAACCTGTGAATGTTTCGCCATTGATTGTTAGAGATGTAGCTGTAGTTGTATCCAGTAATGAAAGCGGGGAGAGTGAACCGTCAGAAAGAAGTTTCTCTTTCAGGCTCAATTCGTAATCTGAAATCGGTGTCCCTTTGAGGTTGATCAGAACCAAAATGTTTTCCGTGTCACTATGGCGCAGAATCGCATAGACGCCCGGGTTGCCAGTTTCAAGGACTGTTAGACTGCCGCTGCGCAATACCGGATGTTCAGCGCGGAGCTTTGTTAGTGTGCGATAAAGATTTAGCAGTGAGTTAGGGTCTTTTTCTTGAACGGCTACATTGACTTCGACATAGTTCGCGTTTGGTGCGCGCCAGGGTGTAACGGTGGAAAAGCCCGCATTCGAGTCTGCGCTCCACTGCATGGGCAGGCGGATATCCTCATCGGGTTTCTTCCCCTGCATACCGATCTCTTCACCGTAATAAATGAATGGTGTGCCGGGGGAAGTTAACAGCATCACTGCCGCGAGTTTTGCTTTTTCTACTTTGCCATTCAAAACACTCATGACTCGGTTCTGATCGTGATTGGTCAGAAAGGTCGCGTATTCGCCGTTGGTTATGTCTTTCAGTGTGAAAATCCAGGCGCTATTGATGCCGGTGTTCGCTTCGCCATTGACGCTGTTGAGAATCCCGCTGGCGAGATCGAAGTTGAAGATGTGATCCAATTGCGCGGTATATTTTGTCGCGATGAATGCGCCTGCGCCGTAGATCTCGCCGACAGTGTAGGCATTTGCGTTCACGCTTTTGTAAAAGGTGTAATAGCTCTTGAGCCACTCATGTGTGGACTCGGTATTCTCAAGTTTGCTGCCTTCTTCGATCAGGTGTTTGGCGGCGTCAACTCGAAAACCGTCAATGCCGATATTTTCCAGCCAATATCTGGTGACTTCAAACATCTGCTTGGTCACTGCGGGGTTGCGATAATTCAGATCTGGCATTCCGCCCCAGAAGTAGCCGTAATAATAACCGCCATTGCCCTCGTGCCAGTGATCTCCCGATTTATCAGCCCACACGTACCAATCGCGATATTTTGAAGTGGGGCTGCTATTCGCATCTACAAAGAAGGGGTGCTGACTGGATGTATGGTTGGGCACAAAATCAATAATGATCTTGATGCCGCGCTGATGCGCTTCATTTAGTAAGTTCTTGAAATCAGTCATAGTCCCGTATTGGGGATTCACCGCATAATAGTTGAGCACATCATAGCCGTGATAAGAAGGGGATGGGTGGATAGGCATCAACCACAGCGCATTGACGCCGAGCGCTCGTAGATAATCCAATTTTTGGGTGATGCCGTTGAAGTCGCCGATGCCATCGCCGTTGGAGTCGTTGAAGGAGCGGACGAAAATTTCATAGAAGACCGCGTCATGCCACCATTGGATTGGTTCTGTTTCAGGAGTTGGAGCGGCCGTTTGAGTGGAAGCAGGCTCAGGCGTAGGTTGAAGCGTTGGTTGAGTCGCGGGGGCACATCCGATCAGGATGGATGTCAACAGAATAAAGGCAAGGAGTTTTTTCATATCCAACTTAAAAAATCAGGGCGGTCAACTTGTGACCGCCCTGTGTAGGTTTAGCCTTTTACAGCGCCGGAGGTCAGACCGCCGGTAATATATCTTTGCAGGGCGATATAAACGATCGCCACAGGCAGCGCTACGATGATCGCCATGGCCGCAAAGCGATTCCACGGGATGGCACTGGCGTATTGACCGGTCATATTGTAAAGGGTCATCGCGAGGGTGTAGCTTTCAGGTTTACTGAGGAAGAGCCACGAGAGCGCGAATTCCTGCCAGTGACCGATGAAGCCGAGGAAGAAGGTGACCGCGAGCTGCGGAATGGCGAGCGGCAGAACGATCAGGAAGAAAGTCTGGTTGGGATTTGCACCGTCAATGGCGGCGGCTTCTTCCAATTCAGCGGGGATGGTGTCGAGGTAGCCTTTGAGATTCCAGACTGCGAATGGCAGGGCGCCAGCGGTCATGGCAATCCCTACGCCGAGCAGCGAGTCGCGCAAATTGAAGGTCATTTTACCGGCAACCCCGGCGGCGCAGCTGAAAAGCGGTGCGAAGACAGTGATTCCTTTACCGCAATCCAGAATTTTAAACTGGTTCATTAGCAGGTATAGCGGGGTTGAAAGACCAACAGCAGGCATGAGGAGCGGGATGAAGACCAGTATCATCAAGACCTGGCGGGCTTTGAATTTGAAACGTGAGAAAGCATAGGCGGCGGTGACGGCGACTAACAGCGCGACCAGCCCGACACACACGGAGAGTAGAAAACTGTTGGTCAGTAATTGGTTGAAGGTAACGGGGTTGGCAGTTGGGCGGTCAAGGACCTGTTTGTAGGCAGTCAGGGAAATTTCTTTCGGAAAAATTTCCAGGGAGGATGGGCGGGTGGTTTTGGAACTGAACGAAAGCGTGACGATATACATGATCGGGAACAATACTTCAATTGCAATGATCAATGTTATTACTTGAAGTAGTATCTGCCGCCAAAGCGGCAGGTCGCGCCCGCCGACTTCGTTGGAGGTGTTCATCGTCAAAAAGCGGACAAAAAATTTTTTATTTTTGGTTTTTGTGAGTGTAGTCATGTTAAGCCGTATAACTTTCTGTGGCGCGCGTGATCCGATCGGTGATCAGGAATACGAACAATCCTATAATGAAGATAAATACGGAGAAGGCAGCCGCAGCTCCAAACAATCGTAAATTACGGACAAGATCATACGCAAACGTGACCAGAATTTCTGTGGAGCGTGCTGGGCCGCCGCCAGTCATGAAGAACACAAAAGCGAATAAGTTGAATGAAGTTGTGAAGCCGTATACCGCGGCGGGGATCATGGCTGGGCGTAGCAGCGGCACGGTGATATTCCAGAACTGCTGGGAGCCGGTTGCGCCGTCGATGGAGGCTGCTTCATAAAGGTCTTTAGGGATGCTTTGCAAAGCGCCGGTCGCAACCACGGTCATAAAGGGCCAGCCCAGCCAGAAGTTGGCGATCATCATCGCGTAATAGGCAAGAGGCAAGGGACCGCCGGGCAGGAGCCATGGGATCGGAGGTTGGTATTCAGTCAGCCAGCGGATATGGACTATATCGATGCTGCCGAAGAAATGTGCGATCGCGGTCAGGAATTGATTCATCGCCCCGTATTGTTCGTCAAAAATGTTGCGCCAGACGGTTGCGACAACGATTGGCGGCACAACCACCGGTAAAATAAATATAGCACGGTAGACTTTCTTTAGCCATAGCCCCTGGGTGTTCAGCAATACGGCGATGACAATGCCAGCCGGCACATGTACCATTACATTGGTGAGCGCCCACCAGAAATTGTAAATGAGGACGCGGAAAAACTCGAAATTCTGAACAGGCAAACCGCCGGTCAGGATATCGATATAATTCTTGAAGCCGATGAAATTAAGTTTTGGGGATGCCAGCCCGAACCTGAGGTCTTTGGTCTGGAAATCGGTAAATGATACGATCAGTTGGTAGATCAACGGATAGAACGTAATGACCGCCATTACAGCGAATGCCGGAACCAGATACATATATGGCAGTAAGGCTCTACTTCTATCAGTCGATCGCTTGCTTTTCATCTTTGCGGTTGCAGTTGCCATGGCGTGCCTCCGTGCCTGAAAAGATATTTATTGTCTAATCATAATACATCGATATAAAAAGACAAAGGTGTACAGGGCTGCCCCTGTACACCTTTGTCAACGTACTAATGAAGGATGATGATTCTCATCCTTCAAGATGGAATTAATTACTTGTTGGCAGCTTCAACAGCAGCTTTGACGAAATCAGCAGGGGACGTACCCTTTTCGTAGATCGCGTCAGATCCACAGAAGTTGGACCAATACTTGCCGAGTTCAGGAACCTGCGGGCGGATGGTGGCACCCTTGTTGAAGGCATCCACAAGACCCTGGATCAGGGGATCGGTGATGGTCACATCGGTGCGAACCGGCACGTGACCGGCCTGATTCATCATCACGGTCTGGGAAGCAGCATTGCTCAGATATAGAGCCACTTCAACTGCGGCCGCCTGATTGGCACTGTTCGGGTTGATATAGAAACCATCCACACCGAGCATGGGTTTGGCAGGACCACCAGGTCCAGCGGGGAGAGCGGCTACAGCCAGGTTATCGCCGAGGGCTTTTTTGTAATCGCCCTGAGCCCAGTTACCGTTCATGATGGCGGCAATTTTGCCTTCGCTGAAGGGAGCCAAGCCATCGCTGTCGCTTTTCGCCCAGCCATTTTTCTTGGAGATCTGGTAGAGGTCATTCAAATAGGTAAAGGCATCGGTAACGCCTGTGCCCTGATCAGCAACGACTTTCCAGTTGGCGTCGAAGATATTGCCACCGAAAGCATTGTAGAAGCCATACATGTGGTAACAGCCATAGTTCATGCTAATGGGTGTGCCGCCTTCCATAAGAGCCTTAAGTTCATCGGTGGTGGCGGGCGGGGTGGCAAGCATGGATTTGTTGTACCAGAAAGCGACAGCCTTCATGGATTCAGGAATGCCATAGAGCTTGCCATCGAGGGACATGCCGTCGATACCAAGTTGATTGACACCATCAAGCTTGCCTTTGGCAAGATCAGTGATGTCGGCAACCAAACCAGCGCGTGCATCATCACCGATGGAGTCGTTCGGGGCGATGAACATGTCTGGTCCGCCGCCAGCGGCGACATCGGTGCGATACTTGTTGTAAATATCGTTGAAGGGGACCTGTAAGACGTTGATCTTGTATTGGGGCAGGTCGGTCGCAGCCTGTGCGATCAAGGCGGTCATGGCAGTTTCTTCAGCGGAGCCGGTGCCATAAGCGTGCCAGAAGGTCACTTCAATGGGGGCGGGGGCTTCGGTGGCCACGACGGGGGCTTCAGTCGCGACAACAGGCGCTTCTGTGGCGACAACGGGGGCTTCAGTGGCGGCCGGTGCTTTGGCGCCGCAGGCTGAAAGTACAAAGGCTGAGATCAGCAGAAAGCTGAACAGCAAATTCATTTTGGTCTTCATTTACTTCTTCTCCTTGTAAAATTTGTTTCGGTTGATACGATCATTTGGACATAAGTGGTTAAGTTATCTCTGGATGGTGTACCACCTCCTTTTATGTTAATTAACTTCCAAAGTCTGGTTTATTTCCAAATTTGTTTCTTTGGAATTAATTTTCTTTTCTTCAGCAACGTTGTGGATCGCTACGTTGATCGCTTGCACGATCGCGCCGATCAACAGGGAGCGGCGCCCCAGCATGCCGGTCGTGATCCGTACACTTTGTTCAGAGGCGTGCATGGCGCGTTCACGAACGGCTTGTCGAATGGGCGTTGTGAGAATATCACCGACCTGGGCAACGCCGCCGCCTATGATCACAATACTGGGATTGAATAAGTTGATCAAGCCGGCAATCGCAATCCCGATGAAAGTACCTGCGCGTCTTAGGATCTCCTGCGCAGGCAGGTCACCGCGCCGGGCGGCTTCTGCCACTTCATGGGCTGTGATCTTATCTAATGGAATTTCTGACAATAAAGTCCGCTTGCCAGATTTGACC
>JAYUGV010000043.1:0-5778 GCA_043767565.1 Anaerolineales bacterium
TCCGTTCTCGCAAAGTGCGTCTGCAACAACGTGAACCAATTATCAAGGCGCTGGTCTATAACATCCATCGCTAATATACTTTATCTTTGCAACAGAGCAATGGATAAGCAATATTGCCTATGGCCTTCAACCGCCATCTGGCGCAAGACGCTTGTAGACACAAAGACTATGATGAGTAAAAGGAGAATAATGGTGAAACGTTTTATCATTCCCCTAACGGCTTTCGTACTCGGCTCCGCCTTCATTGCTTCATTCTACATCGGCATTCTCACCTGGGCGCAAGGTTGGGAGTACGCCTCCTCGCAATTCGTGCGTGACCGCTGGTACGTCATCCCGATCATCGTTGGCTTCGGGGTCCAAGCCGCGCTCTATACCATTCTACGCTTTCGCCTCTTCATTCCAATTACATCCACAGGTCATGCTGGTTCCATGATGGGTGCAAGCGGAGGCACATCCGCCACCGCAATGGTTGCTTGTTGCATTCATCACGTCACCGATGTTCTCCCTATCCTCGGCCTTAGCGCGGCGGCAAGCTTTCTCACGCGTTATCAGCGTCCGTTCATGCTTGTCGGCCTTGCAATGAATTTAATGGGTATTGGCGTCATGCTATTTGTGCTTTATCGCGAACGACAAAAGCTGCAACCTGTTCTGGAGACAATATGAAACGAATCCTTCTGCCTGCAATTTTGATTTTAACCCTTGTACTTAGCGCATGTTCTGCGACTTCGACTCCGCTTCAAACCGACCCTCAGCCTGATTCCGTTTCAACGGATTCTTCCTCCCCTTCAAACGACTCTACCATGCGCATTGACCAGCAAGGGACGATCATGATCGAAGTTACCCCACTCAACCTTGACGCGTCGACTGACACACTCGAGTTCGATGTAGTACTGACCACCCATTCGATTGACTTGAGCATGGATCTGGCAACACTATCCACTCTCACCACTGACACGGGTGTAAGTGTGGAGGCAGATCTCTGGGACGCGCCGATCGGTGGTCATCACGTGGAAGGCAAGTTGATCTTTCCCGCGACTAAAGATGGTAAGTCCATCCTCGAAGGTGCAACAAAACTTACCCTCACCATCCTCAACGTGGACGCACCCACACGTGTCTTTGAATGGGATTTGAAATAAAAGGAATTCCTATGAATAAACGCCACATTTGGATCATGTTGCTTTGCTGTCTGCTCCCCATCATCGGGCTGGCGGCAATTTTCCTATTCAAAATACCCACGAACACAGTTGCCTATTTTGGGCTGCTGCTACTGTGCCCATTTGCACACTTTTTCATGATGGGTCAAATGGGACACAAGCAAGGTGGTGAGCAACCCAATGAACATGTTCATGTGGAAGTCGAAGATAAAAAGTAAATCGTCTTTGCTGACCCGCCGTGACTTTCTCAAACTTGCCGCAGTGGGCACGGGAGCACTTGCTTTTCGATCTCTGCCAAATCTCGGCGTGTCTGAATTTCCTCAAAGTGAAAAACTTGGGCGTGTTGCTGTCGGCAAGGTGGATGTCTTCTCACGTCCCGATACAAACAGCCAGATTCTCGGTGCGCTTTATGAAGATAATGTCATTTCGTGGATTCGGGAAGTGGTTGGATCAATGCCAGGTCGTACCAACCAGCGCTTTGTAGAAACGCCGAATGGCTTCATCTGGGGCGGACAGGTTCAACCAGTTTGGAATCAATCTAATGTTCCAATCGAGAATCTGCCAATGACCAGTCTAGGGCTGGGGATGTGGGTGGAGGTCACAGTCCCTTATGTAGATTTGGTTCTCGATAACCCGCCTGCGCGTGCACCGTGGTTGCAGTATCAATTATCCATCAACATCCCTCCGCGTTTCTATTATAGTCAGATCGTTTGGGTGGATCAGATCCGCGTCGATTCCAACAATCAGATCTGGTACCGATTGAATGAGAAGTACGGTTCCGGCGACTTATTCTGGGGTCCTGCCGAAGCATTTCGTCCGTTAACCGCCGAAGAAATATCCCCGATTAATCCTAATATGTCTGATAAACGCATCGTTGTGAAAATTTGGGAGCAAACGCTCTCGTGCTTTGAAGGGAGTACAGAAGTTCACTTTGCTCGCATCTCAAGCGGCGCATTGTACGACGCATGGGGCAATCGCGTGGATGTGTGGGAGACCCCTGTTGGCGAATTCCCCATCTGGCGCAAAGCCATCTCCTTGCCGCTGAGTGGTGGTAGTGCTTCGGCGGGCTGGAGTCTGCCGGCTGTTGGATGGGTAAGTCTATTTGTTGGGACCGGCGTCGCGATCCACTCCACTTATTGGCACAATAATTATGGCGAGCCTTCTTCACGCGGCTGTGTCAACGCTAGCCCTGAGGACGCAAAATGGATTTTCCGCTGGAGCATGCCACTGATACCTTATGATCCTGGCGATGTCACAGTTGAAATGCCAGGAGGAACAAAGGTTAGTGTTGAGAAGAAAGAGATTTGAGTATCCAAAATATCACGACCCTGTAAAAATCAAAATGTTTTGCAAAGAGCGACGGTCACGAGCAACCTAAGCGAAAGTAATGTTATTATCAAATTTATACACAAAATGATAGTGCAAGGTATTTTCTGTAATTTTGGTCAAAGCTATCTTTGCGTTTTCGCGTTCGACTAACTTGAACCTTCAAAAGTAATATAAGTTCTGCCAGTTAGCCATTCTTCACTGATCTCGCTGAGAACAGCGGAAACCAGTCGCAGACAGGAAGCCTTATTTGGAAAGATACTGACGACACGAGCTCTTCGACGAACTTCACGGTGGAGTCTTTCCACGCCGTTTGTCGTGCGCAATAGGCGTTGAAAACCTCCCGGAAAGGAAAAAACCATCAACCCTTCTGGCAGATTGCTCGCCATCCAACTGGATAAACGGGAAGCCTTCTTCTCGTACTTCAAGATGGTTCTGGCGAGATAGGCATCGGCAGTCGCTCGGTCCGGCGCATTGAAGATCGTTCGAATATCTTCAGCCACTTCGGATTGCATATCTTTGTGCGGCACATACGCCTGGGCATTCTGCTGTAAATGAAACTGACATCTTTGCCACGGAATACTGCCAAAGACAGCCAGCCGAGCAGCTCGCAGACCGGCATGATCGTCACTGGTAATCAATTGCACACCGCCTAGTCCGCGCTTCTTCAGGCTCTCCAGAAATGTGCGCCAGTGAACCTCATGCTCGCTTAGGGACACGGAAACACCCAAGATTTCCCGTTTTCCGCTCGCGGAGTGACCGCAATCGCCACCAGAACTGCCAGATGGCGCACCTGTCCGTCTTCTCGAACCTGCTCATAATACGCATCCAGGAACAGGTATGGATATTCGCCCAGCGGACGCTCCCGCCATTTCTCCAGTTCGCTATCCATCTCGGCAGCGGCACGACTGACCTGTGAGGACGAGACATCCACGCCGCATAATTGTTCGGTGATGGCTTTCACCTTGCGGGTTGATACGCCTTGCACATACATCTCTGCCAGTGCCAGCGTCAGTGCCCGTTCACTCCGCAGCCCCTTTTCCAAAGCCTGCGGGTAGAAGCCGCCTTCCCGAACCTGCGGGATCGCAAAGGTGATCTCCCCCACTCGCGTTCGCATGGTCTTGGGCTTGAAGCCATTGGCATATCCGTTTCGTTCCTGTGTATGTTGATAAGGTGCTGCTTTCAGATATTCCGTCCGTTCCGCCTGCATTGCCATGTTGATAATCACCCGGATCAATTCAGGCAGAACATCCAAGCCTTGCTCTTGTACTTGTTCCAGTAATTCTGCTGGTAGTGTAAAATCTTCGCGGTAGGTCATGTGCTACTCCTTTTTGGTGTGGTAACCGCTAGGATAACATTTGACCTACTCTTTTGTTGAATTTACAGAAACGATATTACACTACTCACAAAATTGATATGGCGATTATCCCTTTACAACCTGTATCCGCTGTAAAAGCGGCTCTGAGAGGTAATAAACAGAACCTCCAAAGTCATTACATGCTATCAAGGGATACTCGCCTTATATTAATCACTCATCTTACGCAAAGATGGCGTAAACTTGGTGGATGAAGAATGGAAAACTGCTTGATTTGTATAGCGATTATCTGATCAGTGCCTTTGGGCAGACGACGGCGACCGGGTTATCGGCTTTGCTGAATGGAGAAATCAGCCATGATAATGTGCAGCGATATTTGGCTGGTGAAAGGCAGACATCGACTGATCTTTGGCGGGTGGTCAAAGTACATGTTCGAAAAATAGAGAGTGCGGATGGCGTGTTGATAATCGATGATAGCATTTCTGAAAAGCCATACACAGACGAAAATGATATTGTGTGTTGGCACTACGACCATTCGCAACAAAGAACGATCAAAGGCATCAATTTTGTAACTTGCCTGTACCACAACGCAGGCCTGTCTTTGCCAATTGGTTTTGAGTTGGTTGCCAAAACTGAACACTACCGTGATAAAAAGGATGGCAAAGAAAAACGACGTTCACCGAAGACCAAGAATGAATACTATCGCGAAATGGTGCAACAGGCTGTCCGTAATCAGATACTTTTCAAATACGTGCTCAACGATGTCTGGTTTGCCTCCGCAGAGAACATGAAATTTGTTAAAAACACACTCAAAACGGACTTTGTCATGCCGCTCAAAGCGAATCGCAAGGTGGCTGTGAATTTGAGCGCCAAGCAGGAAGGACGTTACCAGCAAGTAGAAACTCTGGAATTAGAACCGATGGAACCCGTGATGATTTTTCTGGAAGGTATGGAATTTCCGCTCCTTCTGATCAAGCAAGTCTTCGCAAACGAAGATGGCAGTACGGGCATCTTGTATCTGGTGACCAGTGATACTACCTTATCTGGCGACGGAATTGCCGCTGTCTATCAAAAACGATGGAACGTGGAACCGTATCATAAGTCATTGAAACAAAATGCTTCTTTGGAAAAATCACCTACCCAAACCGTGACCACTCAAACGAACCATTTCTTTGCATCCGTATGCGGCTTTATCAAACTCGAACTGCTCAAAGGTGACACCAAACTCAACCATTTTGCACTCAAATCCAAACTCTATTTGCATGCTATTCATGCCGCTTATGCCGCCTTGCGGAAGCTCAACCCTGTTTTGTTGGCTGCGTAAGGTGAGTTAATCATTAGTCAAAAAACTTGACGGAAACCATACTTTGTTATACCATCCAAGTACCTGCATTTTGATGTGCAGGGGATTATCAAAGTGATAATCATTTCAAAACACCGCCACATATAGCGAATTGTCCCGCAATTGAGTTATTTATCCCATATGTGCTGGCATTTTTAAGAGCACATAGAGCGGCTAACTCATAAGCCCAAGACCGCGAGTTCAAATCTCGCCCTCGGCACTAAGAAAAAACCCGCAAATTTGCGGGTTTTTTCTTTATTTTTGGAGAAAAGCATGCTTTTTACACTATATTTTCTCCCCATCTATGAGAGGGAGACTTTTTGTCCTTTTTACTTTAAGTTCAAACCCTGCCTACTTCGACAGCGCGCTGAACTTGTGGGGTTGAAGAGCATCCCGATACCTCATGATTTTCGACATACCTTTTCATTGATATCATGCTCTGTAATGGCGTAGATATCTTTGCACTGCAAATTTTGCGACGTTACTTGGCACAGACGGATCAAGATATTCACACCGCTCATATGCCGGGCAGTCCAGTGGATAGCAATTTGTAAGTGATTTAGCACTTCTTGTAATATATTGCAAAAATCAAAAAAAACTGATATATTGAAACCTATATGTCATTTAATCCAACATATCCC
>JAYUGV010000044.1:0-5756 GCA_043767565.1 Anaerolineales bacterium
TAGAGAGGTGGCTTATAATTGACATATGGCTCCTCTCGCTCTCGTCACTGGCGCAGCACACCGGCTGGGAAAATCCTTTGCGTTGACGCTCGCCCGCCTTGGATACGACATCATTCTCCATTATCATTCAGCGGAAGAAGAGGCGCTTCAAACGAAAGCGGAAATTGAATCACTTTCAAGAGCAGTCTACTTAATCCAAGCCGATTTAACGCAACCATCCGAGATCCAAAATATCTTTACGCAACTGGAATTCAGCCTTCATCCTTCAGCCTTCAGCCTTGATCTGCTTGTCAACTCCGCCGCTTTTATGCCGCATGGAAATGTCGAATCACTCTCCCTCGAAAACTGGGACACCGCATTGGACTTGAATCTCCGTGCTCCATTTCTGCTCGCGCAAGAAGCCTCCAAAAAAATGACGGATGGCAGCTCCATCATCAACATTTCAGATATGGGATCACAAAAAGCGTGGAGTCGTTTTCCCTCATACACCGTCAGCAAAGCCGCATTGGAATCGCTCACGAAAATTCTTGCCCGCGCCCTCGCACCGAAGATCCGAGTCAATGCCATTGCCCCGGGCTTCGTCCTGCAATCGGACATTGTCCCGGCTGAAGAGTGGGAACGGCTGATCGGACGGGTTCCGCTCAAACGTCCAGCCCGAACCGAAGAGATCACATCCGCACTTGAGTTTTTGTTGAAAAATGAATACATCACCGGGCAAACTATTGTCGTGGATGGGGGTTATTCATTGATATAACTCGCGCTGAGCGGAGCGTCCTTCGTCTGCGGAACTGCAACGAACACGCAGTTCCTCCGCTCAGGACGAGAATATTTTCAGGCAACGAGCGGAGACGAAGCGCATGCCAAAGGAGAGTCCCATGTCCGAACTCAACGACCTCGCAGACAAACTCAAGACCGAAGGTGAAAAATTCTTTACCCTCTTCGCCGGTCTGACCGACAACCAATGGCAGGCGGAAGTCTACACCGAAGGCGAAACCTGGACACTGCGTAACGTGCTCTCGCACTTCGTCACCTCCGAGCGCGGACTGGTGAGACTCTTTGAGCAAGTGCGGCAGGGCGGCACGGGCGCGGCGGACGATTTCTCGATCGACCGTTACAATGCGGCGCAGCAGCAAAAGACCAAAGACCTGACCCCGCAGGAATTGCTCGAACAATATGAAGTCATCCGCGCCGATTCGATTGCCTGGACATTATCGCTTGAAGAAGCAGATTTGGAGAAACAAGGCAAGCATCCTTTCCTGGGCATGACGACGATCCGCGAAATGATCAAGATGCTGTATCTGCATAACCAGATCCATTATCGAGATATGAAGAAAGTGTTGAAATAACCATCGCGCTGAGCGGAGGGTTGAGTAAGGCGAGTGTTTTTCTCGCCTGTATCGAAACCCGTAGACGAAGCGCACGTGAGCAGAATTCTTTTTGTAGAAATGTTACCTGTCCTTCGTCTTCGCTCGACAACCTCTCGCTCCGCTCAGGACGATAAAATATGAATCTCCAGCCCTTCAAACTAGAACGTTATTTTGCCAAATACGAATTCAACACCGAATACCTGCTCTGTTCCTCGGACTGTGAAGCCATGTCGATCGCGGACCTGCTCTCACTAGAACCGGGTTCGGCTGAGAAGTTTCAACACACCTGGCTCGGATACACCGAATCGCAGGGACATCCCAACCTGCGCAAAGAGATCGCCAACATTTACGAAACCATGCAGCCCGCAGAGATTCTCGTCCACACCGGCGCGGAAGAAGCGATCTATCTTTTCATGCACGCGGTCTTGAAAAAGAATGACCATATCATTGTACATACGCCGCATTACCAATCGTTGAGCGAAGTGGCAAACTCAATTGGATGCGAAACCTGTCCATGGGAAGCTCGGGAAGAAAACGGCTGGGCGTTGGATGTGAATGAATTAAAAAATTTGATCCAATTAAATACCAAAGCCATCATCATCAACACACCGCATAACCCGACCGGTTATCTCATGTCGAAGTCTGACTTTGAAGCGGTGAATAAGTTTGCTCAAGAACATAACCTGATCTTGTTCTGTGACGAAGTCTATCGCGAGTCTGAATATGACCCAGCGGCTCGTCTCCCCGCAGGCTGTGACATGGGCGAACATGCCGTCTCGTTAGGCGTTACATCCAAAACCTACGGACTCGCCGGTCTCCGCATTGGCTGGATCGCGACCAAAAACAAAAAGATCTACCAAAACATGGCGTCGCTCAAGGACTACACCACGATCTGCAATTCTGCGCCGAGTGAATTCCTCGCCGAAGTGGCTCTGCGGAATCGAGAGAAACTCATCGCCCGCAACCTCGGTATTATCAAAAACAATCTCACTGTGATGGACGAATTCTTCATTCAACATTCTTCATTCTTCACTTGGATCCGTCCCGCCGCTGGCTCAATGGGCTTCCCAAAACTCCTCAAAGGCGACATCGAAGATTTCTGTGATACCCTCGTGAAACAGGCAGGTGTCCTGCTCCTGCCCGGCACAATGTATGATGACTCTAAAAATCACTTCCGCCTCGGGTTGGGGCGGAAGAATCTTCCGCAAGCGGTTGAGCGGTTGGAAGAATATCTTTCCAGATAAACTCGGTGGTTGAGTAGGGACGGTGCTTTTCCGTTCCGTATCGAAACCACCACTAACCAAAGCACTTTTGCTTACATGCTGGTTTCGATACGCCTTTCGCAACGAACGCTCAAGGCTACTCAACCAGCGAGCTTGAACAACATCTTTCTTCTTTTATCATCCCAAATTACCAATTACCTCATGCTCCGCCTCACCCGTCCTCTCCACCTTCTCCTCGCCGCGCTGACCTACTCCTTCGGTGCGAGTCTTGCTGATCACCTCGGCAAACCCTTCCGCGCGGATTCGTTCTGGCTGGGCTTTGTGATGACCCTGCTTCTGCAAGTTGCGATGAATCTTTTGCCTGAAGTCTATCGTCCACACAACGAGCTGTTTTTCGAAAATGAGACCCGCGCCGACCAAATCAAACTTCGTAATAACGCCCTGTATATCTCACTGACATCTCTTGCCTCCACTGCCACCCTCGCCTACATCCTCTACATCAATTACCAATTACCACTTACTACTTTCTATTATCTTGTCCTCTCTATCGCCCTCATCCTCATCCATTCCATTCCGCCCTTTCGCCTCATCAATCGCGGTTTTGGCGAAATCTTGCTGGCGGTGCAGCTTGCCTATGTCTTTCCGTCCATGGCGTTCACGCTTCAAACCTCCACAACGCATCCATTCCTCGCGCTCGCCATCCCATTGACCTTTCTCGCCTTTGCCTATTTCATCGTATTGGATTTTCAATCCTTCCCGCAAGACGAGAAATATGCCCGCGTCACATTTCTCACTCGCCTCGGCTGGGAACGCGTGATACCATTGCATCACATCTTCGTTTTGTTCGCCTATATTTTTTTCCTCGCCATGCCAGCTTTCAACCTGACCCTCAAACTTCTCGCGCCCGCGTTTCTCACCTTTCCGTTTGCCCTGTTTCAAATTTATCAACTCCGCAACATCGCCCTCGGTACCAAACCGAATTGGATGCTCCTCAACGCCACCGCCCTCGGTGTCTTTGGACTCACCACCTACTTTCTGACTCTCACCCTTTGGCTACGTTAGACTTTCGACGTTTGACCTTTGACTCAACATCATGCCTGAATTTCTGACTCTCCTCCCTCCAGACGCAGCGCGGGACTTATTGCTCTCGCATCTTTCCACGCCGGTCATTGCTTCTGAATCAATAGACGTTGTCTCAGCCTTGAATCGGACTCTCGCCGAAGACATCACTGCCCCGCATCCTTTACCCGATTTCCAACGCACCACCGTGGACGGGTACGCCGTCCGCGCACAGGCTACGTTCGGCGCATCCGACTCATTGCCCACGTATCTGACTCTCATCGGCGAAGTCCCAATGGGTGATGCGCCTGCGTTTGAGATTGGCGCCGGTCAATGTGCATTGATCCACACCGGTGGGATGTTGCCGAACGGCGCAGATGCAGTTGTGATGTTGGAATATACACAAGGGATCGCTTCTGCGGGTCTCAGACCCGCAGAGAGCGGTAAAACCGAAATCGAGATCTTCCGCGCGGTTGCCAACGGCGAGAACCTCATCCGCATTGGGGAGGATGTGGCGCAGGGACAGATCGTACTGGTGAAGGGAAGTCTGATACGTCCTGCCGAGATCGGCGGATTGCTGGCGTTGGGGATCACATCTGTTCGAGTTGCGAAGAAGATTCGCGTCGGGTTGATATCCACGGGCGATGAAGTCATCGACCCGAGTCGAACTCCGCGACCGGGACAAGTGCGAGACATCAATTCGTACACACTCGGGGCGCTCGTCGAAAAAAGCGGAGGCGCAGCAAAACGCTATGGGATCATCAGCGACCAGCTTCAGGCGTTGAAAGACGCCGCGGCGCAGGTGCTATCCGAATGTGACGTGGTGATCATCACGGCTGGCTCGTCCGCGTCTACCCGCGATATGACCGCCGATGTCATCCGCTCTTTGGGCGCGCCCGGCGTCTTGGTGCACGGCATCAACACCCGCCCCGGCAAGCCGACGATTTTGGGTGTGTGCAGCGGCAAAGCCGTGATCGGTTTGCCCGGCAACCCGGTGAGTGCGTTGGTGAACGGATATTTATTCGTCGTGCCGGTGATCGAAAAATTATTAGGCGCATTGCCAAAACCAAAAGCAACAGTTCAAGCAAGATTAACCGTCAATCTTCCATCGCAAGCCGGACGTGAAGATTGGATCCCCGTGAAATTATTTCCCTCTCCCAACGGGAGATGGGCTAGGGGTGAGGGATACGATGCTGAGCCCATCTTCGGAAAATCAAACTTGATCTTCACACTCGCCTCCGCCGATGGACTCTTGCGCATCCACCCTGATGCGACAGGCTTATCAGCAGGCGCAGTTGTAGAAGTGTTGTTGATCTAATGCTTATCAAAAGGATGTTATGCTAAATCGACTGAAAGATTTTTTGATCGGTCCGCCGCTCCCCACTCTTCAACTCAACGAGAAAAAACTAAATAAGATTCGCGCATTGGCTGCATTTTCGCCAGATGCATTATCTTCAATTGCGTATGCCAATCAGGAGATTTATCTTGGGTTGGTGGTGGCGGGCAGTATGGGGTTGGGAATTGCCTGGCCCATCGGCTTGGCGATTTCGGGTTTGTTGGTGATCGTTGCCATCTCGTATTATCAAACCATCCATGGCTATCCCTCTGGCGGCGGATCGTATGTCGTTGCCCGCGATAACCTCGGCACCAAAATGGGATTGATCGCAGGCTCGGCGTTGTTGATAGATTATCTGTTGACAGCGGCGGTCAGCCTCACGGCAGGTGTGGAAGCGATCGCCTCGGCTTTCCCAGCGTTGTGGCAGTATCGCGTTTTGATCGCTATCTTCCTGTTGATACTTATCACGCTCGCGAATTTGCGCGGCCTACGTGAGACCGGGACGTTGATGTCCATTCCGGTGTATTTGTTCTTGTTTACGTATCTGCCCATGCTGGCGTATGGATTGTATGTCTATCTAAAAGGCGGTCCGGCTTCTTTAGTGGAAGTTGCTCCTCAACCCACTGCGCCGCTGACTGTTTTTCTGATCCTGCATACTTTCGCAACCGGCTGCACGGCGCTGACCGGTATCGAAGCCATTAGCAATGGCGTCCCGGCTTTTGAAGCGCCTGAGTCAAAGAACGCAGGCAAGACCTTGATCGTGATGGCGAT
>JAYUGV010000045.1:0-5745 GCA_043767565.1 Anaerolineales bacterium
TTCAACGTGCAGGCAGGCGCAGGTATCGTCGCCGATTCTGATCCAGCCACTGAGTTTCAAGAGACCATCAATAAAGCCTCCGCGATGTTGAAAGCGATAGAAATGGCTGAAGAAAACAAATGATGAATAGTGAAGGATGAATGCAGAATATTCTGCATTCATCCTTCTAACTTCTGCATTTTGTCCTTCACAAATCAATGAAAGGAAATTTACCATGATAACCTCCACCACCAAGCCCCGCCTCCTCACCGGTGACCGTCCCACAGGACGCCTGCATCTCGGTCACTACGTCGGCTCGCTTGCCAATCGTGTGCGACTGCAACATCAATACGAATCCTTCTTCATCATCGCAGACCTGCACACGCTCACGACCAAGCCCGAGCCGCAATACATCAAAGAGATTCCAACCTATATCCGCGAAACGGTATTGGACTATCTCGCCGTAGGCATTGATCCGGATGTCAGCACGATTTTTGTGCAATCAGCGATTCCCGAAACGTATCAGTTGAATCTGCTATTTGAAATGCTCGTCACTGTGCCGCGCCTCGAACGGATGCCGACTCTCAAAGACATGGCACGCGATGCCCACATGGATACCATGCCGTTCGGTTTGCTTGGTTATCCCATCTTGCAAGCCGTTGACATTTTATTGCCGCGTGCGCAGATCGTCCCAGTGGGACGCGACAATCAATCGCATGTCGAACTTGCCCGCGAAATGGCACGACGCTTCAACAATCTCTACGGCGAAGTCTTCCCCGAACCCGACGCCATCATCGGTGACGTTCCACTGCTCATTGGCACAGATGGACAAAGCAAGATGAGCAAGTCTGTGGGCAATGCCATTTATCTTTCAGATGATGTCGAGGCGGTTAAACAAAAAGTCAGCGGCATGTACACCGACCCGAAACGTCTTCGTGCCACCGACCCTGGGACAGTCGAAGGCAACCCGGTCTTCATCTATCACGATGCCTTCAATCCCTCTCACGCTGAAGTGGATGATCTCAAAGAACGCTATCGCCAAGGCAAAGTCGGTGATGTGGAAGTCAAGGAAAAGCTCGCAGTCGCCATCAACAACTTCCTTGAACCGATTCGCGAGAAGCGTGCCTACTTCTTAGCGCATCCACTCATTCCGAATGATGTGCTTTCGCATGGCATCAAGCGCATGCAAACCGAAGCCAAAGCCACGATGGAACTTGTGAGTGAAAAGACCGGTTTATCTTACTCGCGCGATCTGTTTGTCGACCAAGTGGACATCTTCGGTGAATATGATGGATAGAAACTTCGCTAGCCACAGAGACACGGAGTCGCAGAGATTCAAATTTTTCTCCGTGTCTCTGTGGCTCAGTGGCTAAGAAAGGCTTTTGAATATGTTGGTACTTATAGATAACTACGACTCCTTCACCTACAACCTCGTCCAATACTTCGGCGAGCTCGGCGCGGATATCAAAGTCTTCCGCAACGACCAAGTCACGATGAACCAACTCATTGCCCTCAACCCGTCGCACCTCGTCATTTCCCCTGGACCTGGCGAACCGCTTAAAGATGATGGTATCTCCTCCGACGCCATCAAACACTTTACAGGCAAAATCCCCGTACTCGGCGTCTGCCTTGGACACCAAGCTCTCGCCGCAGTCTTTGGCGGTAAAGTGGACCGTGCCCAGCGTCTGATGCATGGCAAGACCTCCAAAGTGACTCATAACGGGCAGGGCATCTTCAAAGGTATCCCTTCGCCGTTTGAAGCGATGCGTTATCACTCGCTCGTGGTCTATGACCCAATTCCTGCCGAACTCGAAGTTACCGCCATCACCCCCGAAGAAGAAATCATGGGACTCAAGCACCGTGAACATCAAACCTATGGTGTGCAGTTCCATCCTGAGTCCATTCTGACTGAACACGGCAAACAAATTCTCAAAAATTTTTTAGATTTGAATCCCGCTCCAGCCGCAGGAGGAGAACAATCCATGCTAAAACCTTTTATTGCTAAAACCATCAATCGTATTGACCTCACCGACAAAGAAGCCGAAGAAGCGATGACTGTCATCATGACAGGTCAAGCCACGCAGGCGCAAATCGGCGCGTATCTCGTTGCACTTCGTATGAAAGGCGAGACCATTCCTGAAATCACAGGCTCTGTCCGCGCCATGCGTAACGTCGGAGTCAAAGTTAAGCTCAGCACGAACGAACCTGTCTATGACATTGTCGGCACTGGTGGCGATGGCGCACACACGTTTAATATCTCCACTGCCGCTGCATTCGTTCTTGCGGGCACGGGACGCAAAGTCGCCAAGCATGGCAATCGCGCCGCGTCATCGCAATGCGGCTCTGCCGATGTCCTCTCCGCACTCGGCGTCAATCTCGAACTCACCGCTGAACAGGTTGCGCAAGCCATCGAACAGATCGGTATTGGCTTTATGTTCGCTCCCAAGTTTCATCCCGCCATGCGGCATGCTGGTGGTCCTCGCAAGGAAATCGGTCAGCGCACCATTTTCAATATCATTGGTCCGCTTACCAATCCCGCGGGCGCGAACATCCAACTCACGGGTGTCTTCGATGCCAAACTGACCGAGCCGCTTGCGCATGTTCTCAACGAACTTGGCTCCAAAGCCGCGCTCGTCATTCACGGCGCGAACGGACTCGACGAGCTCAATACCACAGGCGTCAATCGCGTCAGTCATCTCAAAGATGGCGCGGTCAATACCTATGACCTCAATCCCGCCGATCTCGGTCTCGCACAATCCACCGTTGCCGACCTCCGTGGTGGCACACCCGATGAATCTGCCGTGATGATGCGCGATATTCTCTCCAATAAACTTAACGGTGCGCGCCGCGATGCAGTCGTTCTCAATGCCGCCGCCGCCCTTGCCGCTGAGACTGGTGATTTTAAGTCCGCGCTGGTTGAAGCCCAAGCCGCTCTTGACAATGGCAACGCCCTCGCCAAACTCAACGCGCTCGTCGAATTTTCAAAGAGTTTCCAAACCACCTCGTAGGGACACAGCAACGCTGTGTCCAAATGAATCTATGACAAATATTCTTGCAACCATTATCGAACAGAAAAAGTTGGAGATTGCGGCGCTCGACGTCCAAGCCTTACGCCGCGCCGCGGACTCTTCCCCTGCGCCTCGAGATTTTCTCTCCGCCATCTCCCCTCGCCTTTTAGGAGAGGGGACGGGGGTGAGGTCGCCCCGCTTCGGGACTCACCCGAGCCTGATTGCTGAACTCAAGCGTGCGTCTCCATCGAAAGGTATTCTCGCCCCGCACCTCGACCTCTTCCAAGTAGCGGACATCTACACCCAAAACGGCGCATCAGCAATCAGTGTCTTAACTGATGAAAAGTTTTTTATGGGAAGTCTTCAAACTTTGCGAGAACTCCGCGCTCGACACTTGAAACTTGACACTTCGCACGTGACACCTCTTCTTCGCAAAGATTTCATCATAGACGAATCCCAAATCTACGAAGCGAAAGCCAACGGCGCCGACGCCATCCTCATCATCGCCGCCGCGCTGACAGATGATTCGCTCTTCGCTGATTTACATGCCATTGCTTTGAGCCTAGGATTGACCGCGTTAGTCGAAGTCCATGATGAAAATGAAACCGAACGTGTATTGAAAATTCCGAATATCAAACTCATCGGCATCAACAACCGCAACCTTGCCACGTTTGATGTAACACTCGAAACAACAGAAAAACTCCGCCCGATAATTTCAAGTGATATTGTGGTTGTTGCTGAATCTGGTATTTTTACAGCTAGTGATGTGGAGCGATTAGCAAAAGCAAATGTGGATGCGATCCTTGTCGGTGAAGCATTAGTAACGTCACAAGATATTCCCGCCAAAGTACGTGAGCTTTCTGGCATGACCGAACCCAATCCCGAGGGGATGGAATGATTGTAATAATGAGGAAACTAAATCGTAAATCCCGAAGGGATGACAGGGTTATGTCACTCCTTCGGAGTTTCAAAATCTTTAGCATCAAGTTCTAGAATCAGGTCACCCCTTCGGGGTTGAAGAAAAAATATGACGAAGATAAAAATCTGTGGAATCAAAACTGTGAACGATGCTCTCGCCGCGATGGATGCGGGCGCTGATTTGATCGGATTCAACTTCTACCCGAAAAGCCCGCGTTATGTTGAGGTTGGCATGTGCGGCAATATCATGTCGGCGGTGCGGCAGATCGGACGAGTGACCTGTGTGGGCGTGTTTGTGAATGCGTCCGTGGCGGAGATCCGTGCAACGATGGACACATTGGGATTGAGTCTTGCACAGTTACATGGCGATGAAACGGCAGAGATGTTGAGTGAACTCGATGGAAAAGCATTCAAGGCATTTCGTGGGGTAGCGGATGTGGAAGCGGATAAACGGATGATAGCGGATGGCGTGCCTGCGTTTTTAGTCGATGCGGCAGTGAAGGGTGTGTATGGCGGAAGCGGAGTCACTGCCGATTGGAATGGCGCAGCGGAGTTGGCGAAGAAGTATCCGCTGTTGCTGGCGGGCGGATTGACCCCAGAGAACGTTGCGGAGGCGATTGGCAGAGTCAAGCCGTGGGGTGTGGATGTGGCTTCGGGTGTTGAGTCAGCTCCGGGTGAGAAAGATGCGGGCAAGATGAAGGCGTTCGTAAGAGTAGTTCGATCAGAGAGTAGAGATTAGACTTTATCCGTAATAAGTCAAAATGAATTATGGGACGTAGAAAAACGCTGATCTTCGCTGATTCAGAAAAGAAAAATCTGCGTTTTCTGCGTGAATCAGCGTCCCAATTTAATTTCGGATAATGTCTATTAGAGAGCAGTAAAAACTCTCAATCCAAAAGAGGAATTATGACAACAACTTTATTACCAAATAAATTCGGTCCGTACGGCGGACAGTTCGTGCCAGAGACGTTGATGCCCGCGTTGATCGAGTTGGAAGAAGCGTTCGTTTCGGCGAAAGCAGATGTTGAATTTCAAAAAGAGTTCAATAAATTGATGGCGTCGTTCGTTGGACGACCCACGCCGTTGACGTATGCAAAACGATTGTCGGAAAAATTGGGCGGCGCACAAATTTATTTGAAGCGCGAAGACCTGGCGCATACGGGCGCGCATAAGATCAACAACGCGTTGGGACAGGCGCTGCTTGTGAAACGGATGGGGAAGCGGCGCGTCGTGGCGGAGACGGGCGCGGGGCAGCACGGCGTGGCGTCGGCGACGGTGGCGGCGTTGTTGGGACTCGAATGTGTGGTGTACATGGGTTCCATAGACATCGCTAGGCAGGAGCCGAACGTGTTCCGCATGAAGTTGTTGGGCGCGGAGGTGCGACCGGTATCATCGGGCACGCAGACGTTGAAGGATGCCATCAACGAAGCGATCCGCGATTGGGTGACGAATGTGCATGATACGCATTACCTGCTCGGCTCGGCGCTGGGACCGCATCCGTACCCTACGATCGTGCGTGAGTTTCAGTCGGTGATTGGAACGGAAGCGCGTGAGCAGATGATGATGGAGGTGGGGCGTTTGCCTGATACTGTCATCGCGTGTGTGGGTGGCGGGTCAAACGCGATAGGCGTCTTTAGCGGATTTGTCAACGATGAACAAGTTGAGTTGATTGGTGTTGAAGCAGGCGGAAGTGGAATCGAAACTGGTAAACACGCGGCGAGATTTGGTGATCCATCGAGGGGGCGAATTGGCGTCATTCATGGAACAAGAACTTATGTCTTGCAAGATGAAGATGGTCAGATTGCAGAGACACATTCTGTCTCGGCTGGATTGGATTACG
>JAYUGV010000046.1:0-5720 GCA_043767565.1 Anaerolineales bacterium
GATGCCCTCGCGCCCGGCAAGACCTACGTGCGCAAAGGCGGATTTGTCGATGATGTGTATCACTTCGACCCGGGCTTCTTCGGCATCACCGATGCCGAAGCCGCGCGCATGGACCCGCAGCAACGGATACTGCTGCAAACTGTCTGGCATGCCTTGGAAGATGCGGGTCAATCGGCTGAAGAATTGATGAACAGCAATACGGGGGTATTCCTGGCGATGATGAATACGAATAATTATTCTCATCTGAAAGGTGTCTTCGAAGGGCCCATGGGGCTAACCGCTTATGATGCGATGGGTGATGCAATGAGCATTGCCGCAGGCCGCATTTCACATTTTCTTGGTTTAGAAGGTCCCTGTCTAACACTTGATACTGCCTGCTCCAGTTCCTTGGTGGCTTTGCATTTGGCGCGTCAAAGTATTCTGGCAGGTGATTGTGATATGGCGATCGTTGCCGGGGTCAATGTAATTCTTCACCCCGCGATCCATATTGCCTTTTCAAAGCTGGGACTCATGTCGCGTGCGGGTCGTTGCGCAACATTTGACGCCTCTGCCGATGGATATATCCGCGGCGAAGGCTGTGTGGCAGTGGTCTTACGCAGACAGTCCGATGCCATTGCCAGAGGTGACCGCATCATCGCCAGCATCGTCGGCACCGCGGTTAATCAGGATGGTCGCACCCCCGCCCTCACCGCACCAAATGGACGCGCTCAAGAGAAGGTCATTCGCAACGCGCTGGCACGTACCGCTATTGATCCAAATGAGATCGGTTATGTGGAGGCTCACGGAACCGGCACGCCGGTCGGCGATCCCATTGAGATGAGCGCCATCGTGAATGTGTATGGACCGGGCAGAGCCAGCCATCAGCCTTTATATGTCGGTTCGGTCAAAAGCAATTTCGGTCATATCGAAGCCGGTGCAGGTTTGTTGGGGTTGGTCAAATCGGCGTTGTCACTTCAACACGAAGAGATTTTTCCCAGTATTCATTTTAAGAAGTTGAATCCCGCCATTGATCTGGGTCAAGCACCGGTACGTGTGGCGAGCGAAAGAATTCCGTGGCCCCGCAATGGAACCCCGCGTCTGGCTGGTGTCAATTCGTTTGGTTACAGCGGCACGAACGCTCACATCATCCTGCAAGAAGCGCCTCTTCAAAATAATACCATTGCGGAATCAGCGGCAACAACAAACCACAGTCTGTTTGATCGTGCCGGTGAATTGGTAGTAATCTCTGCAAAATCACCAACCTCACTGGATGGGCTGGCAGATCAATGGATCGATTTTCTCGATCAAGAAAAAGAAATCCCGTTACGTGATATCGCCTTCACAGCCGCATTGGCGCGCACACAGCTCAATCAACGACTGGCGATCATTGGCAAAGATAAAGAAGATATCAGGCAAAAACTTCAAACCTGGCGCGAAGGCCGCACACCGAAAGGCGTGGCGCACGGGCAGATCTTCCCCAAGATCAAACCGAAGATCGCTTTTATTTTTACCGGGCAGGGATCGCAATACGCGGATATGGGACACGAGCTCTACACAAGTGAACCGCGCTTTGCAGAGACGATCAACCGCATCGCCTCCATTATGGACCCGGAGCTGGGTGCGCCATTACTGGAAGTTTTATTTGGCGAGAAGTCTGCTGAATATCTTGAGAACACGCGTTATGTCCAACCCGCACTCTTTGCGCTTGAATACGCGCTTGCCGATGTGATACGTCATTGGGGTGTTGAGCCTGCGTATGTGATCGGTCACAGTATCGGTGAAATTGTCGCCGCTTGCATCGCAGGCGTACTTGATCTGGAAGACGCCGCTCGCTTTGTCGCGACGCGTGGACGTCTCATGGGATCACTGCCTGAAGGCGGGACCATGCTTGCCATCGCCACTGCGCCTGAACAAGTCCAACGCTGGATTCAAGGCAAAGAAGCGGACGTTTCGATTGCCGCCGTCAACGGACCGCATGCCGTGGTGATATCTGGTCGCGCCGAGGCGGTTGCAGAAGTCGGTGCGATGGCTCAAACGGCGGGACGTCAGATCAAAGAGTTGGAAGTTTCGCATGCGTTCCATTCGCCGTTGATGGATCCGATCTTGGACGAACTCACGCAGGCTGCTTCCTCAATGCGTATTTCACCACCGAGAATTCCGATCCTTTCCAATACCAGCGGTGATTTCTTTGGCGATGTGATCAAGCCGGAATACTGGAGTGGACAGGTACGCAATGCCGTGCTGTTCCATCAAGGAATGGAGAAGATCATCGACGCCGGTTGTTCCCTGATCGTGGAGATCGGACCGCATCCTGCGCTGACACCAGTTGTCGTCACAGCTTTTGACTCCCCCACTTTGCAAACCATGCCGACCTTGCGAAAAGACAAGAAAGATTCCAGCAATCTGCTCGGCGCACTTGCAGCCCTGTTTGTAAACGGCGCACCGCTCAAGTTCGACCGTCTCTTTTTGGATCCCAATTATCAGCGGGCATCATTGCCGCTCTACCCGTTCAATGTCGAAAAGTATTCGCTGAACCTGGAAAGTATTCTTGAACTAGGCCCGGATTCATATCCATTAGTAGATACACCAAATGAACTGCCCGAACTGCCTGAACTCCATCCACTGCTCGGCAGAGTTGTATCTCGAAATTCACAGAAGGTTGTATTTGAAACCGAGTTAAAGACTACCAGCCCATGGACAGATCATCGCGTATTGGATTCAACGATCTTCCCTGGCGCAGGGTATGTGGAGATGGCGGCGCGCGGCTTTGCAGCAATCAATGGGCAGAGTTGGCAAGCGGTTGTTGTAAAAGACATGTCCTTTGAACTTCCGCTGCTGCTCACTTATAAAGAAGCGAAAAAAGTTTTATTGACACTTGAACAAACTGCCAACGGCAAAGGCGATACGAAGTTCGCCATCACCGCCAGTGACGGCAGTGTGACTTATTGTCGGGGCCGGATCGCTCTCTCGAAGGCGAAGCAGGAACAGGTCCAGATTGAAGCAGAATTGTCTGGCCGCGAATCCGAAATGAAGATCGGCGTCTTCTACGGTGAACTGCGCAGTCGCGGACTCGAATACGGCGCGCGGTTTGCCAACGTGCGCGAGTTGTGGCTGGGAAAATCCGGTTCGGGCGAAGCGTTCGGGCGCGTGCTGAACACAACCGAGAATGATCCGTTTAACAACACGGTGGTGTTGGATGGCTGCTTGCAGGTATTTGGTGCGGCGCTTGCCACACTGGATAATATGACACAGCCAGGCGCGTATGTTCCCGCCGCCATTCAATCGATCTCTTTTGGAAACGAATTTCCGGCGCAGGTGTGGAGCCATGTGAAGATCAGCGCCGATGCAAGTGGGCGCGGTGTGTTGGCAACCATCCGTGTATTGAATGAAGCAGGCGAGGTCATAGCCAAATTCGAAAATATGGAACTGCGCCGCACCATGTCGCTTTCGTTCGGAAAGAATAGCGGCGGTAAGGGACGCGCATCAGGGAATCAGATCTTCAAATCCCGCGCGCATGCAGTGGAACTGTTACTTCCGTTAGCAAAGAAAGATCGTGTGGCGCTGTTATCGAAATGGCTGATCGCTGAGATCAAAGACACGATCGGGCAAGCTGCCGACGGATTGAATCTTGAGAAGCTGCCGCCTACCACCGCCTTCCTTGAAATTGGCTTGGATTCGTTACTCGTTACGGAATTACAACGCCGCATCCAAGAGAAACTGGAATTCCGCTTCAAACCCATGCAAGGCTTGGATTACCAGTCCATTGAAACGATGGCTGAATTCCTGCATGATGAAGCGCTCATCGCCGATCTGAAGGGTGAGGCTGTTGCGGTTCCCACCTAGCTGTACTGCTGACTGCTTTATTTCAAACGACTAAAGTCGTTACTACCCTAATTGATATTTACCGATTCAGGAGACATCATGCTTAACTCGATTTCTGTAGATAAAGATTTTGCCAGTGATTTTATTGAACGTCATCTCGACAAACGCCAGGTCAACAAGATCCAACATGCATTTCCCTCGCCGCGCTTTTGGTCCGAGACCGATGTGCCAGCGCAGGAAATTTTGGATGACCGTCAGAAACTACACGCCATAGGACGCGGCACGCCGGTCAATTTATATGTCGGTGTGCCCTACTGCATCCAAACCGACCCGGGCAAATGTGGGTATTGTCTCTTCCCTGTGGAAATATTTACCGGCAACATCGACCTTGAGGTCTACATGGGCTATCTCAAACGAGAAGCCGCTATGTATAAAGAAGCGTTAAAAGATATACCTTTGGGCGCGGTCTTTTTCGGCGGTGGCACTTCAAACTTATACAAAGAACCTAAATACTTTGAACTCATGGATCTGGTGCGCGACCTCTTCCCCAATATTCCTGAATATGTAGACATCACCCTCGAGGGTATTCCGCAGCTCTTTACGCGTGAGAAGATCAAAGCCATCAAAGAAGCCGGGATGAACCGCATCAGCATGGGCGTGCAGCAGGTGAACGAACAGTTGAACAGTCTCAGCGGCCGCAAGCAGAAGACACAGCACGTTCGGCAAACCCTGGAGTGGGCACACGAGTTCGGATTACCCGCCAACATTGATTTGATCTTCGGCTGGCCCCAGCAAACCCTTGCAACCATGGTCAAGGATCTGGAGACAGCCATTTCGTGGGGCGTGTACGATATCACGCACTATGAATTGAACGTCGGCGGTCCAACTGACTTCGCGCTCAATCGTTATCATGAACTGCCCAGCACGCTCAGCAACCTTGAAATGTACCGCACCTCTCGTGACCTATTGAAGAGTCACGGCTACGAACAGATCACTGCCTACAACTGGCGCAAGCCCGGCGACCCCAACAGCCGTCCATACGAAGAAGGTGTGACGCATCGCCTGGACACGATGGATACGCTTGGTCTCGGCTATGCAGCGATCACGTTCTTCTATGACACTGCGCTCGAGGATGGCCGCTCATGGTCCTTCATCAACTCACGCAATCTCGCCGAATACAAAGCCAAAGTGGATGCGGGTCAAATCCCGATAGAGCGCGGCTTTCGACATGCGCGTGAGGATTTCATGATCTCGCTAATCTGGCGCAACTTATTCGGACTTGAACTCGACCGCCCGCAATTTAAAGAGGCGTTCGATGTGGATGTGTTCGATCTGTTCGAAGGCGTGTGGAAGGCGTTGGAAGAATACGGCTTTATTGAGATCACCCCTGAGAAGATCAAGCTCGTTGGCGATGGTCCATTCTATACGCCGTTGATCCAAACCCTGCTTGCTGAAAAACGCTACAGCCAGCTCCGCGAACGTATGGTTGCGGAAGTTCAAGGCGTGGAATTTTAATCAAGTCACATTATGTCACTCTGAGGGAGCGTTCGTTGCGACCGAAGAGTCTCTTGTCCTGGGTAGAGACCCTTCGCTTTCGCTCAGGGTGACATTTTGATATAGGTTCTATAAATCATGCCCAACTCAAACGGCAAGCTTGACCTTTCCCAAATACGAACCGAAATTCAACAGATCATCCTCAGCGGTCTTGGCGGTGGTGATTTGCACTCCATCCCCGATGATGTTCCCATTCTCGATCTAGGCGTCAGTTCACTGGCGCTGGTCGAAGGCATGCGGCAGGTCTATGATCGTTTCGGGGTGTTGGTCTCGATCCGCCGCGTGATCGAAGGACAGATCACGATCGGCACACTGGCGTTATACATCGAACAGGAATTAAACTCCCAGCAGTCGCAGAAAAAGAG
>JAYUGV010000047.1:0-2282 GCA_043767565.1 Anaerolineales bacterium
TCACGCCCCACGATAAAGACCGCGCGGCGCAGGAAGCGGCGTTCTTTGATGAGCAGACCATACTTGATACCGAAATCAGCATCGAGCACATCCGAAACCATTTTGACCTTATCCACACCAGCCAACGCGCACCAGCGTTTTTGCGAGAAAGGGAAATCCATGCTGACGGTATAGACTACGATATCATCATCCAGCTTGGAAGCTTCAAGGTTGAAGCGACGGGTTTCAGTATCGCAGGTATCTGTATCAATCGAAGGGACAGCGCATAAAATGATGACCTTGCCTTTGGACTCTTGCAGCGGATTGACAGAACCCCAACCCGGTACAGCCGAAGTAAATTCAGGCGCAGCATCGCCGACCTTCACATCATCGCCGTAAATGGTGGCGAATTTGTCACCGAGTTTGAAAAAATCATTACGTACAGTTGTCATTTTGTTTCTCCTTATAAGTTGGTGATGCTATTTAACCACAGGTTTATTAGTTTTCCGCAAGAGATTTACCTCACCCTCCACTCTCTCCCATAGGGAGAGGGAACCAGAACGGCGGGAAACGCATGAAGTACGTCGAAGCCGCGAGCGCGAAGGTCTGGCAGAGTACAAAGACACCCGCGTTCCCGTACAAGCTAAGATAGGTCAACGTGATGACAATATTAGGGACATGCGCGAACAACACCTTCCTGCCATTCCATTCCAGAATATTATGTTCGGGCGCAACGTAAATGTCCCAATAGAATTGGTGCCACGATCCCAGGAAAGTTGAAATGACTGTGAATGAGATCAGCCAGACCACAATCTTTGATGCGATGAGTTTCGACGCCAGCACAAATACCGACAAAAACAACAAGCCTTCGCTCAAGCCCCATAGCAAACCGAAAGTCAGCACCACGCTCCAATAGAGTTGACGTCCATGCGTCAATGTGCCGCGGGGCCAGAGATAAACATAACCCCAGACCTCGACCGCAATACACAACAGCGTGAATAAGATCCATTTCACATCTTGCAGGTTTTCGGCAGAAGCCAGGCGCTGGGTCAAGGCCATCTGCAGCGCACCTGTAAAATGCGCGCTGGCAAAGCAGACCACAAAATAAATGGCGGCACGTATCCAAGCCAGGCGCGGGTTATATGTGTTAGTTGACATTTGTTTGTTCATCAGGTATGTTGTTGCGACATTATAATGATTGACAGGATATTTTCAACATGATCTTCCCTAACCGTCCCATCCTCATCGCTGGCGCGGGACTCGTTGGTCTCTCACTGGCACTTGCCCTCTCCCGCGCGGGCATCCCCGCCGAAGTCTTCGAAGCAGACGCCGAACTCAACACGCAGATCCGCGCCAGCACATTTCATCCCAAGACGCTTGAGATGTTCAAAACTTGGGGCGTAGTAGATGACATCATCCAGCACGGATATAAAGTAGACCAACTCCAATATTGGGAACGCGCGCCGCGCCGCCTCATCGCCGACTTTCGATATGCTTCTGTTGCGAACGACACCCCCTATCCGTATCGTTTGCAGTGTCCCCAGCATATCGCCACACGCGTTCTCAAGCCCGTCGTCGAAGCGACGTCCACCGGCAAAGTCCATATGGGACATAAGCTGATCGACTTCACCGACCACGGCACGCACGTCACCGCCCGCTTTGAAACCGCAAACGGGATCGTCGAACGTGAAGGCTCCTACATCGTCGGCGCAGATGGGACTCACAGCACCGTCCGCAAGCAATTGAATATCGGCTTTCAAGGCAAAACTTACGAAGACCGCTTTCTCTTAATTGGAAGTGATTTGAACACGAACGATTTATTCCCCGGCGCGGCACAAGTCTGCTACATCTTCGACCCCAAGGAATGGGTCATCATTTTGAATCTGCCCGATATAGTGCGGGTCGTCTTTCGCATGACGGACGATGAAGATGAAGCGATTGCGATGAAGGAAGAAAATTTGCGGGCAAGGATCACGAATTTCTTCGGCAAAGTTCCTCCCTACAAGATCAAAACGACGCAACTCTATCGAGTCCATCAACGCGTAGCGGACACTTTCCGTGTAGGACGCGCCCTGCTCGTCGGCGACTCAGCGCACAACAACAACCCCTCGGGCGGCATGGGCATGAACAGCGGCATCCACGATGCGGCGAATTTAGCGGATAAGTTGGAGCGGATGCAAAACGGAGAAGCGGATTTAATTCTCGATGATTATTCCAACGAACGCAGACAGTATGCGATCGAGTCGGTGCAGTTGTATACCGACCAGCAGTACAACAACATGGTGATGTCGGAAGAGGAAGCG
>JAYUGV010000048.1:0-5715 GCA_043767565.1 Anaerolineales bacterium
GCATATTCCTGCAAATAGATGGCCGCTCCGACACCAATGGGCAATGCAAATAAAACCGCAATTCCCACCAGCCACAAAGACCCGAGGATGGCTGTACGAGCGCCAGCGAATTCAGCGCGTGACGACATGGGGGAGGTTAGGAAGCTCATCGTCAGCCAGTTACGAAATTCCAATCTCGCGCCTGGATATTTATCCGCAACTTCGGCTTCGATATCCGCTTTGTGGAGTATGGATTGAGTTAGTGACCAGACTGCTTTTGTATCGATCCTGATGATCCTTTCAAGGACCAATGACAAAAGATCCGCCTGTGACCGCGTCTCCATTGCCTGCTCATTGTTCAACTTATTGTATGCGCCTGCAGATATATTTGCCTTGAGTACGTCCACCAATTCCTGTTGATTTAATTCATTCAAAGGCTTGGAGGTTATTGTGGACGGGTCAATCTTATATTCATAGGCGGTATACCCGAAGGCGCCGTCCACAATGTTGTAGAGCAGCGCAGTCAGGCTGATCACTGCTATTAGCAGAGCGGAAAGAAAAGCGATCTGCCCAATGGTCGCACTGCGATACCGCCCGTTCAGTTCGCGGCGAAAGGCATCGCCTTGAGGGAAATGATTTCTAGGCTGGTTCATGATTTGAATTTCCAATAAACAGTTCGACCAAAAAATTATTCATATTTTTCTCTAAATCTCTGTACCACATACTGGCTGATCAAATTCAGCACGAGGGTCACAAGGAACAACATCATCGCAATGGCGAAGAGGCTGGTGTAATCAATGGAGCCATAGCTTAAGTCGCCGCCGCTGATGCGGGCAATGTTGCCTGTCATGGTTTCAGCAGCTTGAAACGGATTGAAGGTAAAGTTTGGTCCGGAACCTGCCGCAACAGCAACGATCATGGTCTCGCCGATCGCGCGGGAGATGCCTAGAATGACAGCTGCGCCGATCCCGGAAAGGGCTGCGGGTAATACCACCTGCAGGCTGGTTTCCAGTTTGGTGGCGCCCATGGCGTAGGCACCTTCGCGTAATGGGCGGGGCACGGCGCTGAACGAGTCTTCACTCATGGAGGAGATCAGCGGCAGGATCATAATGCCCATCACCAGTCCGGCGGATGCCATGTTATAGATCTCGACATTATCCTCACCAAAGATGGACCGTATAATCGGTGTTACAAAAAGCAGGGCAAAGAAACCGTATACTACAGTCGGGATGCCCGCTAAAATTTCGAGGATAGGTTTTAAGACCGAACGTGCTTTCGGGGAGGCATATTCACTTAAGTACAGAGCAGCTGCCAGTCCGAGAGGCAGCGAGATGAGCATCGCAATGAGACTGGTAATTAGTGTAGAGGTTACCAGCGGCCAGATGCCATATTTCCCAATCCCTGGCTGCCATTCAGTGGTGCCAAAAAATTTCACAAGGGAGACATCCGGGTTGTTGAAGAAGAGTAGGGCTTCCTTGCCCAGTTCATAAACTAATGTGATCGTAATAAAAATGGATAAAACACCCGCAATGAAAAGCACGGATTGAATGACTGTTTCCCCGGGTCTTATTTTTTTTCTCAAATTTAATGGGCGAAAGTTTTGGGCGCTCAAGGCTTGCCTCAATTCACAAGATTACTTTTGTTACTAACTTATTTTTTACGGCATTACAGGGCTGGCCTCGTATGAGGCCAGCCCTGTAATGTTACCAATTGAATACCTAGTTTCCAGTGGCAGCCTTCCAGGCATCCATGGAAGCCTGAAGGTCTGCATCGGGAGCGGCGAAGTAACCAACATCGGCGATGTTGTCATCCACATTGCTCAAGTAGAAATAGATGAAAGCTGCAACCTGTGGCTTCTCTTTGAGAATGTTTGCATCGGAGTAGATGAAGAGCGGGCGGGAGATGGGGTAGGTGCCGTCATCGACAGTCGCCTTGGAGGGCTCAACGCCTTCCACTGCAGCGGCCTTCAACTTGCCAGCGTTCTCTTCAAAGTAGGCGAAGCCGAAATAACCGATCGCATACTTGCTGCCTTCAACGCCTTGAACGAGCACGTTGTCATCTTCAGAGAACTGGGCGCCAGCGGCACCAAGCAGGGCAGCCTTGCCAGCGGCGATGTCGGGTTTTTTGTCCGCATTGAGATATAAAGGAGCTACAACTTTTTCGTTGAAGTAATCGAATGTTCCGCTGTCCGCACCGGGACCGTATACCAAAATGGTTTCGGCAGGGAAGGAAGGATCGACCTCATTCCACTTGGTGTACTGAGCAGTAAAGATCTTGCCGAGTTGTTCCAGGGTTAGGGATTTGACGAAATCATTGTCAGCGCCGACTACAACGGTCAACGCGTCGGTACCGACGCGGAAGGCGATCGGTGTGCGGGCTGGGGAAAGGGCTGCGCAGTTGGCAACTTCCGCATCCTTGATCTTGCGGGAAGCGTTAGAGATATCGGTCTCACCGGTCTTGCAGAAGCGCTCGAAACCAGCGCCAGTGCCGATGCTGTCCACGGTGATGTTACCGGTGTAGCCTTCCTGTTGGAAGAGTTCAGCCATGCGCTCGGAAAGCGGGAACACGGTGGATGAACCAGCAGTGACGATGTCGCCGGTGACGGCGTCAGGCATGTACATTGCCATCGGGTCTACAGTCGGTACAACTGTGGCGGTGGCAGGAACTTCAGTAGCGGGAACCTTGGTGGGTTCCGGAGCAGCTGTCGGGGCCTGTGTGGCAGGCGTGCCGCATGCGGCGAGCACGAAGCTCAAGACAACAAATACGAACAGTAACGAACGAACAGTTTTGGTCATTTCTATTTTTCTCCTATGTTTTTTATACTTTCAAATCTTATCAAGCGCTGTTTAAGGTCAAGAGAAGAACAGGTTAACGTCTTGTTAAGGATATGTTACCCTGAGCGTTAGCGAAGGGTCCCTCTCGATGTAGGTAGAGATTCTTCGCTTCGCTCAGAATGACATAACAAAGTAGAGTTTAAAAAAATAAATGCCCGCCATCTCAATGGATGACGGGCATTGTCTCGCGAACGAGACTCTCTAAGGAGGAGAGAAACTCACTCACTGCGGAAAAGGGTCATTTTTTCAGACGTTTCCAGCAGTGTAGCTTCAAAAGGGGATTCGTCCCAATGCCAGGTGTTTAGATCAGTCAGCGCGCGATAGGCAGTGAGATCAAGCTGCAGCGGCGTGACGGAGACAAAACCTTCCGCCAATGCGCCCACGTCCGTGCCGCGTTCAGGGACGCCGGTGGGGGCGTCGCCGCCGATCCAGTAATAGGGTTTGTGGCGTGGGTCGATGCGTTCATCCAGTTTGCTGTGATAGACGCGCAGTCCCTGACGGGTGAGGATCACGCCGCGGATCTTATCGTCAGCTAGAAAAGGTACGTTGACATTGAGCAGAATTTCGTGCGATAGACCGTTCTCTAGCACTTGGCGAACGACTTTAGAGGCGGCACGCGCGGCGGGTCCATAGTCGATTTCGCCGAGGTATCCATCTACAGTTTCAAGCGAGACCGCCACGCCATGCACACCTGCGATCACGGCTTCCATGGCGGCGGTGACGGTTCCTGAATAGGTCACGTCATGTCCGAGATTTGCACCAGCGTTGATGCCGGAGACCACGATATCGATTGGCTCTTTGAAGTAACCCAGCGTGGCAAGCGCCACACAATCGGATGGAGCGCCGTCACTGGCAAAAGCCTGCGTGCCATCTGCGAGACGGACTTCCTTAACGCGTAACGCGCGGTCCAATGTTTTGACATGCCCGCTTCCGGACCAATTTCGGTCTGGTCCCAGCACGGTCACTTTTCCCAGCTTGCGCATTTCGTGCACGAGCGCCAGCAGTCCGGGCGCATTGACGCCGTCATCGTTTGTTACGAGAATATGTTTGGCCATATGAGATTATTCTATATCATATCCCTGCTCGTGATCATTTTTTTTTGCTACGACTAAGGTCATCCATAATAATATTCCGAACAAAATCGAACCAAGTAAGTAGATTTCCAGAAAGATGTTCAACATTTTAACCTCTGTATATTATTTGTTTCTTTGTCGAAAGACATTTCGTTTTTGGACCGTGTCAATTGCAAAGATTATCAGCAAGCTCACGACCATGAGCAGAAGGATGGTTGTTTCCATTTCCAACTTCATTTATGATGTGGCAATGGCAAGACGTGTAAACGTGCTGCCAACATAGTGCGCCGCCCAACTGCCAAGGATGTTGACAGAGTTCCATTCTTTTTGCCTGCGCTGTCCCACGTTCCC
This sequence comes from Anaerolineales bacterium, assembly GCA_043767565.1. Lineage (GTDB taxonomy): Bacteria > Chloroflexota > Anaerolineae > Anaerolineales > Villigracilaceae > Defluviilinea. The sequence continues at coordinate 4,238 of JAYUGV010000048.1, forward strand.
GGTTTGGAGAGCTTTGATCAGATCTTGGGCGGTGTGACCATCGAATTCAGTTGCGCCGAGCCCGATGGCTTCAACGACATGCGCGTCACTGCTGGCGGTTTTCGCAAGGTCCAACCGGCTTCCAAGAATGTGTGCATAGTGATTGCTCATTTTGTCGATGGTGGTGGCGTTGTAGGTTTCGATGCCGATCAATATTTGTGCAGCCTCGGGGTTACGAAGCGCCCTCAAGATCGAATAGGCGTTCAGGCTTTTCATGCCGAACCCGCCCGCCATGGGGTGCGGGGCGATGCAGAAGCCGCCTAATGCTCCAACCTGTAAAACCGTTTCGATCAAAGACTGATCGCGTGCGACTTTTTCAGTGATATTGAAGGCGAGCAGATCGCCTTCAGCGGTGGTGATCTCAACCCCAGGGATTACTTCCACGCCGTATTGTGGCGCGAGTTCCAAAGCCTTGAGTGAGCCGGCAATTTCATCGTGGTCGGTGATGGCGATCACATCCAACCCGATCTGTTTGGCGCGTGTCAGCACAGCTGGCACGGATGCGGTCCCATCGTAGCTGTAAATCGTGTGCATATGTAAATCAGCGAGTCCCATAATATTTCTCCTAAGAAAGCGGGTGAATGTTTATATTCGAACATCTATAGTCTAGCAACTTAATGTCAGGTCTTTGTGAAGAATGCTTGAAGGGGTTGTATGGATTTTATGGCCATCAGTTCCGCTACGGTTTAAGCTTTCTGTTTTTCATACCGCAAGTCTAACAGTGCTGACTTAATGACTCGTCAAGAATGGTTTAAGAGTTGGTTAACGATTAAATACAGCATCCCGAAGGATTTGAGTGACTGAACCAAGCCATTCAACCCCTTCGGGATTCTTATTCAAATGATTCCTGCCTTTAAATTCACAAGAGCCCGGGAGGAGACCGGGCTCTTGTGAAAAGAGAGATTTGTTGTTTCGTTGAATGCTCTTACGACGAACGCTGTGTAACCTTTACCTGCTGGCACAGGTAGTTACGCCGCTTTTGTCCTGCATCCACTGCGAAAACAACCAGCAAACCAAACACCATCAAAAGGAGGAGAATTTCCATGCCCCAAGGATAGCACTGAGTCCCATATCCGTGCTTTGCAAAGAGTTTGCCAACGCACAACAATTATGAAAACTTGATTTTCGACAAATTTAGCTATCTCCCCCATATGGCGGAGACCAATATTCCCCAGTCGCAGGATGTGACTGGGGAATATTGGTTGTAATATGAGTAATGAGCTATATCAAGTTCACCCCACTTCTGTATTCGTGAATATTGGCTTTAGACGTCCATTACTTGATCTGGGCGACTGAGCTTCATCCTTGGAGCCAAAAGAGTCGCATGCTCGCTTTCTGTGCAACCTTGGTAAATGATCAGGAAAAAGGAATATTGTATGAGCGTCACAAATAGTACGATAGGAATAAAAGCTGAAGTTAAAAATGCAGGCAAAAAGGCA
>JAYUGV010000049.1:0-5709 GCA_043767565.1 Anaerolineales bacterium
GAGAATTACGTGATTGACGCAGTTGGTCCAGATAGTTACACCTTCAAAGAATTTGTAAAACTGATCGGCGAGCGCGTCGGTGTACAGCGGCCGTTAATCTCCGTCCCACCGCGCTTGGCGTTGTTTGCCGCACAATTCTTGAGTCTCTTCGTGAAGGATGTGATCCTAACCCCCGAAGAAGTGGACGGCTTGATGGGTAACTTACTCGTCTCTAAAGAACCGGCTCGTGCCAAAACCGCCTTCAAAGATTGGTTGAATAACAACCGCGAAACAGTCGGAATGAAATACGCATCGGAGCTGGCAAGACATTTCTAATGAAACCCAAAACTTTTTTACGGCTGACCCTGCTGATCCCTTACTTGCTTTGGGGAATTAGCGCAATCTTTATGCTGGTTGTGAGTTCTTTACCAACCGCATTAGATGCCTCTAGCCCAATTATCAATACACTAGCAATGATCCCAATACTTTACTCTTTCGGGATTGTTCTATGGGGCATTCCATACACGCTTTTGGCTGTTGGTTTATGGCTATGGAGTCGCGGCAAGCCCACCAAAAAAATAATCAAAACTTTTGCATGGGCACCTATTTTACTTATCGTCCCGATGATGATCGAAACCCTGATCATGGATTATCGTTCATTCCGCTCATACAGCGAGCTCGCTCGCAACTGGCAAAGTTTCTGGTCTGGTTTTGCTTACAGCACCGTGACGCTAACAGGATTGTCCCTGGCCTTTGGATATCTCTGTATCGGGCTTGCCTATGGGGTATATAAACTACTTTGGAAATTAAAGCTCATCCTGGATGAGCAGGAAAACATCCCCCAGATCACAAACTAACCCAGCGCCACTACCCCATTGCATTTGGGACTATCCATACAGCCGTAAAATTTCGCGCCAGCTTTCGGTCCATCGCGGTGAATGCGCAGGACCATCATCCGGCCGCAGACGGGGCACATTGGAACCGAATCAGATTTGGTCGAGGCGCGAAGCGGAGCGGAGTCCTTCACTTTCAGCACCGCCAGTTGGAATAATTCCGCCACGTCGTGCTGCACATAACGTTCACTCGAAGGGATATGCACGAGCGGAATGCCCGCGCTGAGGAACAGATCCTGCATGAACTGATCGGCTTCACGCGTTTCGCTTTTGGCAACCGGCTTCACCAACTCGACGCCGAGTGTTGGATTGAAAGTAGTGGGGTCACACAATAAAAAATCAACGTGTTTGCGAAAGATCTTGTTGAAAAAATGGACGTTCTCATTCGGACGTACGATATAAAAAATATCGTTCAAGCCCACCTTGGGGCAGATCATGTAGCGCCGCCCGACCATCTCTTGCAGCGTGCGGAACAAAGCCAATTCGGGCGTGGACATAAAATGTTCACGCAGGCGATACGGCAGCCGGTCATCAGGTTCTTTCGGTTGAATTGGTTTCGTTTCAGGAATTTTCATTTGCAAACTCATTATAATGCCTCTCGTCATCAACCCCCAGCGTTTGCATGCTGACAACATAACAAATAAGTGACATAAATTACCTGACAGCTTTAGCGCCAGAGCGTAGAATCATATTATGGGTTTACCTCAATCAATAAGGAGCACAATATGAAATACATCAAGAAATATTTTTGGATTCTGGCTGCCGGAGCGGTCGGGTTATTTCTGCTGATCCAGCTCATCCCGTTCGGGCACACCAACACGAATCCTGCCGTCGTTTCCGAGCCGAATTGGTCGAGCCCCGCAGCGCGCGCACTCGCGAAGGAACATTGTTTTCAATGCCACAGCAACGAGACCAATTGGACGTGGTATGCCAACATCGCCCCCGGTTCCTGGTTGATCGCCTATGATGTGATCGAGGGCCGCGACACCTTCAATTTCTCGGATTGGAACAGTTACTCCGGCGAACTAGATGAAATGGTTCAAGTCATTCAAGAAGGCGAGATGCCGCCCATTCAATATTGGATTTTCCACCCGAGTTCAAAATTGAACGACCAACAAAAACAGGATTTGATCAACGCTCTGGAAAGTTCACTCAAGTAAAAAAGCATGACTCACCCTGAGATCGACCTTCATGGGTGAGTTTGTCTTTAAGAAATAAAAGGGACGCAGATGAACGCTGATCTACGCTGATAAAAGCAAAGTCAGCGTTTTCTGCGTTTATCTGCGTCCAAATTAAATTCGGAGTGAGTCATGTTTGACTCCGCGTCAATTTCAGGACTTTTGACTTGAGAGCGGCGTTAACAGCCAACCCCTCCCTGTGAGTGTGACCTTCTTCGCCCTCCCACGAACCGAAGAAGCCGCCCGCTTCACGAAAGATCGGCGGGAAGGGTGCTACATCCCAAATTTGGATCTCGGGGTCAAGATAAACTTCAGCGCGTCCGGTGGCGACCATGGCATATCCATACGCATCGCTCCAACCGCGACCGAAGAAACATTCCTTATGTAAATTCTCAAATACATCCAGCCGTTCTTTGGTGCGGAAGCCCGACCAGCTTGTATAACAGAACACCGCTTCTTTGAGCTTGGACACCTTCGAGACATGCACGCGTTTGCCGTTGCTCCATGCGCCGAGTCCATCTGCCGCATAAAGGACTTCATCCAACGCCGGGAAGCAGACCGCGCCTACACGTGAGACGCCTTCGATCTCCAACCCGATCAACACCGAATAAAAAGGGACACCTTTGATAAAGGACTTGGTCCCATCGATCGGGTCAACGATCCAGCGGAACGTCTCAGCGGATTTGGAACCGGATAAACGGATATCGGATTTAGATTCACCAAATTCTTCACCGACAATCGCGTGAGTTGGATATGCCTTCTCGATCTCGCCGCGGATAAATTCTTCCGTGGCTTTATCCGCCGCTGTGACAGGCGACTGATCCGATTTCAGATCATGCTGAATGCCTTTGTTGTAATAGCTGAGCGTGATCCGCCCGGCGCGGTAGGCAAGTTGTTTTGCAAAGTTGAGATAGGGTTGGATGTTCATTTATTTTCTAAACTCATCAAAAAACACAGACTCAATATCATAAGCTTTTTTAGGTTTAAGCCCCAGCTCAAGCTCTTCGAACATATCAAGCAGCTTTTCCCCATCAACAAGCTCAATAGGCGGAACGCCATCTCGAACAGATTCTTTACGCGCATCTGCTGTAAATGTTCCAGTAGTAAGAATAATACCTTTATCCGCTCGTCCCATCATTGCTCCTCGAAAATCACGAACTTGTGATGGAGACACAGAACCAGAGTATCTTTTGCACTGAAAAAGAACTTTAAAACTCACAAAAGGATTTACCTGTAAAATGCCAATCCCATCAAGACCCCCGTCACCACTTTTCCCGGTAATTTGGACTTTCTCAAAACCAGATTCCCGCAACAACCTTTGGCATAGACGCTCAAAACCATCAGCAGGCAATTCTAATAAAATATTTAGCAGGGATAATCTATGATCGATATCATCAGGCATAGATATTTCATCATCTACCGTTTTTTCAACTTTCGCCTTTTTTCGATCTACAACGAATGGTTTATGGATTTGATGGAATAAATCTAATGCCTGTTCAGGTGTTAGAGAAGTGGTTCTACCTTTTTCAGTAAGACTCCATACACCTCTGGTTGACGAATCAATCAAGCCAGCTTTTACTAAATAAAATCTAGCCCAATTAACCTTATTACTAAATCTTGACTGACCACTAGGGATTTGTTCATTTCTCTCCTCTTCAGTTAAACCTAATTGATCTGCTACAACTTCTTCTACTTCTTCTGGACGACCTGACCCACCTAATTCGACCAAGGCATCAATTACAGGTTGAAAATATCTAACAAATTGTGGTCCTTTATTTAGCTGTGTTGAACTCATTACGCACCATCCTTTTTGAGCAGGCTATTCAACATAATTATCTCTTCCTCTTCCGTTCCCACTTCCCCATCCAACCACGCCACGCAATAAGCAAGTTGTTTCGCAAGGTTGAGGCAGGGTTGTAGGTTCATTTTATGAGATATAAATTCGACCAACACCAAGATAGTTTTCGATATTCAAGATGATTTCCACGAGCTTTTCGGCGCATTGCTCGCGATAGATGCGTTCTCTTCATGTGATGGTCGAGAAGGACTTTCATGGCTTGTCTTCCGCGTGATATTGTTCCCGCCATTCCCGTAACTTCGCACGGACAACATCCCTTTGCTCGTAGGTCTTCGACAACTGCTCTCGATTTTTTTCTTCCCAATACTTTCGGTTTTCATCGGCAGATCGCAAGACTTCCTGATATTCCTTTTCCACTTCTTCTTTATGCAAGTGGATATAGTCAAGAATATCGAGCATTTCTTCATCGGTCAATTCATATAAGTCACGGGCATTTTTCAGGGAGTTGTTTTTCCTGATCGCGTCCATAATGGAATATATCGTGAGGCGCGAGCCTTTTACGGTTAATCCCCTTTCGGTTCGGATCACCGTGTGATTTTCGCGCGGCAAGGGACCGTCCATCTTTAGGAGCGCGTTGACAAGTTCCTGCGAACGTAAGACAGCCAGTTCGCTTTGTAAACGCCTGATCTCATTTTCCAGTTGAGAGATACGCTCATTGACCAGATTTGGAATTGGATTTTGTTCCATACTGCACGCTCGCTTTTCATTGGCGATTTTATCAGACTACGATGTAATCATCTTCAGGCAAGGTTGTCGGTCTATTTTATCAATTCTTCTAATAATATTCTTTCATCCTCTTCCGTTCCCACTTCCCCATCCAACCACGCCGCGCGGAGACGGGTCAGGATCTCCTTGAATTTCGGTCCCGGTTCAAGTCCGCGCTGCTGCAGGGTGTAGCCGGTCGTAAATGGCTTCACATTGCGCCAGGTCGTGAGATAGTTCCGCAAAGCATCTACATTTTTCACCAGGAAAATAGCATATACAGCGAGCGCAGGAATTCCATCGAGATAAAACGTCCACTGGCTGGGTTTCCAATCATCATACAAAGCCAGGTCTTTATTCAAAGTGACAGCGCCCCGCGCGGCTTTGGTCAACAAAACCGGGAAAGCCAGCCGCTTTGCCGCAGCTTCGATCTCATCTGCTGATAAATTCAATAAATATAAGATCCATCCGAGTGTTTGGTGGAGGGAAAGAATTTCCGGCGTAGTAAAATCTCCGAATTCTTCAGATGGCTTATCAACTGTAATAATTAGCTGTTGGCGGTTAGCGCTTAGCAAAGCGGGGTGAATAACGCCAAGCAAATCCAATTCGCTCGATCTTCCCAGCATTGCTCCTACATTTTCTTCTTCAAACATCAAGTCAAATTCATGGCGGAGGCGTTCACCGCTTAACCCCACCAGGATACTGCGCGCCTCGCCATTGATCAAACTCAACGTCTCAGGCGCGATCTCGAATCCATACCGCCCCGCATAACGGACAGCGCGGAAGATGCGCGTGGGATCATCCACAAATGATCTTTCATGCAGAACCCGGATCAACCCCGCATCCAGATCCCTTTCCCCGCCCAACGGGTCGAATAATTCCCCAAAATAATCGCCATCCAAACGCAGTGCCAGCGCATTGATCGTGAAGTCGCGGCGGTGCAGATCTTCGTCAATGCTGGAGCGTTTTACGGTCGGCAACGCGCCGGGCTGGGCATACGTCTCTGAACGGGCGGAGGCGAAATCAAAAGAAAGCTGCGCATTCGGGAGTTGAAATGCGGGCACATGCAAACGCTTGAAAGTGGATTCGTTCAAGACCC
>JAYUGV010000050.1:0-5707 GCA_043767565.1 Anaerolineales bacterium
GCCGCAGCCTGGACAGGCGTCCCAAACTTGTTGAGGAATTCGACACCGTGATGCGGATCACGCGTCCCGTTTTCTGTGGAGGCGAACCGATACGTTACACCCACTGAATCATTGTTGGGAGGTTGAATTGGTCGCTGAAGGATAAAGTGTCCGTTGGTAATGCAATAATCCACAGCGAGTGGGTCGCAGGGAATTTCTGTCGGCTCTGAGGTCGGTGTCGCTAAAAGAGGCGCAGAAGTGGTTGTTGATTCAGGGAGGCTGATAGCAGTTGAAGTTGCATTAGGTAATGCGGCAGCATTCTGGGCAGGCGCGCAGGAAGTGAGGAGAAAGGTAAAAACAAAAAAAGGCAAAAAGAATTTCATAAAGGTTCTTATTCTGGAGTTGTTCAGCTTGCTGAACGCTGTCAAGCGGCAAGCCGCTTGACTCCAGAGTCTTAATTCTGGAATATACTGTGCTCATGGACGACATCTACAAAACATACCTTCACAACCCGCCGCATTATTTTGTTCCGAATGCGATGTATATTGTAACGGGGTCGATCTTGTATAACCAGCATTTATTGAAGGACGATATCCACAAGTCTATTATCTGTGAAATCATATTTGAACGTGCCGCGCATTGGGGCTGGAATTTGGAAGCCTGGGCAATTCTCGAAAATCATTATCACTTTATCGCCCGCGCTCCCGAAAATGCGCTCACGTTGGAGAAATTAATTCGACAGGCACATTCCAAATCTGCCGTTGAGTTGAACAAGCTGGATAAAACTTTGGGTCGCAAAGTTTGGTACAACTATTGGGACACTTGCATTACACACGAAACTTCTTATCTTGCCAGAATGCACTATGTCCATCTTAATCCTGTCAAACACGGGCTGGTTGACGCGAAGCGTGCAGAGGATTATCCTTTTTGCAGTTATGGCTGGTTTCTGGAAAAGGCAGATGATGATTTCCGGGATAGTGCAATGAACCAGCCAATTGACCGCGTGGATGTTTTTGATGATTTTGATTAACTCTGGAGTCGTTCAGCTTGCTGAACGAGGTTTTGTCCAACAGCAAGCTGTTGGACTCCAGAGTTAACCCAGAGTCTAAATTCCACCCCGCTCCTTCATCACGGATTTAATTTCGGTTTCGAGTTTATCGGCTTCTTTTTCGAGGTCGGCGAGTTCGAGGAGCATTTTATCGCCCAGAGATCTATTATCGAGTGAGTTGATGTTGATTCTCACGTTATAACCTGCAGCAGTCAGCGTCGCGCGGGACATGGCGAAGCCGGACATTGAGTCGCTGATCGCGCTAAGGAGTCCGTGTTTGGCGCATTTGAGGGCAAGTTCCATTACCTTGATAGTTTGTTCGGCAACATGCAATGGAATATGCGCCGCATTAAGAGTCGCTTGCGTGATGGCACCAGTACGCAAAGATATTTGTTCATCAGTCTCTTTTGGCATTTTGAATTTTGCCATCAACACTTCAAAGGAAGCCGCATCATCATCTACAGCTTGGGTGAGTTCTTTGCGAAGGTTCTCTGCCACAACGCGAATGGCTTGCATTTCGGCTTCGACTTCGGCATATTTCTTTTTGCCGATGGTGAGTCCAGAGACCATGGCGACGAGTCCTGCACCCATGGCACCGGCAAACGCTCCGGCTGAACCGCCGCCGGGAGTCGGGGTCGGGGCGGCCAAATGTTCGATGAAAGAGGCAGGTTCCGGCTGAGTCTGAAGCGGAGCGCCCTCACCCTGTCCCTCTCCCGTGGGGAGAGGGGAAAATAATCGCGATTCAAGAATCTGTTCGGGGGAGAATTGGTCCAGTTGGGTGTACCAGACCGCCGCATCCACCAAAGCTTCTTGCGGAATCAATCCGACAAGTTCACTGTGATGAATGGCGACGCCGTAACGCTGAGCTTCGCGCCGGATGAACTCGACGGCGCGCGCGATGGGCGTATCGTGGAAGTTGGTAAGGTTCATCGAGATCTGCGCACGTCCATCAACGAGCAAGCCCAGACCTTTGACATAACGAAAGCCACCGGAAGAATGGCGAATGGACTTGGCGATCTTCTTGGCGATATCGACATCGGCGGTGGTGAGATAAACGTTGAAGGCGATGAGCGGATTGCGTGCTCCGATAACGGTGGCGCCCGCCTTGGGCATTTTGGCTGGACCGAAATCAGGCTGGCGTTCAGGGTTCGTTTCGATCTCGGCTTTGATGCCTTCGTATTGACCTCTGCGGACGTTCTCAAGATTCGTGCGCTCGGGACGTGTCGCCGCCGCTTCATATAGATAGACCGGGATGTTGAGTTCACTGCCCACACGTTGACCGAGTCGTTTGGCGATGGCAATACAATCATCCATCGTGACGCCGCTCAACGGCACAAACGGACATACATCCGTTGCGCCCATACGTGGATGCGCACCGGTATGCTGATCGAGGTCGATCAGTTCAGCGGCGGTCTTGATGGCGCGGAAGGCGGCTTCTTCGACACCGGCGGGCGAACCTGCAAAAGTGAGCACCGTGCGGTTGTGGTCGAGGTCGGAGGAACGGTCCAGCACTTTCACTTCGCTGACCGATTGGATGGCGGCTACGATCTGGTCAATGACTTCAGGTCGCCGCGCTTCGGAAAAGTTGGGGATGCATTCGATGAGGGGAGTTGTCATGTAGTCTCTTGTATCTGGTGGTTTTTAAAAATCAAGCCCTCGTCAATTCGACAAAGGCTATGATATCTTTATATTTGGTTTTGGATTGTCGACGCTTCATTATTTTAATTTCTTCGCCAATTTCGCGGACGGTTTTCTTTGGCAGGATTTTTCGGCGGTCACGCGTATAGTCGCCGTGACCTGTTTCATTCTTTAGCTGGCTGACAATATCGGAAACGCTATATTGATCAAGCCACTGGTGACGATCTTTGGAATAATCACCCTGCCCCATTTCATATTGTTGGATAAATCGGATTGCACCTGCTGGTCCGAGCTCGCGAAGCAGGGCGTCAAAACCAATCGTCCTAATTTCTTGAAGGGAAAGGGTTTTAGTTCTCATTACAATTTGCAGTATAGCATAATTTAGGAAGCTAGGATTTTGATGTTACGCTCTAAAAAGTCGTAAATGGGTCTTGGCGAGACGAGCGGGGCTACCCTAAAGGGCACACGTAAAGCCGCCTGCTCAGCATATGGAAGTCACTTCGACAGGCTCAGAGCGACGCCTTCGGGGACTAGCGCGGGAGTCGGCTTTTAGCCGACTTTCATGCTCTGAGGCAGGACTTTAGTCCGCCGCGCTTCGGAAAAGTTGGGGATACATTCTATTAGGGTCAGAAAATAAATAACTTCCCGTGATGTCTTTGCGAGCCGCCGCACTTGCCTTTGGGCGGCGAAGCAATCTCCGTATTGTAAAGCGGGATTGCTTCGGGCAAGAACACACCTGCCCTGGCGGGCGGTGCTAGGGAGAGCGCCCTCGCAAAGACATCGTCTTGTTAGGGAGTGATGGAACTTATATTTTCATGAACACTTAGGCAAACTTGAAAGCGCACGTACATGGTCGCCGCGCGTTATCTCTAAACTGGAGAGCTTTATCCGTTCGGCTGAAGACTACGAAAAATCTCCCGTTCAATGAGCAGGAGATTTTTGTTTGTGGAGCTACATTAATCAACGAATTTTTAGCGGATGAACAGATAAGCGGCGCAAGTTTTGAAAGGCTTTGGAAGTCCCTTTTGATGAGGGTCAAATCCCAATTTGACGTATTGCCAATTTGACACTACAATAATTATATGCGATTCGAATGGGACGAGAAAAAGCGCCTCAGCAATATCAAGAAACACGGCATTGACTTTGTTGACATCCCTGCCATGTTTGACGGTGATATTGTGACTGTGATTGATGATCGCTTCGAATACGGCGAGACGCGTTATCAAACACTTGGGTTGCTCAAAAGCCGCGTCATTATGGTTGTCCACACCGAATCTGAAACTGTTATCCGTATTATTTCCGCCCGAAAGGCAAACAAAGATGAAGAAAAAGTCTATTTCACAGAAATCCCAGACTGACTTTGCCCGTCTTGATAAAATGAAAGACGAAGACATTGATTATTCCGACGCGCCAGCGATCACACCTGAAATGTTTGCAAAAGCTATTGTGCGGCGCGGTCTTAAGCCGCGTTTGAAAAAGCAGATCACCTTGCGTGTGGATGGCGATGTGCTGGAGTGGTATAAAAAGCAAGGTCGCGGTTATCAGACAAAAATCAACCTGCTGTTACGCGCTTACATGAACGAACATCAAATGCAGAAATAAACACAAGATCTCCTGTCTGTAGACAGGAGATCTTGTGTTCACAGGGCTAACCTCACCCCTGTCCACTTTAGCACATTTTGTTCTCTTCTCAAAAACTTGTCACCCAACAAATTGTCCATATAATCAACCCCATCATGGAAAAATCCCGTCTAGAAGCCTTCAGTGATGGCGTCTTCGCCATCGTAATCACCCTATTGATTCTGGATATCCGCTTCCCCGAAGTGGACTATAGCCAATTTGCGAAGGCGCTGGTCTCCATGTTACCGCGCATCCTGATGTATATCATGAGCTTTATTATCATCGGGTTATATTGGGTTTCGCATCACAACTCCATGCAGGTGGTCAAAAAGACCGACCGCGGCTTTCTGTGGTTGAATATCCTGTTCCTGCTATGTGTCAGCTTTATTCCTTTTCCAACCTCCCTCGTTGGGCGTTATCCCTTCCAAGCCTGGCCCATTATTATTTACGGCAGCACTTTGATCGTCTGTAATCTCATTGGCACTGTCATGATGTTCTACCTTCAATATCATCCGCATCTTGCCACATCCGAGTTCAGTCAGAAATATGTGCGCCGCCATACGCCGATCCATATCGGTATCAACGTTTCGTATCTCTGCGCAATTTTATTGGCGCATTCGTTTCCGCTTATGAGTTATCTGATCTATGTCGCAGTGGTTGTAGCTCTGATCGTTTTCCTGCCGAAGGTGGATGACGGCATTAATATCAACTGAATTTGATCTTCGATATGTATAGGTAGGAGAAACAAATTCTCCCGTCCCCCAAGTGGCGGAGATAGAAACTCCCTACCTGATGGATGTAGCTGGGGAGCATTTGACATATGATGAATTCATAGTCTGCAAATGTCTGTTATGGTAGCCAAGGAGAACTCGATCATGAATATCGAAAAACGCAATCTCAAAACCTACAACATCATTATCATCATAGTTCTTGTGGCGATATTGCTCACGGCACTTGGCGGCTATCTGATCTTGCAAACCATGCCTGCGGAGAGTCGCCACATGGGTGTCAGCAGGAATATCAGTTCGATGATGCAGCCCGAGAACACCCAAACCAGCCCCACGGGGAGAATGGTCATGTCCACGGGCATCATTTTACTTTTGATCGGTTTCGGAGTTATTGTGGTGATGTGGACTGAGCGTTACCTGCATCGTAGACTATCTTAAGCACCCTGAAGAACGCAATTTCAACTTTAAAAATCTCCCGATCGCGATCGGGAGATTTTTTTCGGAGTTAGGTCTCGACACTTGCACTTGCGCCAGGTGCTAGTGTACGGCGGCGGATGCAGGTAGCTTACAAAGATGAACTAAGTCCTGCCTGGAGCACTCAAAGTTTGTTAGCACGTAAGCTCAAGCCGCCGTCACTTCGACACGGTGAGCGAAAGACGAACCGTCAGTACAAGCCTCGGCGGCGTTTTGCGTG
>JAYUGV010000051.1:0-5704 GCA_043767565.1 Anaerolineales bacterium
GGCAAATCGGTGAACGTAAAGTGGACTTGGGACATGCGTCAAAGCGGTTCCCTGCCCCCTGGCGCTACCATCTGGTGGCAGTGGCGCTATACCGATGAAACCGGCAAGGAAACCGTATCAGACCAAAAAACAGTCACTTGGCTGGATTCAGAACACAACTGGAAAACCATAAAAAAAGATAAGCTCAACTTGCATTGGTATTCAGGCGATCAAAGTTTTGCAGAAGACCTATTGAACGCCGCCCAAAGCGGACTTGAATTTAACCGCACCAAATCAGGTTTGGTTGCCGAAACACCCATCGACATTTATATCTTTGCGAATACAAATGACATGAAAGATGCCATCTTGTATGAACCTTCATGGACTGGCGGGCAAGCCTTCCCAGATCATGACATCGTGATCCTTGGTATCTCAAAAAGTGACCTCGAATGGGGACGCAATGCCATCGTTCATGAATTGACTCACGTTCTGGTCGGGCATCTGACATTCTCATGCCTGAGCGATGTACCCACCTGGCTTAATGAAGGACTGGCAGTATACAGTGAAGGCAAACTCGACGATGCTTCACAAACCCAATTAGAGGATGCTATCAAGAATGATACTTTGCTTACAGTCCGTTCGTTGAGCGCGGGGTTCTCTGAAGTTTCAGATAAAGCTTATTTATCTTATAGCCAATCCTATAGCATCGTTAAATTCCTGGTTGAAACCTATGGTCAAGAAAAAATGACCGCGCTCCTTACCGCCTTGCGCGATGGAGCCACCGTAGACGATGCGCTCACACAAACCTATGGCTTCAATATCGAGGGTCTCGAAACAGAATGGCGAAAAGCGATCGGTGCTCAACCGCGAGCTGTCTCTGCACAACCGACTGCACAGCCCACTCCAACCTATGTACCCACCATTGTCCCGATCTCGGGTGCGCCGTTGGCAAACCAAATTACCCCGACAATTATTCCAACATCTTCGTCTGGCACACAACCGATCCCAACCTCTCCAACACGCGGTACCCCTCCGCTTGGATTGACCCTCGCTTTACTGGGTTTCTGTTGTATGATCGTTTTGCTTATCGGGATAGTTGTGTTTGGTTTCTACATCCGCGCTCAAAATAGAAAGGCAGGCAAAAATGGCTAGAAGATATGTAGTGATGACTTCAGTCATCATTCTTACACTTGCATTCTCGACAATCACTTCCACCAGCGCGACGAATGCGGCGTCAGCGGGGCAAACCCCGCTTGTTTCGATTCACCCTCTCATGAAACGAGCGGGGCAAATTGACGTTCCGCTGAATCAGGCGCTGGTGTTGGAAGGCGGCGAGTCCACAAATCCGCGTCAGTATGATCCGCATACGACATACGGCTCCGGTGACAAACGCGTCTTCAGCGGACTTGTGTCATTTGATCCGCAACTCAATCTCACGCCCGATCTCGCCGAAAAATGGGATGTGAGCGCAGACGGCATGACTTACACATTTTCTCTGCGCCAGAACGCAAAGTTCCATGATGGACGCGCCGTGACGGCACAGGATTTTGTGTATTCGTTGGAACGCTCTGCCAGCCCGGCACTCGCCTCGGACACCGCGCTCACCTATCTCGGCGATATCGTGGGTGTTCATGAATACGCCAAAGGACAGGCAGATCATATTTCCGGTGTGCAAGCTATTGACGAGCACACACTTCAAATTACGATCGATGCGCCGAAGCCATATTTTTTATTGAAGCTCACCTACCCCACCGCATTCGTATTGGATAAAACAAATGTGGAAAGCGGCGCTGAGTGGTATCGTCAGCCCAATGGCACCGGACCTTATAAGCTGGTCGAATGGACTTCCTTCAAGCGCATTGTCTATGAAGCGAACAAAGATTTTTATCTGGGCGCGCCATCCATTCCGTATATCGTGGTCAACTTGTATACCGGTAACAGCCAAAGTTTATATGAAACTGGCGATGTGGATATTGCGGGCGTAGGTTCCATTGAACGCTTCACCGACCCCACTGAACCGCTTCACAACGAATTACGCACCGGTGTATCGCTTTGTACAAGTTATGTAGTGTTCGATACTACCCAGCCGCCGTTTGATGATATCAACGTCCGCAAGGCGTTTTCGATGGCGTTCAATCGTCAGCAGTATATGGACGTAGTGTACACCGACCGCGCCCTGCCAGCCATTGGTATCTATCCACCCGGCTTGCCCGGCTTCAACATTTCGCTCAAAGGCTTGCCCTACGATCCTGCTCAGGCACGCGAACTTTTGAAACAATCCAAATACGGACTCAACCTGCCCCCCATTGTCTTCACCAATGCAGGCATTGGCAGTGATATCGGCGGCGACGTTGCCGCACTCGCCCAAATGTGGAAACAGAATTTGGGAGTTACGATCACCATTGAAAACCTGGAACCGAATTTTTATTACGACCAGATCTACAAGGGCAATCATGGTCAGTTATTTGATGGCGGCTGGTGCGCTGATTATCCCGACCCTGAGAACTTTGCCGATGTGCTATTCCATACCGGGTCAAATCAAAACAACGGCGGTTATTCCAATCCGCAGCTTGATACGCTGCTTGAAGCCGCGCGCATCGAACGCGATGTGACACAACGCATCGAGATGTATCAGCAAGCCGAACAAATGCTGGTAGATGATGCCGCCGCACTATTCACAATCCATTCGCTTAGTTATGAATTGGTCAAACCGTATGTTAAGGGTTATGTGCTCACCCCAATCGATGTTCCGATCGAACGTTATATGTGGTTGGATGGGAAATAAATTTCCTCACCCCTGCCCCTCTCCCAAAAGGGAGAGGGGTTTTAAGGGCGTGCCTCAACCGCAAACTCAACTCTCGCAATTTTCCCCCCAATACTGGATACCATAAACTCAAACGGCAGACTTCCGCCTGCGACTAGACTCACATTCGATTCCCATCTGCGGACTCCGACTACGCGTCCGGCTTCGTCGTAAGCTGTAGCCGCCACCCAAACCTGATTCGCCACTGACGTTTGACTCAGTGACAAGATCAGTCCATTGACTTGCGCGCTGTGTCCATCGGCGTTGACTTGCACCAGCGTGTTGTTCACCGTCGCAGGGATATAGCGGATGTCGTTAGGTAAAAGTCGAATCGCAGTTAAGATCTGCACTTGCGGCTTTGCATTGAAGGGCACATCTGGAGGAAAGAACACAGTGATCGGCAAAGACGTATTCGGCGGCAAAATATTCAACGGCAACAGCGCAGTTTGACTCACAATAAAATTATTATTCGAATCGACCAATGTCACCTGTGCGCTGAGGTTCTCTAGAAAATCAGATGAGTCGTTATAAGCCAGCACAAAACACCACATCCCTTTGTTTGTCGTTGGATAACACTCGATCTGTTGGACAGTGAACGGCGCAGGAGTTGGAGTCGGTTCGCCGGACGGGTTATCGGGATTGCTGGGGATCTTGAGTACTTGTCCCACTGACATCGCACTTGGATTCACTTCAGGGTTTGCCGCTTGCAGATCATTGATAGATACACCAAACTTGAGGGCAATACTGCTGATAGTCTCGCCTTGACCGACTGTGTATATAAAAGGTGTCGGCGAGGGTAAAGGCGTGGTTAACGGGACCAAGCCTTCGGGGGTTGGAAGCGAGGCTTGAGTGGCGGTGAGGTATGGGAGCAGAGTCCCGGGCTGAGGCGTAGAGGAGATCCGTTGAGGGGCGCAAGCAGTCAACAAGAAAATGATGAATGTAGAATGATGAATGACGAATCGGAAGATGTTTCGCATGGGAGGATTATAATGGAGACTGTTCATTCAGTAGTTGAACTGCTGAATAAACAAATTTCATCGGAGGCTTTCAAATGGAATATCGGCATTTAGGCAAGACAGGGATTCGCGTGAGCGAACTTTCTCTCGGTTCGTGGGTCACATTTAAGAATCAGGTGGACGTGAAAGCCGCGGTGCAGATCATGTCTGCGGCGTATGAGGCGGGCGTGAACTTTTTCGATAACGCCGAAGCGTATGCTGGCGGCAAATCAGAAGAGGTGATGGGCGCGGCGCTGAAACAATTGAAGTGGCGGCGCGGGAGTTATCTCGTCACGACCAAACTTTTCTGGGGCTTGCACGAAGGCGTCAATGAACGTAACACGCTCAATCGCAAATATCTGATCGAGGCTATCAACGGTTCGCTTGAACGCTTCCAGCTCGATTACGTGGATGTGGTCTATTGTCACCGCCCTGATAAGACCACGCCCATCGAAGAGACAGTTTGGGCGATGCACAATATCATCGAATGGGGCAAGGCAATGTATTGGGGCACATCCGAATGGTCAGCGGCGGAGATCGTGGAAGCGCTCGCGATTGCAGAGAAACATCATCTGCATAAACCGGTCACCGAACAGCCGCAATACAACTTATTCGAGCGTCATCGTTTTGCAGGTGAATATGCCCGCTTCTATAAGGAACATGGCTACGGCTCCACGATCTGGAGTCCGCTGGCTTCGGGTTTGTTGACCGGCAAATACAACAAAGGCATTCCCAAGAACAGCCGCGGCGCACTCAAAGGTTATGAGTGGTTACACAACAGTCTTACCAACCAGGCGAAACTCGCCAAGGTGACTGCACTAGGTATAATCGCCGAAGAACTCGATTGCACAACAACCCAGTTGGCGTTGGCTTGGTGTCTGAAAAATCCATATGTAAGCACCGTCATCACCGGCGCCACCAGTGTCAAGCAACTCAAGGAAAACATGAAGGCGGCGGATGTGGCTCCCAAGATCACGCCTGAAATGCTCGAACGGATCGAGAAGATTTTTAGGGTGAAGGAAGAAGAGGGGTAAGTAGACAAGAAAATTCGTGAACCTGTCTACTTGTCTACTTGTATACCTGTCTACTTGTATACCTGTCTACTTCCCACATTGGAGGTGTTATGCAATCGTTCGATTACCTTGCACTGAAAAGTATGGACGAGGTTGTCTCATTACTGGCGAGTCAAAACGGAAATGCGAAAATCTTATCCGGCGGCACGGACTTGCTTGTGCAGTTACGAGAGGGTCGCCGCAAAACAAAACTTGTCATTGACATTAAGAATATCCCCGAACTCACACAGATCACTTTTGATTCAAACAACGAACTGCGGATCGGCGCGGCGGCATCGTGCCATGCCATTTGCAGTAACCCGCTGGTCAACGAATATTATCCTGGTCTTGTGGATGGTATTCATCTCATCGGCGGCGTGCAGATTCAAAATCGCGCCAGCGTCGGCGGCAATTTGTGCAACGCCTCGCCCGCGGCGGATTCGATCCCGGCGTTGATCGTGCACGGGGCAGTTTGCAACATCATAGGGCAAGGCAGTTCGCGCACCTTGCCCGTTGAAGAGTTTTGTATTGCGCCTGGTCAAAATGCGTTGAAGGCGGGGGAAATCCTTGTATCAGTTACCATCCCTGCTCCACAGAAAAATTTTGGCGCGAGTTATCTGCGCTTTATTCCCCGCAACGAGATGGACATCGCTGTGGTCGGCGCGGGTGCAGCTGTTCTTTTAGATGACAATGGAAAGCGCTTCGTATCTGCGAGAATTGCCCTCGGTGCGGTCGCTCCGACCCCTTTGCTTGCTTCGGATGCTGGAGTCTTTCTCTCAGGGAAAGCGATCACGCACGCAAATATAAAAGAAGCCGCCAGCATGGCACAGGCAATCGCAAAACCAATTTCAGATTTGCGCGGGACAGCAGAACAT
>JAYUGV010000052.1:0-5703 GCA_043767565.1 Anaerolineales bacterium
TTGGACGCTGAAAAACGCTGATTTTCGCTGATTCAAAAAAGAAAAAATCTGCGTTTTCTGCGTGAATCAGCGTCCCGATTTAATTTCCGATAAAGTCTATTATATAACGGAATCAGATTTCGGCTGGGAGGGAAGTGTGAAGCAAAACGCGGATCCCCTTCCCGCCTCAGACTCCACCCAAATCCTGCCTCCGTGAAATTCGATGATGCGCTTCACAAGCGCGAGACCAATGCCTGTGCCTGCACTGCGCGCATCCAGTTTGTTGAACAAACCAAAAACCCTTTCACGATATTCAGATGCGATGCCCATGCCATTATCTTTGACATAAAAGAGAGTGTCGCCGCGCTCCGCGTCTTCGCCGCGCCGACCAATCTCGATACGCGGCTCAGGTTGATCGCCTATAAATTTTGCGGCGTTGTCAATGAGGTTTTGCAGAACCTCCGTCAGACGCTGGCGATCTCCGTATATGGCGGGCAGGTCTGGCTGTAGCTCGACCGTAATTCCACGCGCTTGAATCTGACCCTGCACCGCTTCAAGCGCTGAACGCGCCAGCTCTTCAAAAGGAACCACCTCAGGCGGGTTGACGAAGCGGCCGATGCGCGAGAGTTCCAGCAAGTCTTTCAAGAGGGCTTGCATCTTATCTACTGCGTTGGAAATGCGTTGTGTATCGCGTTTGAGTCGTTCGACATTGCCGGTCATTGCATCCTGTTCGAGATAGCCGAGAAATCCTTTCATGGTGACCAGCGGGGATTTGAGATCATGCGAAACGGTATAGGTGAAACTCTCCAATTCGGCATTCTTGGCTGACATTTCTACGATGAGTTGTTCGCGTTCAATAGCGCGTGCTTGCAATTCCACATTAGATTCCCGCAATGCGTTGAGCAGGTTGTTTTGAGTGATCGCAATCGCAATCTGGTTGGCAATCTCGCGGCCAAGACTTATTCTATCTTCATCGAAGAAACCGACGATTTTAGAAGACAGGCCGAACAGCCCGATTAGCGCGCCTTGCGAGAAGAGCGGCAGAATGCATTGGGAACGCAAGCCTGCTTTGATTAACATTTGAACCTGGGGCGGCGGGTCTGAGAGCGCGCTTAAGTCATCGATCAACAGCGGTTGATCCTTCGAAAGCGTTTGTATCAACTTGTCTTCATATAAAGACAGTGGTATACGCGATTGCTTTGGCACGGCTATCTCCCCAACCCCGCTGACATTGAAAACCACCCATTCATTCGCCTCGAAATCAAATAATCCCACAACGGCGCGGTGGCAATCTATTAATTCACGGATATGATCCAATGCAACGTCGACAATGTTTTCAACCGAATCAGCCGCCAGGATGGCTGTATCAATTTCGCGCAAGGCTTTGAGCCGCCGGTTCTGCCGTTCGATTTTTTCTTCCGCATGCTTGCGGTCAGTAATATCTTGGGTTGTGCCGAAAATGCGAAGTGGATTACCAGCCTGATCGTATTGCGGCTCGCCTCGCGCGGCAAACCAGCGGACATCGCCACTCGCATCAAGCACGCGATATTCATTGTAGAAGGAGCGTCTTTCGGCGATGGCTTGGGTCTCGTTTTGAAGCAGGGCTTGGCGATCTTCAGGATGCACGTATTCCAGAAAATCGAGGTATAAGGGAGGTCCTAACGCGGGGTCCCGCCCATACAAACGGAACACCTCCGCTGACCATGAACCTAGACCTGTATTGAGTTCGACTCTCCAACCGCCCAGTTTCGCGATCGTCTGGGTGGTATTCAGATCTGACTCGCTTTCGCGCAATTTCTCCTCCGCCTGCTTGCGTTCGGTGATGTCCCGGTAATTTACAACGATGGCTTGTACGCTTGGCTCGTTAAGCAGATTAGTGGCGGTGCCTTCCAACCAGCGCCATGAACCGTCTTTATGCCGTTGGCGGGTTTGAAAGAAAACACCGATGCCGGATTGTTGGAGGGTTTTGGCTAAATTATTGGCCGCTTCTTGCGCATCCTCCGGGTGTATGAGTTCAAGCGTATTCTGACCGACATACTCGTCAATTGTATAGCCCAGAATACGCGTTGCCGCTGGGCTGGCATAAAGAATGCTTCCAACACTATCAACCAGGGCAATCGTATCGGAACTATTCTCGACTAGCGCGCGGAAACGTTTCTCGCTGGTCGCTAAGGCTTCTTCAGCCTGCTTGCGCTCGGTGATGTTCTGGATCGTGGCTTCGAGCCATAGTGGATGCCCCTCCGCATTACGGACCAAACGTGCGCTCTCGCTGATCCAAATACGCTCACGCGTTTTGTGACGATAGATTTCAGACTCGAAATTCTTCACCTCGCCCGACTCTTCAAGGATACGCAGAAATTCGGCGCGGCGGTCTGAATCCACATACCATTCACTGGCAAGGTTGTTGATTGCGGATATTAATTCGGCTTCGGTGTCGTATCCATTCAGGCGCACCAGCGCAGGGTTTGCGGCAAGCATCTTTCCGTCCAGCGTTGCGCGCCCCATGCCTTCCAGTGTATTTTCAACCAGAGCGCGGTAACTCTCTTCAGCTTTTTTGGAATGGGCATGCGCCGTCTCTACGATCACGCGGCTCACCACCAATCCGGCAATCAGCATGGCATAGTTTAAGAGTGTTTCCAGATTGGCATAGACTCCAGATCCGCCGGCACGGAGGAGCAAAAGTCCGATAGTAGCAATAGCACTTCCAACAACCCAGAGTGGGTTAACCAGCACGAGCGCCAGAATTGGACCCAATAAAATAAGAAATGGCGCGTACATGGTCACGAAGGGTTCCGGCAAAAACACTGCGACAACCACAGTGATAAGTACAACGGAAGTATGACGGGCATATTCCCAGCCGCGCAAATAAGCAAAAAGCATGCCCCCATAAATTAACAGTGCAACGCCTGCGCCAAGCGTAAGCGGATCGGCAAGCCCGCTTAACCAGAGTTGCATTAAGAAAAGAATTATCATGGCTGCCAATTGAAATCCAAGAACAGCGCTGGTTGCCTGACGCTGCGAAATGTTCATGGTGTCTCCAGCTTTAATACTTTACCGTCCAGCCAACCTTGTACATGTGCCATGCAGGATTCTGATTTCATGCGGACTCCTCTTTTACGGGCAGGGTGAAGCAGAACGTAGAACCTTGACCCGGCTCACTCTCGATCCATATTTTGCCACCATGTACTTCAATAATACGTTTTACGAGGGCAAGCCCCACACCCGTACCCTCGCTTTTGGGATCTAATTTATTGAAGAGACCAAAGACCCGTTCATAAAATTCCGGCGCAATGCCCATGCCGTTATCTTTGACATAAAACACGGGCTTACCTTCCTGCTCGCCGCGCTGTCCGATCTCGATCAGCGGACTGGGCTGTGTGCCCATGTATTTCACCGCGTTATCGATCAGGTTCTGCAGGACCTCTGTCAGACGCTGACGATCTCCGTGGATGCGCGGCAGGTTCGGCTGAGTCTGAACCGCGACCCCGCGCGCCTCGAGCTGTCCGTGGACGATGTCCATGGCTTCGCGCACCAGGTCGGTAAATGCTAAGTTTTCAGGCTCGTTCATCATACGTCCGATGCGTGAGAGTTCGAGCAGATCATTGAGCAGTCTCTGCATTTTGTTGACGGCTTCCTGAATGCGCTGCGTATCTTTCTTTAGGCGTTCCATGTTACCGGAGGCGGCATCGATTTCAAGATAACCGAGAAAGCCATTGATGGTGACCAGTGGGGATTTGAGATCGTGTGAAACGGTATAGGTGAAGCGCTCCAACTCTTCGTTCTTTGCCTCTGTTTCAGCGATGAGTTTTTCGCGCTCCGCTACAGCCTGCTTACGGGAGGTTACATCTTCAATGGTGCCTTCGTTATACAGAGCTTCTCCGTTTTCATCCATAACAGCCTGGGCGGTCATGGATGCCCAAAATGTGGAACCATCCTTACGATGATCCAAAGTTTCGTAGCCGATCAATCTCTCACCCGAAGCCAGAAGTTTGCGAACCTCACTCCGCTGTTCGGCATCAACATAAATTTGAGTACGGATATCATTCACACTGTTGAGCATATCCTCAGGTGAATCATAGCCATAGATCCGCGCCATGGCAGGGTTGACATTGATAAAGCGTCCATCATCGGTACTTTGAAATATCCCGTCGATCGAATTATTAAAGATGCTACGGTAATTTTCCTCTGCCCGTTTATGTTCTGTAATATCAAGCCCTGAAGTCAAGGTGTATTGAACATCATCGACAAAAAAATCTTCACTGGAAAGGATGACATAAGCCAACGCGCCGGATTTTCGCCGGATGCGCATTTCAAAATCCTTCAAGAAGCCGTTCTCCTGAAGCGTTTGCCGTAATCGCTGGTTATCAGCCGGGTCAAACAAGATGTTTAATTCCGGGGTGCTGTGACCGACAATCTCATCCCGCTCCAAACCGAACGCCTCCATAAACGCCTTGTTGGCATCGATGAACATATGATCGCTGTCTTCAATGGTCATTAATGCCTGCGTGGTCTGGAAGGCTTTTGAGAATTTCTCCTCTGAGAATTTCAAGGCTTGTTCTGTCCGTTTGCGCTCAGCCAGTTCATTTTTGAGCGCTTCTTCATCCAACTGACGTTTGATGACAGCGCCCAACACATTCGCGGCGATCCTAAGCACATCCACTTCCATGGCGGTCCACTCACGTTCGTTCGCTATATCGTCAAAGCCGAGCGTGCCCCACTGCCTGCCGTCCACAACGATCCGCATTTCGAGCAGGGCATGAATACCGGTCGAATCCATCCATGCTTTTTCTTCTTCAGCTTCCCGGAAATATAAGGTGCCGCCTACAAATGGTTCCCCGCTATCCAAAATTTTATAATATTGCCTAAACTCATCCTCATGGACCGGTGCATTCTGATAGTCAGGGTTATCCAGATCTGATCTCTGCCCCGGCGCCGTCCATTCATGACGCAGGGAATTCAACAAGACTCCGGACGCATCCACGTGCTTTTCGAACAAATAGGCGTGCGAGGCGTTGAACTCTTTTCCCAAGCGCTCCAAAACAATATCAATTCTTTCGCGCCAGTTGGAGGTTCTCAAGAATTGTTCCGCCGCGAAGGTAACTGCCTCAAGGATCGATTCACGCTTACGCAAATTAGCTTCGATCATCTTGCGGTCTGTAACATCCTGCAAGATCCCGATCGAAGCGTAGGATAACTGCGCCTCATTGAATAATTCGATCGAACTATCGGTCAGCCAGCGTTCTTCTCCGTTTCGGGCGCTCACACGAAAATCTGATTTCCACGTCCCAAAATCGCCCTTACGTGTACGGTTTTCAGCTTCTACAGGAGATAACCCGGTTGCTTCACCAGCCGGAATATGCTCTTTTAAAATTTTAGACCATAGTGCCGGTGTGATCTCTTCCGGTTTATAGCCGATCATCTTTTCGATCTCACTACCCATAAACGTATAGCGATTCTTGACATAATCGCGATAATACGGCACCGCGCCAGCCGCCTCAATTGCCTGACGATAGAGCGCCTCAGACTCCCGTACAGTTGCTTCAGCATCCTGACGCTGGATCGCGCCGCTGAGCACGCCTGCCGCGATCTTGAGCGCCTCCACCTCAGCATTATTCCATGCCCGTTCCTGCTCAAGATCATCAAAGCCGATCGCGCCCCATTCCCGTTCATTCACAAAGACCGGCACTTCCAAAATGGACTTCACCCCCAGATCATCCATGCTCT
>JAYUGV010000053.1:0-2275 GCA_043767565.1 Anaerolineales bacterium
CGCACTGGATGATGGATCGAAGACCATGCCTAATTCTGCCGGAGTCGCCACCCAGGCTTTTTCGCCATCCCGAAACAAGATCTTGCCGCTAATAGGATACGACAGCGTCTGATTTAATTTCAACGCCGCGTCAGAAGGTGTCAATCCGGAAAGGTCAACTCCCGCGACCGACACACCAGGGAAAATGCGCCCGGCGTAGATGAGCTGATAACCCAAAGTCCGCGCCGCGATAAGGATCATGAACAACACAAAGCCGCTGATAAGCGCAGCAACGATCTGCGGGAAGATGGGTGTTTTTTGATACGGGTGAGTTACAGTGGTCATTGTTGAAAATTATACCTTGCGCAGAAATCGAATACTTAATAACGAATAAGCGTTCCCTTATTTCAGGGAACAGCGTATAGAACGGATTATGAAAATTATTTGTTCCCGCGATCTTAACTCTGGAATCGGACAGCTTGCTGTCCGTGTATTGGAATGAACATCTGTCCATCAGCAAGCTGATGGACTCCAGAGTCAGAGTCGTGATTTACTGCACACCGAATGCAGGCAATTCGATCGCCGCGCCGCCAGCCTGGACGTTGTAATATGGCATCCATGCTACGCCGAACAAGTTCACGAAGATATCTGTTTTCTTCGGGCTGACAGTGATCTCCGTCATATCGTTCACGACATCGCCCCATTTGCCATTAACTTGAGCGACAAGGTCTTCGCGTTGTTTTTGAAGATCAGCGATCTGTTGTTTATATTGCGCGATCGCGTCGAGCGATTCTTCCACATTGGCTTTGGCTTTACCCGTAAGTCGATTTTTCGAGAACTGGGAAGTCACACTTTTTCTACGGCCTATGCCAAACACACTGGCTCCGATCTCAAGCAGGTTACTGCCCTCTTCGCGTTTTCGACCTGCAAGTTCATTCTGGTCCATTTGCAATTCACGTTCTTCGCGGGCAAGTTTATCGTCGAGCGTTTTGAGCTGACGATCTAATGTCCCCGTCTGTTTGGCGATCTCTTTATCGCGCGCGTCACGGGCGGCATCGGCGCAGGCACGCATGAATTCCGCCTGGCTGACATCAGGACCGGCAAAGACTTTGAGTGCCGTGTTGGCGCGCGCCTTCACGGAGGAGTTTCGCAAGACCCACTCGGCAAAATCCTTTTGAAGCGCGGTCATTAATTTTGTGTCGTTCAAAGGCGAATCGATCGTGCTGAACCGCGCGGAAGGGACAGGATCCGTTTCGACTTTATCCAGTGCATGACCGCTGTAGGCATAATCATCCCAACGGACAGTGCCGCGCTTTTCGGGCGTGTCCACCAACGCTGCGCGGACGACTTCACTTTCCACACCGAGTTTACGGTCAATGACGCGCACTTGCGCTGAAGCAACCAGCGTTGGGTGATAGACCACACTTTCGATCATGGCTTCAACAGGCATGGTCTTTTGCGCGGCTTTGTACGCTTCAGGTAAGCTGTAATTTTGCGGGAGGAAGTATTCTTTGATACCAGCAGGCAGGGATGGTTTGGTTTGACTACCGGAGTCTGATTTACGATTTGCGATTTGTGACATCGTGCCCGAAGGGTATTGACGATTGGCTGTTGACGGTTGACTATTGACTGTATTCGATTGTCCATTATCGGTGAAGAGCGCTGAGAATGTTGGGGTTGCCGGGGAAGATTCAGATGAGGAAATGCTTCGAGTTGCAGAGGCAGGTTTCGGCTGAAGCGAAGCGTGAAGCGCAGCGTCCGCATTAGCGAGTGCGTTGAGCGCGGGGATTTGAGTCCGAGTCAGAGGTCCGGCGAGGTAGTTCATCGTCCAGCGTGTCATGAATAATTCTGGCTGCCTGGCGTGGATGTTGTGCAAGACAAAGACACGCTTGCCAAGGGTTGAGATCAGTTTATCGAAGATGCCGCGCGACACACCGCCCGCTGCACTTTCGAGACCATCAAGCAATCTGTTTTTATCCTGCTCAGTTTGGAGTTTGCCTATAAACCACGTGCCTGCATTCGAGAGGGCTTTGTAATCTACATCGACTGGGTTTTGCGTGGCGAGCAAGAGACCCAACCCAAAAGCGCGCGCCTGTTTCAACATACGCAACAACGGTTGCTTGGAAGATGGATTGTGCGTGGGAGGCAGATAGCCAAAGATCTCGTCCATGTAAAGAAGCGCGCGCAGAGATGTGGCACCTTTTTGCATGCGCATCCAGGTTTCAACTGCAGAGAGCAACAGTGTGACAAAGAACATGCGCTCAGCATCAGCGAGGTGCGCGAGATAAAAAATGCT
>JAYUGV010000054.1:0-14356 GCA_043767565.1 Anaerolineales bacterium
CAATGTGCCTATCTGCTAGCGATGTTTGCCATGCACCTAGATGCGATGAAGCAGACACAATCACCGGTGTTTCCTTAGCTAATGTGTGTGCCAATTGAAACAATGCAGTTGTTTTTCCGCCTGCACCAGTGAACGCAATACAGGAAGAATTGGGAACTCGCAACGCCCGCTCAAGTGAGATCATCATCTCGTTGATTATACATCTTCAATCCACTACATCTCTAAGGTATAATATCTCCGCCGCGTAAACAAAACGCGAGTGACACTCAACTAAGGCATCGGAATGGCAAGCGACTCCTTCACTTCACCTGAATACTGGAATGAACTTCAAATCAATCGGCAAGATGTCGAATATCTGCATACATATCTCTTTGAACAGGAAACACCGTTAACCACGCGTGAATTGGTGACGGTCTTTGTAAATGAGCGTATTCGTGTTGAGCGCCTTGCTGAACAAAAACGTCGTCAAGCAGGCGGTAAGACCTATTTTCCCAAAGAGTCTTATCAGGCTGGCGATGACATCGTACTCCCCGCATTAAATTGGAAGCATGGCAAGATCCTCGCTGTCCGTGTGGGACAAAACCCTGAGATCGGCGTGTTTGACGTATTAACTGTCCAATTGGATGATGCCTCAGAAGAGCGACTCTTCGCTGCGAACCTTGCGCTTCATGTGCTAAACGAGAAGCCTGTCTCTGTTGAAGAAGCTGGTATCGAGGCTGATGCCATTCTCAGCGCGCACGGTGCTGCGCTCGAAAAGAAAATTGAAGCCCAATTTCGATCCGACGATGAACTGGTGCGGATCGCGGGTCGTTGGTTCCCGCGCGCGCTGTTGATCGATGTCAATGTAGGACATCTCAATTTGGCTGAAGCAGTTTTGGACATGTCCGGAGGCGAGCCGTTGACCACATCCGCGCTGCTTAAGGAAGTGGCGATGCCAGAAGGTGTCAATCCTAAATTAGCAGAGTTTTCCTTGAATTATGCTTTGCAGGATGATAAGCGTTTTGATGAGGTGGGTCCGGCTGGGCAGGTCTTGTGGTGTTTATACCGGTTAGAGCCGGATGCAGTGCGTGATGTTCCTGCGCATCTGAATTATTCAGAAATTGAACATGACCGCGGCACCCTCACTTCACAAATGATCACACTTGAAAAACAACTCGATGACGAATTGAGTGTCTTCAATGACGATAGTGGTGGGGATGTAAAAGAAGTAACTATTTCCTTGATCTATCCGCACTTGCGAGCTGGTACTTTGCCGCTTTCGCGACGTGTCCGCGCTTTATTCCCTACCGCATATGAATCGCCGCGTGTACGCTTCACACTTGTGGACGGCAAGACCAAGCAGAAGATGCCCGGTTGGGTAGTGCTTGATGATGGTTATGTGTATGGTTTGCGTGATTGGTATAAGTCGCACGATCTCATGCCCGGCAGTCTGGTAACGATCCGTCGTGGCGAAGCCCCAGGTGAAGTGATCATTGAAGCTAAAAACTATCGCGCCACCAAAGATTGGGTGCGGACCGTGATCGTCGGTGCGGATGGCGGCATTGTATTCGCAATGTTGAAACAGTCGATCTCAGCCGAGTTCAATGACCGCATGGTGTTTGCGATCCCGTCGCTTGAGGCTGTTGATCAGCTTTGGACGCAGGGTTCGAAGAAGCCGTTTGATCAGTTGGTTGTATCTATGATCCGCGAGTTATCCAAATTGACGCCTCAGGGTCACGTACATGCGCAGGAGTTGTATTCTGCGATCAACATTTTGAGACGAGTTCCTCCAGCGCCGTTGTTCGCATTGCTGGCGAGTGCTCCCGCGATCGCACATGTTGGCGATCTGCATTTTCGTTTGAGTGAGTAGGAGATATATTATGGAAGGCAAACGTCCCAGCCTTGTTAAGCCTAGTGTAAATACGCCATTCCATGTGGATTTTGTGTGGTGGCAGAAAAACGAACGTGATTGGCACGTCTATTTGCGCACCCTTTTGTGTGCAGAACATCAGGAAGCTTTTGCAAATATGGAAGAGGGGCAGACGATCGATTGGGTGGACCCGGTGACGGCTGAAGTGAAGGCTGTCGAAGGCGTGCAGAATACACTAATGATGCATTGTGTGAAACAGCCGGGGTTCCTTACAGCCCAAACTGCTCTGGTGGAAGCGGTCTTTCGGCTCTTCCTCACGAACGGCAATATGCCGATGTCTGCCAGTGATATGGGTGCGAAGTTGAATCGTTCGCCTGAAACAATTTTGCGGACGCTTGTCGGCGCGCGCGTGTATAAAGGAATCAGACCTTATTCTGCGTGACATAGTGATTGAGGGGCGTAGTGATTTGATTTGCCTTCTTGATAAGGACGTAATACAATAGCGTTAACTGCTCCTGTAGCTCAATGGACAGAGCGACAGCCTTCTAAGCTGTGGGTTGTGGGTTCGATTCCCGCCAGGGGCGCTGAAAAAAATTCTCGAAAATAGCCTAGTTTACAGTAAATTAGGCTATTTGATTTTAAAATCATGGGTATATAAGCCAAGAGGAGAGAGGCATGGATACTAAGGCTTGCAACATTTGTCACATTGAAAAGCCGATTGAGGAATTTCCTTGGAAAAATATAATTCGTAGAAAGCGTCAGGCAGTCTGCAAAACCTGTACAGCCAAAAGATCTGCGGATTGGTATGAAAATAACAAAGAACGTCACTTGGAGAATGTACATGAGCGAAAAAGAAAAATGCGTGATGAAGCCAGAGAATATGTTTGGAATTATTTAAAAACTCACCCCTGTGTGCTATGTGGTGAGTCTGATCCCATCGTTTTAGAATTTCACCATATAGGGGATAAAGAAATTGCCATTAGCGAGTTGGCTTATGGCGGGCATCCCATTGAACGGATTGTGGAAGAACTAAGCCGGTGTCAAGTTCTATGCGCCAACTGTCACCGAAGGCTTACCATGAAAGAGAGAGGATGGTTTAGAGGAAGAAAGTAACTATTCCAAGAGTTTGTTTAAGTCTTATGATTATCTACTGTCGTAAGTGACATAGTTGCTACAACTTAAATGCTATAATATAAAAGCCTCTAGCTAAGACGGGTAAACCGTTGAATTAGGTTCGACTCCTAGCAGGGGCGCAATGGAGTACAAAGATTTCAAAAGTCTGTTTAAGCGTAAGAATTAGCAGGAGAAAGCCCATGCCTACGATTGTTCGCAGATCAATTCCAACCACCATCGAAACCCGCCGTGAGATTTTCCATGCCGTTAGTTGGCAGGTCCGTTCGAGTGGCTGGAGTCCGCCAACCGATGTATATGAAACGGAAGAAAACTTCATTGTGCGTGTGGAAGTAGCCGGGATGAGGGATGCAGATTTTGAGGTGGCGATCGAGAACAATGTGTTGATGATCAATGGGAACCGTTCTGACTTTAATGAGCGCCGTGCTTATCATCAAATGGAGATCAGGTTTGGGAAATTTGAAATCACAGTGGAAATACCGGTTCCAGTTGAGATCGAAAGTTCGGTTGCTGAATATAAGGATGGATTCTTAATGGTCCAACTCCCGAAGGCTAGCTCAAAACATATCGAGGTGAAATAAACTTATGCCTGCATCCCGCTGGCACTCCAATGTCAATGACCTTTTTCGATGGATCGGCGAGGAAGATAGCGAACTGATATCCATGATGATGTCTTCGATGTTTTCAAACCCGAATCAAAACGGGTCCATCTCTTCAGACTCCGATTCTTCTCAGAATTCCAGCCCAACCAAATATCCCGATGTATTGCCCATTCTGCCGTTGCGCGGGGTGGTGGTGTATCCGCAAACTGCCGTGCCGTTGACGGTGGGACAGCCGCGTTCCATCCGCCTTGTGGACGAAGTGGTCGGCGGTGATAAACTGGTTGGCTTGATCGCCTCCAGAAACCCCGAACTCGAATCACCCGGACCTGCGGATCTTTATCAGGTCGGGACAATTGCTACTGTCCATCGTTTATTACGCGCGCCTGACGGCACCATCCGGTTGTTGGTGCAGGGCCTGGAACGTTTCCGCGTGGGCGAGTTCGTTGGCGAGGAACCATACCTCCGCGCAAAGATCGAGCTTGCGCCCGAACTGATCGAGCAGGGACTTGAGATCGATGCGCTCGCTCGCAATGCGCGTGACCAATTTCAACAGATCACGCAAATGATCCCGTCATTTCCCGAGGAACTTGCAGGATCAATCACTTCGGTGGAAGACCCATTGCAGACTGCGTACACAATCGCGAATTTCCAGCGCATGGAATTAAAAGATTCCCAGGAAATTCTTACGCTTGATTCGGTATCAGAAAAACTTAAGAAATTGATCGGACTGCTTGTCCGTGAAGCGGAAGTGTTGCAGATCGGGCAGAAGATCCAGAATGAAGCGCGCGGCGAGATCGAAAAAGTACAGCGTGAATATTTCCTGCGCGAGCAGATGAAAGCCATTCAAAAAGAACTCGGGGATAAAGACGAGCAAGCCGTGGAGATGGAGGAATTTCGCCAAAAGATCGAAGAGGCGAAAATGCCCGAAGAAGCCGCGAAGCAGGCTAAAAGGGAGCTGGAGCGTTTGTCCCATTTGCCGACAGCCGCGGCGGAATATGGCGTCATCCGCACCTATCTCGATTGGCTGGTTTCCATCCCCTGGTCAAAAGGCACAGACGATAACCTGGATATCCCTCACGCCCGCAAGATCTTGGATAAAGATCATTTTGGTTTGGAGGATGTCAAGGAGCGCATTCTTGAATTTCTTGCCATTCGCAAGTTGCGGCTGGACCGCAAAGATGATAAGAAAAAGGTTTCCGATGATCTGATCCGCCGTGAACGCGAAGGTGTGATCCTGTGTTTTGTGGGACCGCCCGGTGTTGGTAAAACTTCATTAGGACAATCGATTGCGCGCGCGATGGATCGCAAGTTCGTGCGCGCCTCGTTAGGTGGTGTGCGTGATGAGGCTGAAATACGCGGACATCGCCGCACGTACATTGGTTCGATGCCTGGTCGTATTTTACAATCATTGCGCCGGATCGAATCGAAGAATCCGGTTTTCATGCTCGATGAGATCGATAAGCTGACCAATGATTTTCATGGCGACCCGGCTTCGGCTTTGCTGGAAGTGCTCGACCCGGAACAGAATGTTGAATTCCGTGATAATTATCTGGAAGTAGCTTACGATCTTTCGCAGGTGTTCTTTATTACCACTGCGAACACACTGGAGACCATTCCCGGTCCCTTGCTAGACCGCATGGAGTTGATCTTCCTTTCGGGGTATACCGAGAGCGAGAAGATCTCGATCGCAAAAGGCTATTTGATCCCGCGCCAGATCCGCGAGAACAGCCTGCGCGAAAAAGAAGTGACCTTCAACGACGATGCCCTGAAGAAGATCGTCCGTGAATATACGCGCGAAGCCGGTGTCCGTAATTTGGAACGCAAGATCGGCGCAGTCTGCCGGAAAATTGGTACGAAGATTGCGGAAGGCAAACTCAAATCAGCAAAGATCACGCCGGATCTCGTGGAAGAATATTTGGATCATCCGATCTTTTTGCCAGCAGAAGAATTGAATCAGCGCATCTCGATCCCCGGTGTTGTGCCGGGGCTGGCTTGGACGCCCTATGGCGGCGATGTGTTGTTCGTAGAAGCCACCAGTATGCCGGGCGGCAAAGGTTTTCAGGTGACCGGCTCGATCGGCAATGTGATGAATGAATCGGCGCATGCCGCCTTGTCTTATGTGCGTTCGCGGGCGGAAAAGCTTGGGCTGACTGACGAGTTCTTCAGCAAGTCTGATATTCATCTGCATATCCCATCGGGCGCGCAGCCCAAAGATGGACCGTCTGCCGGTGTCACGATCGCAACTGCGTTAGTCTCACTCGCCTCCGGTCGTAAGATGAAACCGTTGGTGGGTATGACTGGCGAGATCACGTTGCGCGGTCAGGTATTGCCGATCGGCGGTGTAAAGGAAAAAATTCTTGCCGGTCATCGCAATGGATTAAGGACCATTATTCTCCCGAAGCGTAACGAGCAGGATCTGGACGATGTACCCGATGAGATCAAGAAAACCATGAAGTTCCATTATGTGGACACGGTCGACGAAGTGCTCGACTTTGCACTGGAACCGATTCACAAGCCAAAAAAGACCAAGGCAACACCAAAGAAAAAATCTACTGCCAAGAAGGCTAAAACCAATGCCAAAAGTACTGCTCGCCGAAGATGATCATACCATGGTGTCGCTCCTCAAAACCCTGCTCAAGATGGAAGGCTTTGAGGTGGTGGCATTGGATGTCAATGCCGATGTGCCTGCCGCAGTTCTACAAGAAAATCCCGATGCGCTCTTAATGGATGTGCATCTCGGCAAGCAGAACGGAATGGACATTGTTCAAGCCATTCGCAAAAACCCCGCGCTCGCAGAGGTCCGTATTGTGATGACCTCCGGGCTGAATGTGAAGGAAGAGTGTTTATCGCGTGGTGCGAATCACTTTTTGCTCAAGCCTTTCATGCCTGATGATCTGATCAAGGTTTTGCAATAAGATTAAATGACGATTCGATTTGGGATTCTGACCCTCTCTGATCGCTCCTCACGCGGCGAACGTGACGATGCCTCTGGACCAGCGCTCGCGCGTCTTATCGAAGCCGAAAACTGGTCTGTCGCCAAACAAACATTACTCCCCGATAACGAATCTGCCATCCGTGCGCTCCTCAGCGAGTGGGCAGATGGCGGCGAATTAGATGTGATCCTCACCACTGGCGGCACAGGTTTCTCGCCGCGTGATGTCACCCCCGAAGCCACGCGCGCGGTTATTGAGCGTGAAGCCCCCGGTCTGGCAGAAGCGATGCGTGCCGCCAGCCTCAAGATCACACCGCATGCCATGCTTTCAAGAGTTGTGACCGGTATTCGCAAAAAGACACTGATCATAAATTTGCCCGGCAGTCCCA
The DNA here is from genome assembly GCA_043767565.1 of Anaerolineales bacterium. Lineage (GTDB taxonomy): Bacteria > Chloroflexota > Anaerolineae > Anaerolineales > Villigracilaceae > Defluviilinea. The sequence continues at coordinate 6,904 of JAYUGV010000054.1, forward strand.
AAGGCGCCGCGGAAAATTTGCAGGTTATCCTGCCGGTTCTGCCGCATGCTGTACAGCTTTTACGGGAAGACCCTGCATCTGAGGCGTCTCATTAGGTGTTCTCTCTGGTATAATCCCGCCCGCTTGAAATAATCTTACAAAAGGAAAGTGCAAGTATGATCGATGTAAACGAACTTCGCAAAGGTGTCACCTTCGAAATGGACGGCGGTCTTTTTAAAGTAGTGGACTACAGCCACAATAAGACTGGTCGCGGCAATGCCAATATTCGTATCAAAGCCCGTAACCTTCTAACTGGCGCCAATATTGAACGGACCTTTAACTCAGGTTTGTCGGTTCAGGATGTCCGTCTTGATTTTCATAATGTCTCTTATCTGTATAATGATGGTGACTTCTACCATTTCATGGACAATGTCACTTTTGAGCAGCCAGCCATCCGATCTGATATGCTGGGCGACTCGGCATTGTATTTGAAAGAAGGTATGGAAGTGAAGCTTACCTTTTATAATGATGCGCCGCTCGATGTGGAATTCCCATCTTCGGTGGACTTGAAAGTTGTTGAAGCTGAAACCGCCATTCGCGGCGATACTGCCACCGGCGTCACCAAGAAAGTCAAAACCGAAACCGGACTCGAAGTGTTCTGCCCGCAATTTGTGAAGGTTGGTGACACTATCCGTGTGAACACAGAGACGGGTGATTACGTCACTCGTGTATAAGTGATCTGAGACCCCAAGTGACTGTCACTCGCTTCGCGAAAGTGCCAGTCACTTTTCAAGCGAGCGAGTAGCTGTGGTAATTAAATCGGCTGCTCGCTCGTCGTTTATACAGCGCCGCCTTCGGTGCATATACTAGCAAAACGAAAAACCACTATAATCCAGATATGAAAACTCCAGCTGGCACTGAGTGCCCTCACTTTTATGGCGATTACTTCCGCGGCAGGAATGTGGAAGAATGCCGTCTGCTTAAAGCGGCGGGTCAAAATTGGTCTCCTGATCTATGTAAGACTTGTCCGGTCCCAGGGATTGCGCGTGCGAATGCCTGTGAATTCCTGCGTTTGAATGCCACGGTCGGCAGACCGTTCACTGCTGTATTTCAACGCCGTGTACAACTTGCGCCGTTTTGCGAAAAATCAAAACTGCATGTAGCTGAGCCACATATCGGCTGCGGGGAATGTCATGCCTTGCCGTTTAAATTTGAAATTAAATTCTAATTTGTTGCGAGGGGAAATCCAATATTTTGAAAGCTGATTCCTTTATGCCGCTTACATTGCTATTCGATCTTGATGATACATTGCTTAATACAAATTTAGAAACATTTGTCCCTGCTTATTTTCAGGCTCTAGCCGCGCATTTTTCAGAGTATGTTCCACCCGGCGCCATGCTGCCCGCGTTGATTGCCAGCACAAACCTTATGTATGCCAGCCAGGACCCGGCGCGCACTTTGCGGGAAGTCTTTGATGAAAATTATTATCGCCAGCTTGGTATCTCCAGATCTGATGTGGCCGAGTTGATCGAACAATTCTACGCTGATGTTTTCCCTACACTGCGCTCGCATACCCGTCAACTTCCTGAAGCTGTGCCCTTGATCGAATGGGCATTGTCGCGCGGCTATCGCGTTGCCATTGCCACCGACCCGCTCTTTCCATACCAGGCAACCATGCAGCGTGTGCGCTGGGCGGGATTTGATCCTGAGCAGTTTGAGTTAATATCCACGGTTGAGAATTTTCATTTCACAAAAACATATCCCGCCTATTATGCGGAGGTGTTGGGGCAACTCGGCTGGCCCGCTGGACCAGTGTTGATGGTGGGGAATGACGTGCAACGAGATCTGGTCCCAGCGAATAGGCTGGGGTTGAAGACTTATTTTATCGATGGCGAAGCAGGTTCAAGCCCGGGGTTTGAGGCGGGGCGCGGCAAGTTGGGAGACCTGTGTCCGTGGCTTGAGTCGATCGAATTGTCCACGTTAGAGCCGTCGTACACGTCCCGCGAGGCGATCTTGGGAATCATGCTGTCGACTCCGGCTGTGTTGCAGAGTCTTTCTTTATCTTTATCTGAGAAGGATTGGCGCCATGAGCCGACGCGGAATGACTGGGCGATGAATGAGATCGTTTGTCATTTGGGCGATACGGAACGCGAGATCCATACTCTGCAAATGAATTTGATGCTCGAACGCCCGGATGCTTTTATTCCGCGTCCGGATACGAGTGTGTGGGCGAGTGAGCGCAAGTATTTGAATATTGACGGGGTAGCGGCTTTGGCGGAGTTCGCTTCTGCGCGCCTTGCGAATTTGGATACGTTACTGAAATTGGATGAGGCGACCTGGTCTCGCAAGGCACGGCATGCAATCTTTGGACCTACGGATTTTCTTGAGGTGCTGGGTTTTATGGCGAATCATGACCAGATGCACATCCAACAAGCTTGGAAGACTCTGCGAAATTTGTGAAATTCAGGCGGCGGTTACGGCGTGTCTAAATTGAGTGCGGCGTGTTATAAACGTAGAATTACGGGGCTTTGCCCCTTTATAAGGAGATTTATTTATGAGAAGGCGTGTAGTAGTGACAGGGATGGGATGTATCAGCCCTGTCGGGAATAATGTGCAAGAGACGTGGAATGCGCTGCTGGCAGGTAGGTCTGGCGCGGGCATGATCACGTTGTTCGATGCCAGCAAACATAAAACACGTATCGCGGCGGAAGTCAAAGGCTTTGATGCGGTGGCTGCCTTTGGCGTACGAGAAGCGCGTAAGATGGACCGCTTTACACAATTTGCCACAGTTGCCACGTTGGAAGCGCTTGAGCAATCTGGCTTGAAGATCGATGATGCAAACCGTGACCGCGTGGGGATCGTGATCGGCACCGGCATTGGCGGGATCGGGACGATCATGGAACAGGCGGAAGTTATGCGTGAGCGCGGCGTAGACCGCGTGAGTCCGTTTTTAATCCCAATGATGATCTCGGATAGCGCGGCAGGGATGCTTGCCATTCGCGTGGGTGCGCGTGGACCCAATATGGCGATCGCCACGGCATGTGCCTCCGGGAACAATGCGATTGGCGATGCCATGGAAACGATCCGGCGCGGTTCTGCCGATGCGATGATCGCGGGTGGCTCGGAAGGCGCCCTGGTGTCGCTTGCCATGGCAGGCATGAATGTAATGGGCGCACTCTCTACAAGGAATGATGACCCGCTGACCGCCTCGCGTCCATTTGATAAGAACCGTGATGGGTTCTTAATGGGTGAAGGCGCGGGGATCTTGATACTTGAAGAATTGGAATATGCAAAAGCTCGTGGCGCGAATATTTTGTGCGAGCTGACTGGTTATGGTACGACCGATGACGCGCATCACATTTCTGCGCCAGCTGAAAACGGCGCAGGTGCGGCAATGTCCATGAAGCTGGCGTTGGAGGATGCCAGCCTGACCCTTATGGATATTGGATACATCAACGCGCATGGCACGTCCACACCTTTGAACGACAAGAGTGAGACCGCTGCGATCAAATCTGTGTTTGGTGAGCAGGCATATAAGATCCCGGTTTCCTCCACCAAATCCATGACCGGGCATTTGCTGGGGGCGTCTGGCGCAGTGGAAGCGGTGTTCAGTATTCTGGCGATCCGTGAAGGCATCATTCCCCCGACCATTAATTATGAAACCCCGGATCCGGTCTGCGATCTGGATTATGTCCCGAACCAACCGCGTAAGGCAGCCATCAAGCACGTAATGTCGAACTCGTTCGGTTTTGGCGGACATAACGCCACCCTGGTCATCAGTCGTTTTGAATAAATACTATCTACACATCGCGTTGTACTTATTCCAACTCGATGATGCGGTTTAGGAGTCAGTTATGCCTTATGCACATATAACGGGCTGGGGGATGGCAGTGCCTGAGTCGATCATGACCAATGATGATATCTCCAAATTGGTGGATACGAACGATGCCTGGATCCGTGAACGTACAGGTATCGGAGAACGCCGCATTGCGAAGCCGGATGAATTTCCATCTACGTTGGGTGTGAACGCAGCGCTCAAGGCGCTGAAGGTGGCAAATGTCCGCCCGACCGATATTGACCTGATCATTTGTACATCTTCTTCACCGGAATATATTTTCCCCGCGACCGCTTGTCTCATTCAAGATCAACTTGGCGCAAATAAAGCGGGCGCGTTTGACCTGCTTGCCGCATGCACCGGGTTTATTTTCGCCTTGAACATGGCGGCGCAGGCGATCAGAAGCGGCTCGATAAAAACTGCCCTTGTGGTGGGGACAGAAACCCTATCTCGATTTGTGGATTGGAAAGACCGCGGCACCTGCATCTTATTTGGTGACGGCGCCGGGGCTTTTGTTTTGCAGTCGAGTGAAAGACCGGGCGGCGTCCTTTCAGCCGTAATGCACTCAGATGGCTCTGGCGGAGATTCACTTTCGCTTCCGGCGGGCGGTAGTCGTTATCCAGCTACTGAAGCAACCGTTCATGAAGGTAAGCATTACATCCACATGGACGGTAAGGCTGTTTTCCGGTTTGCCACCCGTGTGATGGCATCTGCAACCCTGGAGGCTCTCGATGCCGCTGGTTTAACCGTTGAACAAGTAAAGTGGATCGTGCCGCATCAAGCCAACATCCGTATTATCGAAGCGGCGTCACGCGGGCTTAAACTACCGATGGACCGTTTTATCGTGAACCTTGAAAAGTATGGCAACACCTCCACAGCCTCCATTCCGATCGCGATGGTGGAAGCTGTTGAAAAGGGTCAGATCAAGAATGGTGATAAATTGGTGATGGTCGGTTTTGGCGGCGGATTGACATGGGGCGCGCTTGCCGCCGAATGGACGGGTCCGCTTCCAAGCAAGGGCAATGTGCATCCAGAACAATATCGCACCCTGGGCCGTCTGCGCTCGCTCATCCGCCGTGCCATCCGCTTTATCGAAGGTCTGTTGTATCGTCGCGAACTATAATTGTAGATTAATCGTGATTGTGGTACGATAAATAGGAATTCGAAAAAGGAGTAAATCATGTTTCGTTTAGGCGGCACAGAGTGGATCATCATCCTAGTCATTGTCATCCTGCTGTTTGGGCCGGGTCGTATTGGCAAGCTCTCCGGTGAGATTGGTAAAAGTATCAAGTCTTTTCGTGACGGTTTAAGTGGCGATAAGGAAGAAGATAAACCCACAGACTCAAACGGCAATATTGAACCGAAATAAATCAAAAGGCTCTCGTACGAGAGCCTTTTGATTTATAACAAGTCTTGCAGTTCAGAGATCGTTGTCACCGGATTTCTACAAACAAAACCTTCGCATACATACACTGTTGATTTTCCATCTCTCAATGGACGCTCCGTCAAAAGCGACGGTGCCTGGTTAGGCGGGGGATACGATGATGTGGCGATGATGAGATTGGGTCGGTAAGCGGATCGGACGACTCGGATCAATGCTGACGTATCTTCGCCATTCGCTTCACCCATGACCGCAACCTGCCTCGTTTTCCCCAAAGCAAAATCGGCGGCTGAGAGCCACCTGCCGAACGCGGTGGGATACCTCACCGACATGCCCACAACCAGTCCCAAGGCCTTTTCTGCCAGATCGCGATATTTGCCATTGTCAGTGAATGCGGCAAGTTTCAACAGGGCTTCGCACGCCAACGCATTACCTGAAGGCGTGGCGTTATCCTGCACATCCTTTGGACGAAGTAACAACACTTCGCTGTCTTTCGCTGTATCAAAGAAGCCGCCGTTGGGATCTTCGAATAACTCGATCATTTCATCCGCAAGCTCTTTTGCGGACGTGAACCATTTATTGTTGAAGTCGGTTTGGTACAGTTCGAGTAAACCCAAGATCAGCGCGGTATGATCTTCGAGAAATACTTCGTTCGTTGTTTTACCATCCCGCCAACTATGTTTAAGTTTGCCGTTAGGGCGTAGGGAACTCAACAAGAATTCTGCGTTGCGCGTGGCTAACCTCTGGAGTCGACCAGCTTGCTGGTCGTTATTCGGAAGCGAGCTTCCGGACTCCAGAGTTAAGACCCGTGCCGCTTCTGCCATCGTAGCCAACATCAGACCATTCCACGACGTGAGCACTTTATCGTCCGTCCCAGGGCGGATGCGGGAGGCGCGCGCAGAGTAAAGCCTGGAGTGGCAATCGGCTAATTTGGCAGGGACAGTTTCGGGGTCGAGTTTGAAGCGGGCGGCGAGGGAAGCATCATCCAATGCGCGTTGTAAAACCGTGTTACCTTCCCAATTTCCACGTGCAGTGATTCCATAAGCCGCTTCAAAGAAATCTGAATCGTCTTTGAGTGTGGCGCGTATCTCATCGAGAGTCCACACATAGAACTTGCCTTCCTCGCCTTCTGAATCAGCGTCGAGAGACGAATAAAATCCGCCGTCGGGATGCGTCATTTCGCGGGCTGTGAAATCAAGCGTTTCGGTGACGATCTGCTTGAAGAAAGGATCGCCCGTGATTTGCCAGGCGTGAAGATAAGCGCGGGCAAGCTGCGCATTATCGTAGAGCATCTTCTCGAAGTGCGGGACGAGCCAGAAATTGTCGGTGCTGTAGCGCGAGAAACCGCCACCAACTACATCATACATGCCGCCGCGTGCCATGGCTTTGAGAGCGTGGATTGCCTCCCTCACCCCTAACCCCTCTCCCGCAGGGAGAGGGGAACTACGTAACAAAAACTCGATCGTCATGGGTTGCGGGAATTTCGGCGCGGAGCCCCAGCCACCGTTGTTCCAATCATAGGAATCCAATAATGATTTTTTTGCCGCCTCGAGATGCGCCTGCGTGAACCCCGAATCGGATTGGGTGTTTACGCTCAGGGTCTGTTGTAAATGAGTTGCGACCTCATCCCCCACGCGCGCGGCTTCGTCTGGCTGTTTCTGCCAGGTGTTCGCGATGCCCGCCAACACATCTCGAAAGGATGGCATGTTGTAGCGAGGTACAGGTGGGAAATATGTGCCCGCATAAAATGGTTTGAGGTCAGGTGTGAGAAATATAGACATGGGCCAGCCGCCCGAACCCGTCATCGCGACCGTGGCTTGCATGTAGATCGCATCGAGGTCGGGGCGTTCTTCGCGGTCCACTTTGATGTTGATGTAATGCTCGTTCATGAATGCAGCGACTTCGGCGTCCTCAAACGACTCGTGACTCATTACGTGACACCAATGGCATGCGGCGTATCCTATCGATAAAAAGATCGGCTTGTTTTCGGTTTTGGCTTTTGCCAGTGCTTCTTCGTTCCAAAGATGCCAGCCCACGGGGTTGTGGGCATGTTGTAGTAGATAGGGAGAAGTGGATGTTGAGAGTTTGTTCATGGGAACCTGTAAAATTTGATGTTTATGATTATAGCGTATTGGCACATGACTCTTTGTGAAACAATAAGGGTTGTCTGGGAATTGGCATGCTTTAGCCATAGATGGGGGTAGGGGCAAACAAGTGATAGCCCGACAAGTCAAGATAGATGCGTTGAAAGAGATGTT
>JAYUGV010000055.1:0-5661 GCA_043767565.1 Anaerolineales bacterium
GATATCGCCATTGACGCGAAACTCACCGGGCGCGTTTCGCCGCTGGCGCTGAACACCGTGTATTTTCAGATCAACGGACAGGTTAGCGAAGTGCTTGCCAATGTCAACGATGTGGTGACTGAGGGTCAACTACTCGGCGAGCTGGCGGAAGCGTGTGAGATCAAAGCCAAAGCTGAAGAGACACAGCGCACCATTCGCCGCATCCAGATCGATCTTGAGATCGCCAAGCTGACCCTGGAACAATACAAATCGCAAGGCAAGTCGCCAAACGAGATCAAGATCCAGGAACTACAAGTTGAACTCGCTCAAATGGAATACGATCAAAAGTTGACTGAGTTGGGGATTGACCCCAGTGCTGCGGTCGTTGATGAAATCGATGCGCAGATAGCACAAGCCCGCGCGTTTGCACCTGCCGCCGGAACGATCATCGCGGCAGTCACTGTTGGGCGCAAAGTGACTACATCCACGCCCGCATTTATTTTGGGTGACCCGAATCAATTGGAGATCATCGCATCGCTGGATGAAAGCAAGGGCGATTCTGAAATAAAGGAAATGTTCGAAGGCATGCCTGTGGTCGTAAGCTTGGGCCAAGCCAGATGTGAAATTCAACGGTACGATCCGCCAATTGCCATCGCCATTCGGAACCGGCTCCAGTGAAGACCGTGTCATCCATATTGTGTTGGATGTGGCGCCTTCTGCAACCACATATCAATCCGGCGACAAGATAACTGCCACAGTCCAACTCGCCAGCAAGCAAGACATCTTGTAGCTCCCGCCGGATGCGATCCGCAAAGCAGGCGGGCGGACGTTCGTGATCATCAACAGCGAGACTGGTCCGAAGCGTGTGGATATTGAGATCGGTCTGCAAACTCGAGACATGGTGGAGATCATCTCCGGGCTGACAGAAGGACAGGTTGTACTAGGACCGTAAAGTTCTTCGTCATTGCGAGCCCGAGCGGCAGCGAGTGGCGAAGCAATCCCCACTTTGGTACGGGAGATTGCTTCGTCGGGCTACGCCCTCCTTGCAATGACGGGATACTATTTTATGACTCTCATCTCAAGTATTGTCTCTTTCGCTTTACAAGTGTGGGCAACTGCAGGTATCGCATTTAAACGACTGCTCACCCAACGCTTTCTCAGTCTTGCATCCATTGCGGGATTGATGATCGCGTCTGGTTTTATTTTGAGCGTGCCACTGTATGCCGATGCCACCTACTTCCGTTTATTGCGTGAAGAAATATTAGTGGACCGCGAATTCGAACTGACCCAAAAGCCGGTGGATTATGCGCCGCTCGCCTTTGTCTTCGAATTGAAAGCGGCTGGCAAGGACAGCCCACAGTGGAAAAGTGTAGTGGCAGTGGATGAATATCTCTCCAATACTGCCTTGCGCTCCATCGGCTTTCCGATCCTGCAAGTGGTGCGCCGCTTCCGCACGGACGGCTATCCCATGTTTGCGCCGCGTGACCCGAACAACCCCGGCACGCAGTATCCAGTCACGACTGCCAATATCACCTTCATGACCCCGTTGGAAGAAAATATTGTGATCGTGGCTGGCACATTGCCGCAACCATTTGTATCTTTATTGCGTGAAGGTGACGCGATCGAAGCCATCGCCAATGAAAGCCTTGCCAGTGAATTCGGCGTGCAGGTCGGTGACATCTATACTTTGCGCACAGAAAAAGGCGCACTCCCCATATCCATCGTCGGCTTATGGCGACCGGTTGATCCAACTGCTCGATATTGGGATGTCAAAAAAGAGAATTGGATCTTCGTCCACGAAGAAACCTATAAGAGCATTATCAGCGATACGGTCAGCGATGAACTACGCAGTGCCACCTGGAGTCTCGTTGCCGATGGTTCATCCTTACATGCGAACGCTGTTCAGGGATTAAAAGACCGCATCCTGATTATTGAAAGTCAGGCAGGCGTGTTACTCCCCAAGACAACCTTGATCGCATCGCCGCTCGATGCGCTTGCCCGTTATCAAGCGAACGCGCCTACGCTGACTTATCTGTTGTTCGCGTTCAGCGTTCCCATTCTCAGTTTGATCCTGGCCTTCATTGGTTTGGTGGCAGGCTTGTTCGTCGGTCAGCAGCGCGGCGAGATGGCGATCCTGCGTAGTCGCGGTGCAAGCGCCATTCAAGTTGTCGGCATCTCGCTGCTGCAAGGCATCATCCTTGGCGCGGTTGCGCTCACCGGCGGCATCGGTCTCGCTTATTGGATCACACATTCCATCGGCAAGGCGCGCAGCTTTCTTGATTTCAGTGCCACGGGCGGTCTGCGTGTCAGCCTCACACCACAGGTGCTTGGCTACGGTCTGCTCGGCATCGGTATCATTCTGCTCATCCAGGTTCTGCTGCCCACGTTGAGCGCGGCTGAAAATACGATCGTCACCTACAAACAGGAACGTGCGCGTTCATTGCGTGTGCCGTGGTGGCAAAGATTTTATATTGATATTCTTTTATTGATCCCCGCCGGTTATGGTTTGTGGCAACTCACGCAACAATCCAAACAAGCCTTAAGTGGATCGGAGACGATTCCCGACCCGTTGCAGAATCCACTCTTGTTGCTGGTGCCTGCTTTGGGAATTTTTTCCGTCGCTCTTTTCACGCTCAGGCTTGTCCCCCGTTTCATGGACTTTATTTCCCGCTTGCTGAATCCGTCGAAAAGTGTCGGCTTGTTGATGGCGGCGCGTTATCTGGCGCGCAGTCCGGCGATGTATAACGCACCGCTGGTGTTGCTGGTACTCACGCTGGGGCTCTCTGCCTTCACAGCTTCTTTAGCAAAAACGCTCGATACGCAACTCGATAAACAAATGCGCTATCAAGTCGGCGCGGATATTAACTTGTACGAGTTTGGCACAACCTTCAACGAAGGTGCGTCTGAACCGGTCTACACCTTCGCTCCCGTGGACGATCATTTGAGTATACCGGGTGTCAAATCCACTACACGTGTGGGACGTTATAAATTTACAGGCTTTGCATCCACAGGCCCACTGACTGGAACTTTCCTCGGCATTGACCGCCTGACCTTCCCCTCCGCCGCCTATTGGCAACGGGACTTTGCCTCCGAGCAACTCGGCGTCTTGATGAATCAACTTGCCGCCGACCCGAATGGCATCCTGGTTCCGAAAAGCTTGCTGGCAAAACAAAAACTCAAGGTTGGTGATAACCTGACTATCGCCATCACAACCGGTATTGCGGGGCAATCGATTCCCTTACAAGCGCACATTGTCGGTGCCTTTGAGCTCTTCCCCACCTGGTACCCCGAAAGCGGCGTGATGATCGTGGGCAATCTCGAAGAATTGTTCTTGAATGCCGGGGCGGAATATCCGCATGAAGTTTGGCTTGGGACATCGCGCGATGCTGATCCTGAAACCATTTCCTATGCAGTCCGCGGTTATAGCATATTGTTCGACCAACAAGCCGATCAAAACAAACTTGAGCGGAATGGCTTGAACACCATCGTCAAGGATTGGTCATCGGCTGATCTCAACATCCGCGCCGAACAACGCCGACCGGAACGCCAGGGTTTATTCGGCTTACTCTCCGTCGGTTTCATAGCCTCGGCATTACTGACCGTGCTCGGCTTCCTGTTGTACGCACTGTTCTCATTCAGACGCCGCTTCATCGAAATGGGGATGTTGCGCGCGATCGGTTTATCTATTCAGCAGATGACAGCCCTGCTCGCCGCGGAACTGGCATTTCTCATTCTGCTCGGCATCGGCGTGGGGACCGCGCTCGGCGTATTTGCGAGCCGCTTGTTCGTGCCGTTCCTGCAAATTGGGGCGAGCGCACAGTCACAGTATCCGCCGTTCCAGATTCAGATCGCATGGCTATCCATTGTTGAAATTTATGTCTTGTTCGCTATTTTGTTCTTTGTGGCATTGAGCGCACTATCGGCATTACTTGTCCGCATGAAGATCTTCCAGGCGATTAAGTTAGGAGAGACAACGTAGCTATGTCACTCTGAGCGACAGCGAAGAGTCTCTTATCAGTAGTAGAGATGCTTCGCTTCGCTCACATCGTCCCGATGTCCTTCGGGAGCATGACATGAAGTTAATTTATTATGAATGAGCCTTTGATCGTTTGTGAAAACCTGGTAAAGATATACCGCCTGAATCAGGAGGGCGGCGCTTCGGTGGAAGTGCAGGCACTACAGGGACTCGATATCACCGTCCGTGAGGGCGAGATGCTGGGTATCGTGGGCGCGAGCGGTAGCGGCAAATCGACTCTACTCAATGTGCTCGGCGGACTCGACCGTCCCACCGGTGGGCGCGCACTCGTCGGCAAGCAGGATCTCGGTCGTTTGAGCGAACATGACATTGATGTGTATCGCCGCAAAACGGTTGGATTCGTTTGGCAACAAGGCGCGCGCAATCTGATCCCGTATCTAACTGCGGCGGAGAACATTGAATTACCGCTTACTCTTTCCGGGCAGGTTGGCAAGTCCACGCGGAATCGCGCTTTGGAATTGCTTGATCTGGTTGGCTTGCTTGATCGCAAGGGGCATCGTCTCGAAGAATTATCCGGCGGTGAACAACAACGTGTCGCCATTGCAATCGCTTTGGCAAACCGTCCAAAGTTGTTGCTGGCTGATGAACCCACCGGCGAATTGGACACCGTCACCGCGCAGACCATCTACGATCTGTTGCGGGATTTGAACAAACGCCTCGGACTCACAATGGTAATTGTTTCGCATGACCCAGGCATTGCCAAACACGTGGACCGAGTCGTCGCCGTGCGAGATGGCAAGCTGGCGAGCGAAACCGTGCGTGTGCAAAGATCGGATGGCGGTGAGTATCATGTTGAGTTATCTGTTTTGGATGCGGCAGGACGTTTGCAACTGCCGCGTGAATATTTGGAACAGTTCAATATCAAACGCTGTGTGGTGATCGAAACCACCGCCGAGGGGATTCTCATCCGCAAGCCGGAGGGCGATCATCATAGTGGCGAACACGGCACTTCGTCCAGCGAGCAGACAACGGTTGAGGAAGAATCGCTGCAAGTCCCATCGCGTTGGTCAACGTTGTGGCAGAGTGTTAAATCCAGATTCGCGAGAGGGGATAAGAAATGAGTCTTGTGATCGAAACGAAAGATCTGTGGCGCGTGTATACGTCAAAGACCGGCGCGGAAGTATCTGCGTTGCGCGGTGTGAATTTAAATGTGGAGGCGGGTGCGTTCGTGGCGTTGAAGGGACGTTCGGGCAGCGGCAAGACGACGCTGTTGAATTGTCTGGCGGGACTCGATAAACCGACAGCAGGTTCGGCGCTGGTGCTCGGGCATGACATCATGCAAATGAGCGACCAGGAGTTGACGGTATGGCGGCGCGAACAAATTGGTTTGGTATTTCAGTCGTTCGGGCTTTTGCCCACGCTTTCGGCGTATGAAAATATCGAACTGCTGTTACGCATCAAAGGTGATGAATATGCAACGCGGCATCAGCGCGCGCTGGAATGTTTGGAATTTGTTGGCTTGAGCAAATGGAAGGATCATCGTCCGTTTGAAATGTCTGGCGGGCAGCAGCAGCGTGTGGCGATCGCGCGGGCGCTGGCGAATAAGGCGCAGTTAATTCTCGCCGACGAACCCACCGGTGAACTCGATAGCAAGACTACGCGCGAATTATTGACTTTCTTCCGTGAATTGATCGAACAGCAACATA
>JAYUGV010000056.1:0-39739 GCA_043767565.1 Anaerolineales bacterium
TCGAGTCATTTGAACGATATCTTTGAGCCGTTCCATCAATTGGACGGTTCATCGACGCGCCGTTATGGCGGCACGGGGTTGGGGCTTTCGCTGGTGCGGCAGATTATTGAAGCGCATGGCTCGATGCTCGAAGTGCAGTCTGTGGAGGGCCGCGGGACTACATTTAAATTCCCGCTGCTTGCGGTGGCGGCTGAAAAGTAAACATGGACGCACAGGCTTTTTCATACTTCCATGAATTGATGATCATTGCGCTTGAGGTGGATGACAGGCGCAAGACTACCGAAAAGTTTTTGGCAGCGCTTCGTCAGCAATTTGTTTTTGATAATGTTGCGGTTTATCTGCATGATGAAGAGACCGGGACATTGGAGATCGTATACGCGCGGGCAGTGGGGCGCGCCAAGACTGCCGAGGCAGATGCCAACTGGGGTGAGAATTTTGCAAGTCAGGTGCTTGCCAATGGCAAGGTTTTGATCAAGGATCCCGAAGCCAACACACTGCCAGATGACCGGTTGAGTCAGGCATATTTGCTGGGTATTCCATTGCGTAATGATGGCTTGATCGGCGGCGCTCTGGTCTTTGTGCGTTTTGGCGGACCAGCGTATGAGCAGAAACACCTGGCGATAGCATCGCTTGCCGCAGAACTGCTTTCCGTCATGTTCGAGCGCACAGCCTGGAAGAAAATGCATAAAGAATATCATGACCTCAAACTGCAAATGCAATTGCAGGAGGATTTCGTCAGCACGATCTCACATGAGCTGCGCACGCCGCTTGGTTTTATCAAAGGTTATAGCACCAGCCTGTTGCGAAAAGACACTTCCTGGGATGAAGAAACAACACAGGAATTTCTAATGATCATCGATGAGGAAGCTGACCGCCTCTCCCTATTGATTGAGAATGTTCTGGAATCGGCGCGTCTGCAGAGCAAGACGCTCCCGCTTCGTTTCCAACCATTGAGGCTGGATGCTGTTTTGCGGGATGTTGTTGCCCGTCTGCGAGCCCGCTATAAAGATCTGGAAGTGGATATGGATTTACAAGCCGCCCAGCCCATTCAAGGTGACGGTGTGCGCATTGCGCAGGTCTTTGATAATCTATTCACGAACGCCGTCAAGTACGCACCCGGTTCAGCAGTCTCGGTATTACTCCAGTATGTGGATGGGAAGATGATGGTTCAATTCAAGGATCATGGTCCCGGCATCCCGCAGGAATCCCTGCCGCTGATCTTTGAACGTTTTTACCGCGTCCGCAGTGAAAAAGCCACCGGCACAGGGCTTGGACTTTTCATCTGCAAGCAAATTATTGACGCACATCGTGGTAAGATTTGGGCAGAATCAACCCTGGGTCAGGGAACCACATTCTTCATCGAACTGCCCATGAATCCTATTATTTAACCCGGAGGAATCTATATGGCAAAACGCATTCTCATTGTGGACGACGAACCCCGCTACCTGCGCCTGCTGGAAGCCAACCTGAGAACGGAAGGCTACGAAGTGGTCACTGCGCAAGACGGCGCCCAGGCTGTTGATGTTTTTTCCGGCCAGCCGATCGATCTCGTGTTGATGGATGTGATGATGCCCAAGCTGGACGGCTTCGGCGCCACCCAGCGCATCCGCGAATTTTCCAGCACCCCCATTATCATTCTCACAGCCAAAGGCGATGAACAGGATCGTGTGCGTGGGCTTGACCTCGGCGCAGATGATTACCTGGTCAAACCGTTTTCAGCTACCGAATTGCTGGCGCGTGTCCGTGCCGTATTACGCCGTGCCCAACCGGCTGGTGATGTGGGTGGTCAATCCCGTTTCTTTACCCACGACAATCTCAAGATCGATTTTGCCCGCGCCGAAGTGTGGAAGGGTGAGATCCCGGTCTCGCTTTCTGCCACCGAGTATCGCCTGCTGTTACAGTTTGCTCATCATACGGGCAAGATCATGTCTTCAGAGGAACTGCTCACCAGCGTCTGGGGACCTGAATATCGTACTGATAAGGAAATCCTCTGGGTCAGTATTGCGCGTCTGCGCCAAAAACTGGAAGACGATGCCCATACGCCCAAGCATATTGTCACGCGTTCCGGTCTTGGATATTTGATGCCCCCCATCGAAGAGTGAGCGGGCAAGGAGACGGCTGTGGTTGATAAAAAAATATTGATACTGGATGAGAACGAAGCCAGCCGCAAATTCCTCGCCAATCTTCTGCGCCAAAAACAATTTGAAGTACTTGAAGTTCCTTCAGGCAAGGAAGCCTTGATTACTGCCTGGCGTGATGCACCGGATTTGATCCTATTCGATCCGGTGCTTTCTGATATTAACTCTGAAGAGTTAATTCAAAAACTGCGCCATAATCCACGCACAGTCAATACGCCCATTATTGTCCTATCCAGTGACCGCGGTCCTGCCCGCAAAGAAGCCTGCCTGAATGCGGGTGCGACCGAATATCTGATCAAGTCATCTGAAACCATTCATGCGCTTGATGAAATTCTCAGTCGTATATTTGACCTAAAAATTCCAATTGAGGCTGTGAGTAACGAGGCACGCGATAAAGGTCTATTGATCGTCTTTCTCAGCGCCAAGGGCGGCACGGGTACATCATCGTTGTGTGCCAATCTCGCCATGAACATCAAAGTGCACCAACCCGAAGCCAGTGTGGTCGTGGCGGACCTGGTCCTGCCCATCGGCTCGATCGCCCAGATCGTTGGCAATGACGAGAAACTGAATCTCGTAACCGTGGCAGACCTCCCGCCCGAACAGACGAACGGGGAATACTTCCACAAAAACCTGCCCACGCCGGAGTTATGGAAATTCCAATTGCTGGCTGGTTCACCCGATCCACAGCACGGGAATGATCTAAAAGGAAACCGCATCGAGCAGATCGTGGATGTGCTCCGCGCTTCCTACGATTTCATTATTCTGGATCTTGGACGGTCACTCTCTCGCATCAGCCTGCCTCTGATCCAACAAGCTGACCTCATCGCCCTGATCATTTCCACCGACCAGAGCACCATCCACCTGACCAAGACCGTCTGGGAATATCTACAATCCCAACGTGTTGAAGATCAAAGCATCTATGCCATACTGAATCGCGCGGTTGGGTTGGAAGGCTTGACCAAGACCGAGGCAGAAACGATCATGGGTATACCGATCAAAACGATGATCCCCTATATGGGTAGTAATTTTACGTTAGCCAACAACCTCAACCAGCCCATCACGACAAAATATCCCAGAGACACAGCCGCGATCGTCCTTAAAGAATCGGCGGAAAACATGGTAAAACTTGCCCGCCGTCAGCGTGCCCGTTGAATTGTCTAATGAAAGTGAAAGGTGATTTCAAGTTCATATGGACTACACTTTCATAATAAGTTTGAGATCCAAATAGCTGTATGTTTATAGCGTGATGGTTGGGCTGTCTTACGATGCCCAACCATCAAAGACAAGTGCCATATCCAAGGAGAGACGCCATGACTTTTGAATATGATGAAAAGGGCAAGATCTTCACTGATGTTGTTTCGAAGATCGCTGTCTATGCCACGATCCAAACGACCAAGCATGTGATGCGGGGACGTATCCACGTCCGCAGGGACCAGCGCATCATCGATGAACTGGATATCAATGAAAACTTTATTGCCGTCACGGATGTAACTGTTCTGGGCGCCGATGGGCAGACCCTTTTTCAGGCGCCCTTTCTGGCTGTACACAGGTCGCATATCGTTTGGGTGATCCCCGAACAAAAATCAGGCGAGGAGAATTAATAGTAATGGCTACGCCGCTTTCATCCAATTTCAAACAATTGACCGCAGCTGACCTCTTGAAGTTCAAGAAGTACCTTGCCGAAAACATCAGCCGCTCCCTGGAAGGCGAATCTCTGCAGCTTGGCGACCGCGCCGAGATCGTTAAACAGCGTTTGAATGATATGTACGTTCAAGCGAAAGTGACCCTGCCTGATGATATCCGCAAGCAGATTTTCAGCGAGATCCTCGACGAGATGACGGGCTTTGGTCCCATTCAACCGTTGTTGGATGACCCGGATGTCAGTGAAGTGATGGTGAATGGTCCCAAGAAGATCTTTGTTGAGAGGAACGGCAAGGTCACCAAAAGCGGCATCACCTTCGATGATGATGATCATGTGGAAAGGATCATAGACCGCATTATCTCCCCACTGGGTCGGCGTGTAGACGCCGATAGCCCCACCGTAGATGCGCGTCTGCCGGATGGTTCGCGCGTCAACGCAGTCATCCGACCGGTTGCCATTGATGGACCCTGTATCACGATCCGAAAATTCAAAAAGGACAAACTGTCCATTGAGCAGTTGGTGGCGTTTGGCTCGTTGACCAAGAACATGGGCGATTTTGTCCGTGCCTGTGTGCTGGCACATTTGAATATCGTTGTTTCAGGAGGCACAGGCTCAGGCAAGACCACGCTGTTGAATGTGCTTTCCAGTTTTATTCAGGAAAATGAACGCATCATTACCATTGAAGATGCAGCGGAATTGCAATTACAACAGGATCATGTCCTGCGCATGGAAACGAAGGTGGCGAACGTGGATGGTCGAGGCTCGGTGTCAATCCGCGATTTGGTGCGCAACTCTTTGCGTATGCGCCCGGACCGCATCATTGTAGGTGAATGTCGCGGCGGTGAAACACTCGATATGTTGCAAGCGATGAATACCGGGCATGATGGTTCTTTGACCACGTTGCACGCCAACACGCCGCGTGATGCTTTATCCCGTATGGAAACGATGGTGTTGATGGCGGGTATGGATCTGCCGCTTAAAGTTGTACGTCAGCAGATCGCTTCAGCCGTCGACCTCATTATCCAGCAAACCCGCTTGAAGGACGGCGCCCGCAAAGTGACAGCCATCACTGAAGTGGTTGGTATGGAAGGTGACACCGTCGTGCTGACTGATATCTTCAAGTTTGAACAGACCGGGGTAGGACTCGATGGCAAGATCATCGGCGAATTAAAGGCGACCGGTATTCGCCCGGTCTTTGGTCCAAAACTGGATGCATCTGGCATAAAACTTGGTGCTGAGATCTATATGCCAGCTGGCGGCGGCTCGAGTTTTGGTACAAGACGATAACGGGATATAATCGATCACATTGAGGAACCATGGTTATAAAATCCCAGATTGCGATCCGTTCAAAGACACTTGGTTTATTAATTCGTGATGCCCGCACCACCGCGCGCAGAAGTGTGACGGAATGTGCGCTGGCGATCGGCGCCAAGCCGGGTATCTTCCGCGCCTATGAAGAGGGACGCCGCGCGCCCTCCCTGCCGGAGCTGGAGGCGCTGGTCTTTTTCCTTGATCTGCCCATCGGTCATTTTTGGAGCAAGGAAATAAGATCGGGCAAGCCGCTGCCGTACGAGAATTTAGATCTATCTAAAGTGCTCTCTGTGCGTCAGCGCAAGATTGGCGCGTTGTTGCGGCAGGAACGTATGAATGCTTCGATCTCGATCCGCAATCTTGCGCATGAGACCGGTATTTCGGGTGCGCGCATCAAGTCTTATGAGTTGGGTGAACGCCCCATGCCTTTGCCTGAAATGGAAACCCTGGTCAAAGCTTTGGGCGGGCGGGTCGAATCCTTCTTTGACCGGACGGGTCCCATCGGGCAATGGTTGATGAATGAGGAAGCGGTCCGCGACTTTCTGGAACTGCCGTTGGAACTCCGTCAGTTTGTAGCCAAGCCAGTCAACCGTCCGTATATGGAGTTGGCGATGAAGCTGAGCAGCATGTCCAGGGATAAGCTGCGCTCAGTGGCAGAAGATATTTTGGATATTACCTTCTAAGGTTTTTATGAATGCACAAACACTAGCCGAACAGGGCAAACAGGAATATGCAAAAGGGGCGTTTGGAGCTGCCGCCGGTCTGTTTTCACAAGCCGCGCAGGCTTATGAAAATGTTCAGGATCAATTGAATGCAGCTGAAATGAAGAATAACCAAAGTGTCGCTTTACTAAAGGCCGGCAAGGCTGAAGCGGCACTACAAGCTACAGACGGCACCGAGGAAATATTCCAAAAAGCTGGTGACCTAAAGCGCCAGGGGATCGCGGTTGCCAACCGCGCGGCTGCTCTTGAAGGACTTAAGAAATTGAACGAGGCGATGGGTGAATATAACCGTGCTGCTGATATTTTCGAAGCGGCGGGTGAAGGCGATATGCACTCCATAGTAAGGAAGGCAACGGCTGAGATCTTCCTCAAACGCGGTTACATTGGCAATACTCAAATGGATGTGCTCGACTCTCTGCGGCTGGTCGAAAAACCCACCTTTACGCAGAAAATCTTGAAGCTGCTGATGCGCTGGGGCTTTTTTAGACCCAAGTAATAATTTCGATCCTTTTTATTCCAAGGTGAATAGTGATCACTGCTCTGGTCCGCCCTGCCAACCTTGATGATCATCAAAAATTATCCAGCCTGATCTTTTTTGAAGCACGGCTTCATCGGCATCTGGATTGGCGCTCGCCGCTCGAATGGCTGGGCGCTTCGTTTTATTGGGCGCTGGATGACGGCCGACAGATCACTGCCGCGCTTGCCTGTCCGACCGAGGTGCCGGGGATTGCCTGGATGCGTTTGTTCGTTCATTCGGGCGGCTGGTCTGCGGAGAATGCCTGGAGTTTGCTCTGGCAAACGGCGCAGACTGAGATCGGGCAGTCTGGCGGCGCGCGAGTTGCCGTGATCGCCATGCAGCCCTGGCTTCAGCAGATCTTGAGCGCCAGCGGTTTTAAGAACATCCAGCAGATCATTATGCTTGAGTGGCAGTATCAGCCCTGGGCTGGGGGCGAAGCGCAAGGCGTCCATATTCGTCCAATGATAGAGACAGACCTGCCCGCAGTCATGCAGACGGACGCCGCATCCTTTGATCCGTTGTGGCAGAATTCGCTGGAGACCCTACGCAGGGCGTTCGCGCAGGCCTTGATCGCAACGGTGGCAGAAAATGATAACGGCATTATTGGATATCAATTGAGCACGGGCACAGGTCAGCGGGCGCATCTGGCGCGGCTGGCTGTACACACCACTATGCAGAGACGCGGTGTGGGGCGGGCGCTGTTGGGGGATTTGTTTGCGAGGTTGGTGAATGACGGCATCTATCGGTTGAGCGTGAACACGCAAAGCGATAACGCTGTTTCTTTGAACCTGTATCAGAAAATGGGATTTCTGCGCACGGGTGAACAATACCCCGTTTATATTTTTGATGTACCCGCTTATCCGTAACAAATAAGGAGACCAAATGACTGCTCGAAAAGATACCATGATTATTAATTCACTGGTGCGTCAGGCGTTGACCTCGGCACAGGAAGTAATGGGAGATAATGGCTTGCATACGGTTCTGCGTACCTGCGGATTGGAAAGATATATTGGTAACTTTCCACCCAACAATCTGGAGCCATCCATTCATGTATCAGAGTATGCCAGGTTGAACGAAGCCATTGAAGCTTTTTATGGACGCGGCGGTAAGGGTATTTTGCGCCGCATTGGCAAAGCCTCCTTCCAATATGGGGTTCGTGAGCAGTCGTCCCTGTTAGGTGTGGCAGGTGTGGCTCTTAAATTATTGCCCGAAAAACAGCGGATCAAATTTATTCTGAACGGTGTGGCAGATGCACTCAAGAAGAGTAACCCCGATGTGAACGCCTGGGTGGATGAAAGCGGTGAAAAAATTGCTTATATCGAATCCACGTGTGGAATCTGCTATGGCCGCGAAAGCGCAGCCCCGCTCTGTTATCTGTATGCGGGCTCCATCACTGAAGCAGTGTTGTGGGCAACTGGCAAAGAGTTTGCAGTCACTGAGACCCATTGCCTTGCCAAGGGTGATGAATATTGTAGATTTGAAGTAGGAGCAGTGCGTGAGTGAAATTAAATTTTCGAGCCGCATATTGAAACGTTTTGCCGAGACCGCTGCCCTTGAATTGGGCGCTGAACAGTTCAACGGGATGCTGACGATGGCGAACCTGCCGTTGGAATGGAAGGATCCTGCTGTGTATCTGGCAATGGACCCGGGCGGCGCTGCCCATGTATACGCTGCGCTTCAGGAGGCCATGCGCACTTATTTCGGACGCGGCGCGCGCGGCGTTTTACTGCGTATGGGGCAGCGTTTATGGAATCATTTATTGGATGACGCCGCGTTCGGGATCAAAGCCCAGGCAGCGGTGATCAGGCGTCTGCCGCTGACGACCCGCCGCAAACCGACCCTGGACCTGCTCGCCAAATTCATCAGCGCTCAAGCTGACAGCATCAAAGTCCATACCCTTGACATGGACCTGTTACTGGTTGACCACGCCTCGCCCTCCACCCATGATCAAAGCACCTCTACCCCGATCTGTTTTGTGACCATGGGACTGATCCGTGAAAGTCTGTTTTGGGCAACGGGCAAAAATTACGATGTGGAGGAAATCCACTGCAAGGCGATGGGTGAACATACCTGCGAATTCAAGATCACTGGCGGATGATGATGAAAACTTTCGAATCAAAATTGAAAAGCAACGATGGTATTGATTTTTATGTCCGCGGCTGGGAACCTGATGCAAAACCCAAAGCGATCATTGCGCTGATTCATGGGCATGGCGAACATGTTGGCAGATATGAGAATGTTGGCAATGCGCTAACGAGCGCAGGATACGCGCTTGCAGGTTATGACTCGCGCGGTCATGGCAAGTCTACGGGTCCACGCGGGCATATCCCTTCCTATGATAGTTTGATGGATGACATCGGCGCTTTTGTTTCCATGCTTGGAGAAAAATATCCCGGGTCTCCGCTCTTCACATATGGACATAGTATGGGAGGCAATCAGGTAATCAATTACGCCCTGCGCCGCCATCCGAAAGTGACGGGCGTAATTGCAACGGGGCCCTGGTTGAAGCTGGCATTTGAACCACCCGCCGTAAAAGTTGCGCTAGGCAGATTCATGAATAATATTGTCCCATCGTTTACGCAGGCGAATGGTTTGGATACAACAGGGCTGTCACATGACCCTGAGGTCGTGCGCCTTTATGATAATGATCCGTTGGGTCATGATAAGGTGTCCGCGCGGTTATTCGTCAGCATGTATGAATCGGGTTTGTGGGCATTGGATCACGCATCGAAATTTCCCCTGCCTCTTTTGCTGATGCATGGCGGCGCTGACCCAATTACCTCAGCCGAAGCCAGCCGCCAGTTTTCCAAGAAAGCCGGTAAAAACGTAACCCTACGCATCTGGGACGGCTTGTATCACGAGATCCACAATGAACCCGAACAAGCCGAAGTGTTCAAAGTGATGATTGCGTGGCTGGATAAACACCTGTAGTTTGAAACATGTAAAAGCGAAGTGGCAATCAATTCAGTATTGATTGCCACTTTTTTATTTATCACTGTGCTGAGATTTCACGCCATCACTGCGCCTTCGAGTCTCAACAACCATTCCTTGGTGGGCAGACCATCCCCGCCGCCGTAGCCGTGGAGTTTGCCGTCCATGCCGATGACACGGTGACAGGGGACAATAATGGGCATGGGGTTCATGGCGTTGGCGGCACCCACGGCGCGATAGGCATGCGGACGGTCGATCTCGCGGGCGATGTCGATATAGGTGCGGGTTTCGCCGTAGGGGATTCGGAAGACCGCCTGCAAAGCCTCGCGTTGGAATGATGTGAAGTGCGCCCAGTCGATGGGGATGGTGAAGGCGGTCCGTTTGCTGAGCAGGTATTCGCGCAGTTCCCTGGCGTAAGGCGCGAGTTTCTTTTGGTGCAGTTGGATGGGTCGCTGGAGGCGGGCGAGATACAGGTCAAGCTCGGGGTGGTGATCCGCCCATTCGATGGCGAGCAAGCCCAAGTCCGAGGCGGCGAGGCGGAAGTCCCCGAGCGGAGTCCCGTTTAGATCACCGATGTAGATGGGAGTTGCATCCTGTGTTTTCATCGTGTCTCTCATGATTATAGTGTACTTTGCAACCTCTTAACTGTGGCGCAATCGTAGGGTAATCGTAGGTTTTTCGTCAAGCACGTTTGAGTCCACTATGATAAATTTGACTTTGTAAGGTGATTTCTCTTCTCCTCCTTTCGTAGAGAACCGCGGTCGGCGTCCGCGGTTCTCGCAATTTAAAGGCCTAACTGGCGTTATAATCATTCCATCAAACGAATTGCGAGGCTATGATGAGCGTTCAAATTACCATTATCGGTCTGGGACAGGTGGGAACTTCAATTGGTCTGGCGCTTGCCGGGCAAAAGAACATCAAACGTGTTGGACATGACAAGGACTATCAAACCGCGCGCGAGGCGCAAAAAGCCGGTGCTGTGGACGAGATCATGGTGAACCTGCCTGCATCAGTGAGTGGTGCAAATGTGATCATCATGAGCATCCCGCTCAGTGAAGTTCGGGAGACTTTGGGATACATTGCCCAAGACCTGCAAGAGGGGACGGTGATACTTGATATGGCTCCCGCCAAAGCGACGGTTGCCGCGTGGTTCAATGAGCTTATGCCTCAGGGACGTTTTTACGTAGGATTGGTTCCAGCCGCGGGTGCGAGTCATCTGCACGGCATTGACCTGGGCGTGCAGTCCGCCCGCGCCGACTTGTTCCAAAAAGGTTTGTTCATGGTCAATGCGCCGCACGGCACCCCCGGTGAAGCGGTCAAACTGGCAACAGATCTGGTTGCATTGTTGGGCGCCCAAGCCATGATCTCCGATGAAGTTGAAGCCGATGGGTTGATCGCATCCACGCATATTTTGCCGCAACTGGCGTCCGCCGCATTACTCGATGCCACTGTGGATCAGCCCGGCTGGTCAGAAGCCCGCAAAGTTGCGGCGCGTCCGTATGCCACGGCGACTGCCGTGCTGGCATACCATGATGAAGCCAAATCGTTGGGTGAAGCCGCGTTGGGGAATCGCGAGAATGTGGTGCGGATGCTCGATACGTACATGCTCTCCCTCCAAAAACTGCGCGATGGTATAAATGCTGGCGATAATAGTTCGGTGATCGAATTCCTTGAGGATGCGGTCAAAGCCCGTGACCGCTGGTTGAGCGAACGCACCAATGCCGATTGGCAGAACATGGAACAGGCGACACCAGATCCCCAATCCTTTAGCAATAAACTTGGGCGCTTGTTCCTGGGGAACATGATGGATCGCACCAAAAAGAAGAAATAAATTTTAAGGGCTGGGTTTCCCCGCCCTTTTGATTTAATATCTCATGTTATACCGTCCCGAAGGCTTGAAACATGTAACAGTTTTTTCGAGGAAACCTTCGGGACGTTCTGCGTAAGGTGAGTTTATATGCCTTGTTTTTGTTACATCGTCGAATGCGCGGACGGGACCTACTACACCGGCTGGACCACCGACCCTGAACGCCGTGTAGCGACTCATAACAAAGGTCGCGGGGCAAAATATACAAAAATGCGTCTGCCTGTGAAGTTGATATATGTGGAAGAACAAGCTAATAGAAATATGGCGATGAAGCGCGAGATCGCGATCAAAAAAATGGGGAGGGTTGGAAAAATGAAGTTGATCGGCGAAAACAGTAAACACGGAAACAAGAAAATACGTAGACAGAGAATACGGAAGAAGATTTTGGAAAAATAAGGACTGGATGGTGATGAACCATTCAGCCCTTTCACTTGTTTACATACTTAACCCAAGTTGCTACCTTGACTTCGAAAGTCTTCCCTCACCCCAATTAAGACTATTTTTTACAAGGACGACTTCCCCTCTCCCGCTGGGAGAGGGCAGGGTGAGGGTTTTTGACGGAAAACCACGAAAGTCTATGGATGGTAGCAACTTGGGTTACTTACTTGTTTACTTGTCTACTTCCTCACCCCGTAAACAGCGGCAGATGCCCCAGTGCAATAATATGCATCCACTGCGCGCGGTCACCTTCGGTGAAGATCGCTGCTTCCGCGACAACAATTGACTCGGCTTTGCCAAGGATCATCCGCATCCCTTGTAGCGTCGAACCTGTGCTGATGACATCATCCAGAATAACAACTTTCTTGCCTTTCATCATCTCGCGGTCTTTTTCATCCAGGAGTAATGTCTGCGGCTGACCGGTAGTAATGGATAATGTGTCTGCTTTCAGCGCATCGCCCATGTAGGGTTTATACGATTTGCGTAACACAACGTAAGGCTTCTTCGTTATCACCGACAGGGCATGTGCCAGCGGAATGGACTTGGCTTCCGCCGTCACTAATACATCGTAATCTGTATCCTTGAGCTTGACAGCCAGTTCCTTCGCGCAGGCTTGCACGAATTCTGTATCCCCCAGAATATTCAAGATCGCGATTTTCAATCCCGGCTTGATTTCAAATAAACGCAATTCGCGTTTGATCCCAGCAACTTCAACAACATGGGTTTCCTGCTTGGACATGTTCCCGCTCCTATTGTCATGCTGAACGGAGTGAAGCATCTCAATACCGCGAATGAGAAACTCTTCGCTCCGCTCAGAGTGACATGTTTTGTGAAATAAATTTCTCGTGCGTAGTTTATCACAATTCAATTTATAATACTCACATCGATAGACTTCGGAAGTCTGAATTAATTCGTCTAATGCAGCGAGTCATCAAAAAGACTTCCGAAGTCTGGGTGAAACATGCTCCCCGATCTTCAACTCAAAGACCACCTGCGCCTTCGTAAACAACATCCCTGCGGTTCCTACGAATGGACTGTCACCCGTCTCGGCGCGGATATTGGGCTCGAATGTAAAGGTTGCGGGCGCCACGTCATGCTCACCCGGCGCGAACTTGCCAAACGGCTTAAAACCAACCTCACTCAACACACCGAAACCCACAATGAACAACCAGCAGACTCCTAGAAAACCTCATATTGTTTTTTACTTCTCCGATACTGGTGGCGGACATCGCTCCGCCGCGGAAGCCATCATCGAAGCCGTCAACCTCGAATACAAAGATCAAGTAACGCTCGAGATGGTGGATTTTTTCAAGGATTACGCGCCGCCGCCCTGGAACCGCCTCGGTGATATGTATCCATACATGGTCAAAGCTCCCAACCTGTGGGGCGCCAGTTTCCATGCCACCGATGGACGCACACAGGCACGCATGATCACATCCACGTTGTGGCCCATTGCCAGCCAGCCAGCGCGCGCGCTGGTGCGCGAACACCCTGCTGATTTGATCGTCACCGTTCATCCCTTTGCCAATTCATTTGCCTTACGGGCGCTTGGCAGGAATCGTCCGCCTTTCATCACAGTTGTTACCGATATGGTTACTACGCATGCACTTTGGTACGATAGACGCGCCGACCTCATCATTGTCCCCACCGAAACGGCGCGTATGCGCGCCCTCAAATACAACATGCCTGATGAAAAGATCCGTGTGGCAGGTCTGCCGGTTGCCGATAAATACTGCAAACCCAAGGGACGAAAAAGCACGTTACGTAAAAAACTTGGTTGGTCCACCGATAAGCCCATTGTCTTGATGGTTGGAGGCGGGGATGGAATGGGACCGCTCGGTAAGACCGCGCGCGAGATCGACGCTTCAGGTCTGGACGTGGGGCTGGTCATCGTGTGTGGACGGAATCAATATCTGAAAGCGAGTCTGGAAGCCGAAAAATGGGAGAACCCGACCTTGATCTATGGCTTCACCCGCGACATGCCCGATTTCATGCGCGCGGCTGATTTCATCGTAACGAAAGCTGGACCTGGCACCATTGCCGAAGCATTGAACGCGGAATTGCCGATCATCTTATATTCAAAACTCCCCGGGCAGGAAGATGGCAACGTCACCTTCGTTGTGGAAGAGGGCGCCGGTGTCTGGGCGCCAACTCCGCAGGAAGTAGTACGCACGCTCACGCGTTGGATCTCACGTCCCGACGAACGCAAACAAGTGATCGAGAACTGCCGCCGCGCAGGCCGCCCCGAAGCCGCGCGCGTCATTGCTCACGAGATTGGCAAGATATTGGGGTTGGTGGAGTAGGTAGATACGTATACAGGTAGAAGAGGTACACATGTATTTACTTGTTTACCTGTCTCCTTGTCTACTTACCCTCACGGTATAATCATTTCGATGTCCACTCTTGATTTCTTAAGTCATAACCCCGAGCAGACGCGCCGCATCGGCATGCGTTTGGGCGGAGCGTTGCAGCCGGGTGACTTGATCTGTTTACAGGGTGACCTTGGCGCGGGCAAGACCACGTTCGTGCAGGGCATTGCCCAAGGCTGGGGCTCGCTCGATGCAGTTTCCAGCCCGACCTTTATCCTCGTCAATATCTATCGACGTAACGATCATGCTCAACTCTTTCATATGGATGCCTACCGCCTCGACTCTACGCCTGAAGCTGAAGAGCTGGACCTCGACTCCATGCTGGCTGAAGGCGCGTTGATCGTCGAATGGCCCGAGCGCATGGCGGGACTCATCCCGGCTGAAAGATTGTGGGTCAATCTCGAACATATGGATGATGAAGAACGTCAAATGAAATTCAATTCCAGTGGCAAACGCTACGATGAATTGCTCGAAGTGATCCGCCATGCCACACAGGGAGATGAGTGATGTTACTCGCAGTAGATACATCCACAACCCAAATGGGACTCGCGCTCTACGATGGCGCGCAAGTGCTCGGCGAATACGCGTGGCGCAGCGGACAACGTCATACCGTGGAGCTTGCGCCCGCTGTCGTGGATTTGTTGACACGTTGTGCTGTAACGATGAATGATGTCAATGCGTTGGGCGTAGCGTTGGGTCCCGGTTCGTTTACGAGTTTACGAGTCGGCTTGGCGTTTGTCAAAGGACTCGCGCTCGCGCGTCATATTCCTTTGATCGGGATTCCTACATTAGATATTCTCGCGCAAGCACAACCTATATCGAAACTTCCATTGGCGATTGCGATCCAAGCCGGGCGCGGACGATATGCTTTGGGCTGGTACAAGCGTAGCAGTCCTGTGGATCAAGCTTCCAGCAAACAATGGCAGGCTCAGGGTGAAGCAAGAGTCGTGACTCTCGAAGCGTTGCTGGCTGAGGTGCAGAGTCCGTCTGTGATGTGCGGCGAGTTCGCAGATGAAATTCGTCAAAAAATAATGTCGAATGAAAACATGCAGCTTGCCGCGCCGACAGGTTCGATCAGGCGCCCGGCGGTGTTGGCAGAATTGGCTTGGGCGCGCTGGCAAAACGGTGATGTGGACGATGCAGCCGCGCTCGCGCCGATCTATTTGCATGTTGCCGAACCCATATGAACTTTAGTATTCGCAAGATGGCGGTAGAAGATGTGCCCGCCGCCGTTGCATTGGACCAGATCTCGTTCAGCCTGCCGTGGCCCGAGCGGTCGTTTGTTTTTGAAGTGACGGGTAACCCGGCCTCGCGCTGTTGGGTCGCTGAAGTGGATGGACAGATCGCGGGCATGATCGTCGCCTGGCTGTTCGTGGATGAAGTGCATATCGCCACCATTGCGACGCATCCTGACTTTCGCAGGCAGGGCATTGCGCAGAAGTTGTTGACACACACGTTACGTTACACGTTTGATGAAGGCGCGGTCAGTTCGTTTTTGGAAGTGCGCGAGGGTAACCTCGCCGCGCAGGAAATGTACCGCAAGTTTGGTTATGAAAAAACAGGCCTCAGAAAACGTTATTACAAAGATAACGATGAAGATGCGATCCTGATGACGCTTTCATCGTTGAACATCGAAAATCTCAAGTCTGATGTTTGACGGGCAAATTGGTAATGCGACATTTATGTCGCGTTACACTCAAGGCAGGTAGAACCCAATGACTGTTGAAGATACACTAATACAAATCGCCAAAGAAGTATCAGTTTGTACGAACTGTGCATTGCATGAATCGCGCAAGAAAGCTGTACCGGGCGAAGGACCGGCCGATGCCGAGATCATGTTCATCGGTGAGGGACCCGGTTTTCACGAAAACGAGCAGGGCCGTCCGTTCGTGGGCGCGGCTGGAAAATTTTTAGATCAACTGCTGGCGCAAGCTGGCGTGACCCGCGCCGATGTGTGGATCAGCAATGTTGTGAAATGCCGTCCGCCTGAGAACCGCGATCCACTGCCTGCCGAACTTTCAGCATGTGATGTATATCTCGAGCGCCAGATCGAAGCGATCAATCCGAGTATCATTGTGACGCTTGGTCGTTTTTCGATGAGCAAGTATACGCAGGGCGCGAAAATCAGCCAGATCCATGGGCAGATGCGCAAGGTCGGTGACCGCTATGTGATTGCCATGTTCCATCCGGCGGCAGCGTTGCATCAAGCCGCGCTCAAACCTGCGATCCTCGCAGATTTCGCCAAGTTGCCTGAACTGTTGGCAGAGGCGCGCGCGGCGTTGGGCAAATCTGCCCCGGCGCGAAAAGCTGTAGAACAAAAAGAAGATGATCCAAAGCAAATGAATTTGTTCTAACCTCACCCCCGCGCTTCGTTTCCGCTCCTTTTCCATTTTGGTTTCGTCCTGAGCGGAGGGCTGAGTGATTTTGCGAGGCCCGCAGACGAAGGACGCTCCGCTCACGATAGCCTCGATGTTCTTTGGGAGCGCGATGTTATTAGAATAAGGAAAAAAATGTCGATTAAAGAAGAGTTGATCAAAAAACTAAAATCAAAAGAAGCCCATATTGCGATCCTGGGACTCGGCTACGTGGGACTGCCCCTGGCAGTTGTCTTTGCTGAAGCCGGATTCCATGTGACCGGCATCGACCCGGACTCACGAAAAGTTGATTCGCTAAAGAAGGGCATTTCCTACATCCCGGATGTGAAGACCGAGACAGTTGCAAAGCTGGTTCAATCCGGGCACATTACCGCGACAACTGATTTCTCGGTTTTGACGGGTATGGATGCTGTCAGTATCTGTGTGCCGACTCCGCTTCGTCAAACCGGCGACCCGGATATGTCTTTTATTATTTCTGCCACTGAAGAGTTGTCGAAGTACATCCACAAGGGTGTGGTGGTGGTGTTGCAGTCTACGACGTATCCCGGCACAACGCGTGAATTGTTGTTACCGAAACTTGGCGTGGAACATGGACTCAAAGTGGGCGAAGATTGGTTCCTGGCATTTTCGCCGGAACGGGTTGACCCGGGTCGTGAGGATTACACAACCAAAAATACTCCCAAAGTGATGGGCGGAATCACCGAAGCCTGCGGCGAAGTAGCAACCGCATGGTATGAAGGCGCGATTGATCATGTCTTCCGTGTTTCATCTGCCGAAGCCGCTGAGATGGCGAAACTGCTCGAGAACACCTTCCGTATGATCAACATTGGTCTGGTCAACGAACTGGCAATTATGTGCGAACGCCTCGGGGTGGATGTGTGGGAAGTGGTTGATGCCGCCGCCACCAAGCCGTTCGGCTTCATGAAGTTCACGCCAGGTCCCGGCTTGGGTGGTCACTGCATTCCGATTGATCCGCTATATCTTTCGTGGAAGATGAAGTCGTTCAATTACAATGCGCGTTTTATCGAACTGGCATCTGAGATCAATACGAACATGCCGCGCTATGTGGTCAGCCGCGTGATGGAGGCGTTGAACGACCGCAGCAAGGCTTTGAAAGGTTCAAAGGTACTTGTATTGGGTGCTGCCTATAAACCGAATATTGATGATGTGCGCGAGTCCCCAGCATTGGATGTGATCGGTCTGTTGCAAAAGAAAGGCGCGCAGGTTGAATACCACGACCCGTTTATCCCCCACATCCATCACGAATATGACGGCTGGCAAATGGATAGCGTCAAAGACCTGATGAAGTCTGTACGCGAGGCGGATGCGGTGGTGATCGTCACCAACCACAAGGAATATGATTATAAGGCGATCGTTGAAGCGGCGAAGTTCGTCTTCGATACCCGCAATGCCACGCGCAAGTTTGTAAAAGATGGCGACAAAGTGGTCAGGTTATAAAATGGAAAACTATCTTTTGTTTAGGATGCAGTTGCACTGCGTCCCACCCGCAGTACAACTGCGGGCGAACTGAAAGTAAGGAATATGTCAAATTATTTAGTCACTGGCGCAGCTGGTTTCATCGGCGCGCGTACATCCGAGTTGCTGATTCAGGATGGTCATACGGTTGTCGGGATTGATAACCTCAACAACGCGTACGATCTGCGGATAAAGGAATATCGCCTGAAAAAATTACAGGCTATGGCTGGGTTCACCTTCCATAAAGCGGATATTTCAAATAAAGCCATTATCGAAACATTTAAAGACCAGAAATTCGCTGGCGTGATCAACATGGCGGCGTGGGCGGGTGTGCGGGTTAGTGTGGAGAATCCGTGGATCTATGTGGATAGCAACATGACCGGCACCTTGAACATGCTGGAAGTATGCCGCCAGACTGGAACCCAAAAATTTATCACCGCCTCCACTTCCAGCATTTATGGTTCTGATCCGCCCTATCCGACGCCTGAATCAGCTTCCAGTAGCGAACCGCTTCAGCCGTATGCAGCCAGCAAAAAGGGGGCAGAAGCGATGGCGCACGCCTATCATCATCTGCACGGCATCGATGTGACCATTCTGCGTTTCTTCACGGTCTACGGTCCGGCGGGGCGTCCCGATCTGTCCATCTTCCGTTTTGTGCAGTGGATCACTGAGGGCCGCCCGGTGCGCGTCAACGGCGATGGTGAACAATCGCGCGGCTTCACCTACATTGATGATATTGCGCGCGGTATTATCCTGGCGCTTAAGCCGGTCGGGTTTGAGGTCGTCAACCTCGGTGGACATGAAGTGATCACGATCAATGAGCTCATCAAATTAGTCGAGGATGTTGTTGGCAAAAAAGCGGATGTGCAATACGGTCCAGCCAACCCCGCCGATATGCGTTCCAATTGGGCGGATGTCAGCAAAGCCAGAACTTTGCTCAACTGGGAACCGCAATACAATATGCGCGCCGGGATCGAGGAACTGGTCAAATGGTATAACGCCGAACAGGGGTGGGCGCGGGAAGTGCTCACTTCGTAAAATGATACGCAACACGTAACATGTCGAACGAAATGAGTATTGCGTGTTACGTAAATAAGGCTCTACCGTTTTTAACGGGAATCTCTTTCTCAACCACAAAGGAGACAAAGGGTCACGAAGGAAAAAGCAAAAAAGATCCTTTGTGTACCATTGTGACCCTTTGTGGTAAGGGGTTTTCCTGCCAGAAACGGGAGAGCCGTAAATAACAAATATGTCCCTCTTTCAAAAAATAAAAGACTCCCTGCGTGATGACCTGTTGATCCGGCGTGTATTGCGGAACAGCAGTTATTTGTTCAGCAGTAACACGATCTCAGCTGCGTTGGGATTTGTGCAAGGCATCTTTGTAGTGCGGCTGCTTGGCATCGAAAAATTTGGAGCGCTGACAGCCGTTATGCTGTTTGCTTCGAATGTAAATCGTTTGCTCTCGTTCCGCATGAGCGAAGTATTGGTCAAGTATATGGGCGAAGCATTGGCACAGGATCATAAAGACCGCGCCGCCGCACTCGCCAAATGGATCGGCATTGCAGAGGCGTTTACCTCCGTTTTAGCGTATCTGGTTTTGTTTGTTCTTTCACCGTGGTTCTCAAAAGACCCTGACATCACAGCACTTTACCGGTTCTATGGTTTGTTTCTGCTCGCGAACATCATCTATGAGACCGCCACTGGCGTGCTACAAGTCACGGATAAATTCAAGCGTGTGGCGTTTGCCAACTTGCTTCAAAGTACCGTAACTGCGCTATTGATTATCTTAGCCTTCTTGATGCAGTGGGGCATATTTGAAATTCTAACTGTCTACCTCGTCGGAAAAACAATCGCGGCTGTTGTCATTACCTATTCAGCGGTTCAGGGATTAAAACAAAAATTAGGGAATAAATGGACACGCGCCTCATTCCGTCTGGTCACCGATTGGAAAGCCATCGGCAGATTTGCCGTCAGCACCAATATCAACGGCACGGTCAACCTATTCGCGCGCGATAATGTTCCGCTGTATATAAAATATTTTGTCTCGGATACTGCATTGGGATATTTCAGACTTGCTTCCAGCCTCATCAACTTGGTGATGCTGCCCATTGAGCCGTTCATCTGGCCCACCTATAAAGAAATTACAAGCACCATCGCCCAACGCCAATGGAGCGCCACGCGCAAGCTGTTGAAACAGGTCAGCACCATCGCAGGCATATGGACTCTGTTCGCTGGCGGCGGGCTGGTCGCTTTGGGCTGGTGGTTCATCCCGTTTTTGTATGGCGCCGATTCAGCGCCTGCTTATACCTGCGTTCTCATTCTGCTCATCGGATATGCTTTTGCAAATGTGATGAATTGGAATCGCCCATTGCTGCTCGCTCTGGGATATCCCAACTATCCGCTCGTGGTTGCAACGCTCACCGGCGCGATTGAGATCGTGCTCATCTTCCTCTTTGTGCCAAGCGGCGGATATCTCATCGGCGCGGCGATCTTCTCAGCGTATCTTGCCGTCTCTGTCAGTATCAATGTTTTGCGCGGACTTTCGATCATCAAACGTGAAGAGACGACCGCATGAACATCGTCGCCATTGCCGGTTCCACGATCCCCTCCGATACCGCCAACAGCATTCAGGTGATGAAGGCTTGTAATGCCCTCGTACAATTGGGGCACAACCTCACGCTCATCGTGCCGGGCAATGCGGACACCCGTCACCCGTCACCCGCCACTCTCCGTACACACTATGGACTTCAACAAGATTTCCCCATCGAATGGCTCGCGTCATCGAATCGTCGTCTCTTTACATGGCAAGCGGTGCAACGTGCGCGCGCGCTCAAACCCGATCTACTCTACACGTGGTTTCCACAATCGGCGGTCTTTGGTTTGCTTTATAAAATTCCCACAGTCTTTGAAATTCATATTCAACCCACCGGATTTTTTGGTCCCGCGTGGCATCAGGCATTTGCAAAAGTACCCGGACGCAAACGGCTTGTTTCGATCACGCAAGCCCTCATGGATGTACTTGACCGCGACTATCACATACGCATGAAACCAGATGATGTGGTCATCGCCCCCAACGGTGTAGACTTGGAACGCTACGCCGCGCTTCCCTCTACGCCTGAACTTGCCCGCCAGCAATTGACCTTTCCCTCAACCCCGACCATGATGTGTACGGGACACCTCTACGCCGGTCGCGGCGCGGACTTGTTCATCGCGTTGGCGAAATCCATCCCGCAGGCGCACTTCGTTTGGGTCGGCGGTCGCCTCGCTGATGTTGACCTCTACAAACAACGCGCCGAGTCTCAAAACATTTCCAACCTTACCTTCACCGGTTTTATCCCAAATCAAAACCTTCCCATCTACCAATCCGCCGCAGATATTCTGCTCATGCCCTACAGCCGCTCCATCATGGGCTCCAGCGGCACCGCGGATTCAGCCAGTGTCGCCAGCCCCATGAAAATGTTCGAATACATGGCGGCAGGGCGCGCGATTGTCACAGCGGATTTACCTGTGATCCGCGAAGTGTTGAATGAAAAGAACGCGGTGTTTTGCAAGCCCGATAATCTGGATGATTGGAAGTTGGGGATTGAGAAGTTACTCGCAGATGAATCGCGCAGAATTGAAATGGGGAAACAAGCGCGGCGCGATGTGGATGGGTATACGTGGCTTGCGAGGGCGGAGAGGATATTGGATGGATTGATGAGTGCAAGTTAGTAGATAGGAAAAATATCTATAAAGCCTGTTTTTAGGGTTGGACATGACGAAAATTATTACTAATCCTTGGTATATGTAGACTTCAAAACTTCTCTTAATTTTTCTGTCGTTGTCCTGCTCAATTCTGACTTTGCTTTTATTTTTAGATCTTCTGGTATACCCTCTTCAACAATCTCAAATGCCTCTTCTTTGGAGACACTCTTTTGCTCCAACAATAGATCTGCCAATTGATCGACAGACGCCCAATGTAAGCGCAAATTTTCTTCCACGTAAGCATAAACCTCTGACAGAAAGCTTTCTGTCAGTTTATGCCTTTCGTTGGGATTATTAGTCTCGTAGTACTCATCGATGTAAGTGTCAAGCAATGACCATGCAGACTCCAGTAACTTTGGGTCTTGAGATGAGACATCTTCTACAATATCAAATTTGATTTTTTCAGCAGCATACCCCGCAAGAAGAACTTGAGGCATCGTCATAAGACTTCCCAAATTGGAAGTTGTCTTTGTCCAATCCGTATTTTCACCTTCTATTGTCACCTTTGTAAATTCAGTCAAAATCCCATCTCTACTGATTGGCACATATTTATTAGTGAAGCCTTTAAGTAATAAATAAGACATAACCACATGGCCAGCTTCTCTATATGCACGATGCTCAGGTGAGATAAATTGTTGAAGTTTCAAAACGCCAATTTTTTTCGTTACAAAATGATCAATTTTCTCGATCTTATCTTTTGCTGATGCACGTCTAGCTGGAATCGTAAACAATATGGAAAATAATATGATAATAAGCAAAACGAGCAAAAGTACAGAGATGAACGAAGTGATGAGCGCAACTATGAATAAGACAATCGAAACGCCAAGCAACCATTGGGAGGGAGAACCGGTATCTGTAATGAGGCGTGTTATCCGATAAGACAAGAAATCACTGACAATTGCGGATAACAATATAATTACAGGTATAGGTACTTTACGGGATTTCATTCTTGACACATCTTCAATGATTTTGTATTAGATCAATTCGCATACGGATTCTCAAATTTCGTAAATCACATGCCCTCCGCTTCCGAGCGGAGGAGGGAATATAGCACCAGATTGTGATTCTGTCCGCGCATGAAGTGGCTCCGCGCAGTGACTCTTCCTCACAAATTATATCCTCAGGCGTCGAAATAACAATTGCATTATAGTAGTGTAGAATCAAAGCCTATGAACCTCAAAAAAACTGATCTCTTTTGGATGCTTCCGCTTGCGCTGGTGTTGAGCGCGGGGCTGTCGTCCCTACAACCGGGTAATTGGTTGGTTGGCTTCGCATCTTTCTCTTTCCTCTTTCTTCTTTCTTTTTCACTTTTCACCATTGCTTTCAAATGGTCAGGCGCGGGGAAAACACTAGCCTATATTATCGCCTTCACTTTTGCCTTGCGTTTTCTTGTCGGTGTTTCGTTGTATGTATTCCTCCCGATCTATGGACATGAAGATGCTGATGATAAAGCGGGCTTCGTCTTCACCGATGCGCATCGCCGTGACGATGAGGCTTGGGGATTGGCAAATTCCAATTCTCCAATTCTCAACGCATTTAGTGAAAAGTTTGCATATGATCAATATGGTGGTTTGCTGGCGTTCAGCGCGTTGGTGTATCGCTATTTGTCGCCCGATGCGCATCGTCCCTTGATGTTGATCCTGATCTCAGTCATCGTCGCTGCGTTGGGGATTCCGTTTTTGTGGCGGGCGGTGGATCGGATATTTGGCGAGAAGGTCGCTTGGGCGTCCGCGTGGATCTTTGCGTTGTATCCTGAGAGTATCCTGCTGGGCGCGTCTATTATGCGTGAGTCGTATTTGTTGACGTTTAGCGCAATGGCGTTGTATGGGTTTGTAAACTCTGGAGTCAGCCAGCTTGCTGGCGAAAACGGGAGCAAGCTCCCTGACTCCAGAGCCAGAGTTTGGCTTGCCCTCGGTTTGTTGGGCATGTTACTCGTCTCGCCTGCGATCGCGCTTGCACATCTTATCATCTTTGCGGGTTGGGTCTTCTTTGCTAATGAACAGCGCACCATTTCATGGAAGGCAGTGCTCGTTTTCGCGGTCATCTTTTTTGCTGGGCTGTTTTTCCTGTCCGCTTCGCTGAATCGTTCGGGCGAGTTCAATGCCTCGTCACCGTTGAGCGTGGTCAATAATTGGCTGCGGCTGGCGGTGAAATGGAACGCCTACGGCATCGAACGCGACTCAGGCTGGGTGCAAAAACTCTTCGATGAAATGCCGCAGTGGATGCGCCTCCCGTTCGTGGCGGTGTATGGAATTTTGCAACCGGTTTTGCCAGCTACGTTGGTACATCCCACTGAACCGATTTGGCAGGCAATCTATATTTTGCGTGCATTGGGTTGGTATGTGATACTTCCAGCGTTGATCTTGTCTTTCGGAGCCGGAGCAGGACAGGGGGCGGCGAAGAACCGGAACTTAATCCTATGGCTCACGCTTCTCTCCTGGACCTGGGTCCTGCTTGCTGCACTACGAGCCGGGGGCGACCAGTGGGATAATCCGCGCTATCGGACGATTCTGTTTGTGTGGCAAGCTATCCTTGCGGGAGTGGTGCGGGTCTGGTGGCGTGAGGTGAGGTCGGCGTGGTTTGTGCGTGTGATCGCTTGTGAAGTTGCGTTTTTGTTGGTGTTCACGCAATGGTATGTGAGTCGGTATTATCACTGGGGCGGACAATTGTCGTTTCCCGTGATGATTACTTTGATCTTTGGGCTGTGGGTTGTGATACTTGGGCTGGGGTGGTGGCAGGATCGAAGGCGCGTGTAAGATGCCCGAATGTGCGTTATAATTCAGTGACTGAATTTTGGATTTAGGAGAACACATGCCTACTGCTTTAATCACAGGGATAACCGGACAGGATGGATCATACCTGGCTGAGTTATTGCTCTCAAAAGGATATCGCGTCATTGGTGTGGCACGCCGCTCCAGCACTGTAACGAGCGAACGCATCGAACACTTGCTGGACCATATGACAGTCGTTCAAGGTGATCTGCATGATCAGGGTTCGTTATTGTCTTTGTTGGAAGAGTACCAACCCACCGAAGTATATAACCTGGCGGCGCAATCCTTTGTACCGACCTCGTGGAATCAACCGGCTTTGACGGGTGATATTACGGCGATCGGTGTCACACGCATGTTGGAGGCGATCCGCTTTGTGAATCCGAAGATCCGTTTTTATCAGGCTTCTTCAAGCGAGATGTTTGGTAAGGTTTTGGAAGTGCCGCAAAGAGAGGATACGCCCTTCTATCCGCGCAGTCCGTATGGTGTGGCGAAGGTGTACGGACATTGGATCACGGTCAATTACCGCGAGTCCTTTGATATGTTTGCCACCTCAGGGATCCTGTTCAATCATGAGAGTCCGCGCCGTGGTCTTGAGTTTGTGACCCGCAAGATCACGGATGGTGTGGCGAAAATAAAACTGGGGCTTGCAAAAGAACTGCGCTTGGGTAATTTGGAATCACAACGCGACTGGGGCTTTGCGGGTGATTACGTGGATGCCATGTGGCGTATGTTGCAACAGGATACGCCAGATAGCTTTATTATCGGTATGGGTGAGACGCATGCTGTGCGCGAATTTTGTGAGATCGCTTTTGGACGTGTCGATCTGGATTATAAGGAATTCGTTGTGCAGGATGAGCGTTTCTATCGCCCGGCCGAAGTGGATTTGCTGATCTCTGACCCCTCGAAGGCACGTTCCGTTTTAGGCTGGGAACCGGCTGTCGGTTTCAAGGAACTCGTTACCATGATGGTTGATGCGGATATGAAGCGCCTGGCAAATAAATGATGCCCGAACTTTCACTGGTCATCCCGGTCTATAACGAAGAGCAAAACCTGCCGCTGTTGTATGCTGCGATCCAGCAGGCACTCAAACCCATTGGCAAGACTTGGGAAATCCTCTTTGTGGATGATGGGAGTCAGGATAAAAGCTTGGTAGCTTTGGAAATGCTCGTAAAGCAGGACCCTGAACATGTGCGTGTGATCGTATTCCGACGCAACTTTGGGCAGACTGCCGCCATTGCGGCGGGAGTTGATTATGCCCAGGGGAATACGATCATCCTTTTAGATGCTGATATGCAGAATGACCCGGCTGATATTCCCTTCCTATTGGCAAAGCTGGATGAAGGCTATGATCTGGTCAGCGGCTGGCGCAAGGACCGTAAGGATAACCGCTTCACCCGTACGATCCCATCCAATCTTGCCAATGGTTTGATCTCGCGGGTCACGGGCGTCCATTTGCATGATTATGGCTGTACGCTCAAGGCGTATCGACGTGGCGCGTTGGAGGGTTTCCGTTTGTATGGAGAAATGCACCGCTTTATTCCGGTGTTTGCGCATTCAGTGGGCGCGCGCATTACCGAAATCCCCGTCAGCCACCATCCCCGTAAATTTGGTGTGGCAAAATACGGCTTGGAAAGAACCGTGAAGGTCATCCTTGATCTGTTCACAGTGAAATTTCTGCTGGATTATTCCCACAAGCCGATGCGGTTGTTTGGCGGGACCGGCGTAAGCCTGATTTTGGGCGGTATTCTTTTGCTGGTGTTTTTGTTCGTCCGCAAGATGTTTTTCCTGATCCCGGTCCTGACATCACCGTTTTTTCAGATTGGGGTCATGCTTTTGATCCTGGGTTTTCAATCCATCCTGATGGGTTTGATCGCTGAGCTGCTGGCGCGCACGTATCACGAGTCACAGAGCAAGCCGACCTATACAGTTCGAACTGTATTAGGGAAGAAACACTAAAATGTCTGCCTGGTGGTTAAGGAATCGTCAGCGCGTTCTGCAATTGGCAGGGACGCTGCTGGCGGTGGTGTTGATCGTGGTGTTATTGAGGGAGGAAAAGTGGCAGGATATTCTGGAAGCCTTCGCAAAGATCAAGAAGATCAATTTATTCTGGGCTGCGCTGCTATTCCTGCTCGCGCGCTTTGCTGTGGTGGGCAGGTGGCATGTGCTCCTGCGTGCCGCTGGAATCAATATGCGTCTTCAAGACAGCACGGCACTGACCTTTACCAGTCTATTTGCATCACACTTTCTACCAACAACCGTGGGCGGTGACCTGGTGCGGCTGGCGGGCGCTGTGCAGATGGGTTTTGACCGCGCAGTGTGCC
This sequence comes from Anaerolineales bacterium, assembly GCA_043767565.1. GTDB lineage: Bacteria > Chloroflexota > Anaerolineae > Anaerolineales > Villigracilaceae > Defluviilinea. The sequence goes on from JAYUGV010000056.1 coordinate 26,623, forward strand.
TTGCCTCCATTGCTGCGGATCGGTTGGTCGGCATGTTGGGTATGAGCATGATGGCGCCGGTCGGCTTGTGGTATTCGTGGGGGTTTATCCAAACAAAACTTACGGTCTCGTTTTTCATCTTTTTACAAAAGCCAATTGAGTTTACAAAACGCACCCTGTCCGTTTTCGGGATTTGGCTGAAGAGACCAGCATTCCTGTTGGGGTCGTTGGCTTTTGCCTGCGTCAACATGATGTGCCAATTCACTGCGGTGTATATTTTCGCCAGAGATCTTGGAAGCCATGCCTCTTTCTGGGTGATCGCTGGTTTATGGAGTCTCATTTACTTCATTACCCTGCTCCCAATTTCTATCAATGGCTATGGGGTACAGGAACTGTTTTCAACCTACCTGCTGTCAAATGCAGCCGGGTTATCCCCAGCGGTGAGTCTGAGTATCGCTTTTTTGATCAGGATCTATTTCCTGCTTTCCAGCCTGCCGGGGGCGTTCTTCCTCCCGTCCATTCTTTCAACAATGGCCGAACAAAAAAGACAAGCTGCTTCCACCAATATTCTCCTGTAAAATTAGTTCATGGGCAAGACTTCGAATACCCCCCGCTCGTTTTGGCTGACCATACTTACATTCACATTCATTGTGAACCTGGCAATGCTGCGATTAACCTATTTGCGGCTAATCGAACTGAAAGCCGATTTAACACATTCCATCTGGAGTGGAATGTTGGTGCTGTGTTTTATGATCGCGGTAGTTTGCATCTGGTTAATGGTCCGCGGCACTGATACAAAACCCTTCATATTTTTCAATAGCTTAAATCATCTTCGTTTTGACGGGCTGGTTTGGCGTGCCTTGGGCGTCATTACCTTTCTGGCTGTTTTGTTTTTGATCCCATATATTAAGTTCACTTTTGAAATAGGTCAGGAAGTCGCAACGCCAGTTTATGACCCCGTCTTATTGGTACTGTTTTATTACTGGATGTGCTGGTGGCTGATCCTGTTGGCGGTGACCGCGCTTAAGATGGCTTTGAAGACAACCTGGCAGGGCGGGTTTGCTTTTGCGCTCGTGTTGCTTGGCGTGACTTATGAGGCTGCGATGCGTTTCAATGCGGTGACGAACTATCCGCTTTCCATGGGCTGGTCTGAGGGCAGCCGCTATTATTACGCTTCGCTGTTTCTTTCAAACTGGATTTATGGGGAGCGGTTTCCCTTACCTACGCTTCATCCCACCCGTTACCTGCTTCAATCGTTCCCATTCCTTTTCCCCAGCCTTGGGCTTTTTGCACACCGTCTCTGGCAATATCTGTTATGGATCGGCTTAACGGCTGGCGCATCTATTGCATTAACGAAAAGAGTTTTCCCGCAACAGGAGAAAGTTCTCAAGTGGCTGGTAGCTGGCTGGTTCTTCCTTTATCTATTGCGTGTGGGTGTTTATTATCATCTCGAAGTGATGGTCATTGTGTTATTGTTGTTTGTATCGGGGAAACATCCATGGCGGTCGTTGATCGCCGTGATTGCTGCATCGATATGGGCTGGCATGAGTAGAGTGAACTGGTTCCCGATGCCCGCGATGATGGCGATAGCCGTCTATACGCTTGAGACATCATTAGGTTTGCCTTCAACTGAAATGGGCGTCGCAGCGTTTAAAAAAATATTCAATTATTTTTCCCAACCTGCGCTATGGGGAATTGCGGGACTGGTGTCTGCGTTGCTGACCCAAGCCGCTTATATTTCGCTTTCGGGCAACTCTGAAAATGCGGGCGCCTTCGCATCCAGTTTTACATCGGACCTCTTGTGGTACAGATTGTGGCCAAATGATAATTACTCTCTGGGTATCATTCCGGCAATCCTGATCGTGAGCGGACCACTTATTGTTATCATTGCTCTGGCGTTGCGCCAATGGAGATCACTTCATAGGGTGCGCTGGCTGGGATTGATTGTGATGCTGGCTGCCTTGTTTGCAGGCAGTGCAGTGGTCAGTACCAAGATCGGTGGCGGCGGGGATCTACATAATATGGATACGTATGCTGTACTGATCGGCATTGTGGCGCTTTATTTTTTCAGTGGAAGTGTTCAAGTTGAGCCAGGTCAGGCCCAATTGCAAATTCGCCCAACCCCGCTGTTTGTAGTTGCACTAGTTACACCGCTTCTGTTCCTGATCCCGATGTTGAATCCATATCCTAAATATGACGAGAGTCGAAATCAGGCAGCTCATCAACAGTTGGTTGACACCGTGAATGCAGCCGGTAAAACAGGACCCGTGTTGTTCATCAATGACCGGGAACTGGTCGCTTTGGGCGATGTGCAGGTGCCATTGGTGTATGACTATGAAGTTGTCACCTTAATGGAGATGGCAATGTCTGGCAATCAGACATATTTGAATAAATTTTACGATGATTTGGCGAATCGTCGTTTTTCAGCAATTGTAGCGACCAAACAGAACCTCAACATTAAACAAGATGGCGTTTTTGCGGAAGAGAATAATGTGTGGAATACGTATGTTTCGCCTTACATCTTATGTTATTACGAAGCAAGCGCGACTATCGAAGCAAATGGCGCCCGTCTCGAGATTTATACTCCACGTATCCAATTTGGAAATTGTCCGTCAAGAGATAAAATTCAGTGAATTGCGATTCCGAGGCGGAATCAAAGCGCCTCATGGGATAATATTAGTTCAAGCAATACTCGTTCGAAGTAAAAGGATGTATATGACTCAAAAACAAACGGTTCTAGTTACAGGTGGTAGTGGATTTATTGGCACAAATTTTGTGCGCTTGCTGGTGCAGAGCGGCGGATATCACGTGGTGAATTTAGACGCGTTAACGTATGCCGCAAACTCCATCTCTCTGGCTGATTTGGCAGGGAATCCTAATTATGAATTCGTACAGGGCAATATCACGGATCGTGATCTGGTTTCCTCTTTACTTGTGAAATATCAGCCGGTGGGTATTTTTCACCTCGCAGCTGAATCGCATGTGGATCGCTCGATCACCAACGCAGAAGATTTTGTTCAAACGAATGTAATTGGCACTTTCACGATGCTTGAAGCGGCGCGTGCCTATTGGAAGGACTTGCCTGAAGATAAAAAGAAGGCATTCCGCTTTTTACACGTTTCAACTGATGAAGTGTTCGGTTCTCTCGGTGCTGATGGTTACTTCACCGAAGAGACATCCTACGCGCCGAACTCACCCTACTCTGCATCGAAGGCCTCCAGTGATCATTTTGTGCGCGCCTTTCACCATACGTATGGATTACCAACTGTTATTACTAATTGCTCCAATAACTATGGGCCGTATCAATTCCCCGAGAAGTTAATTCCCTTGATGATCATGAACGCGCTCTCGGGCAAACCGTTGCCGGTTTATGGCGATGGATCGAACGTGCGTGATTGGCTGTATGTGGGAGATCACTGCAAAGCGATCAAATTGGCATTTGAAAAAGGTGTGCCGGGCGAAGTCTATGTGGTTGGTGGAAATAACGAACAGAAGAATATTAACCTTGTGAATCAAATCTGTGCCATTCTCGATGAGGTCGCACCGCCGGTGGAAGTGCCGCAGTTACGTGAGCAGGGTTTGAAGAGCTATAAGGACCTGATCCGTTTTGTGACAGACCGCCCGGGACATGACCAGCGCTATGCGATCGATTCAGCCAAGATCAGGCGTGAGTTGGGCTGGCAGGCTGAGGTGGGGTTTGAAGCGGGTATCCGTCGCACGGTGGATTGGTATTTATCAAATCCCGATTGGGTGGACCAGGTCAGCAGCGGCGCGTACGGCGAATGGATCAAAAAGAATTATGCATGGCGCGCTGACGCGCAGCGGGAGGCGAAATGAAGGGAATTATTTTAGCTGGCGGAAAAGGCACACGTCTCTTCCCACTGACGATTGCAACCAGCAAGCAGATGCTGCCGGTCTACGACAAGCCGATGATCTACTATCCGCTTTCGATGTTGATGCTGGCGGGTATTCGTGAAGTCTTGATCATCAGTACACCTGAAGCACTGCCGGGGTTTCGCGAGCTCTTGAAAGACGGCACGCAGTGGGGCATGCAATTTGAATACGCCGAACAGGCAGAGCCGCGCGGCTTGGCAGATGCCTTTTTGGTAGGGCGTGAATTTGTGGGTGATAGCCCGGTCTGTTTGATATTGGGCGATAATATATTTTATGGCGGCGGATTGAGTTCCTTGTTAAAAGACTGTGCCTCTTTGCAGAAGGGCGCGATTATTTTTGGCTATCGCGTTAATGATCCGGAGCGTTATGGAATCGTAGCCTTTGACGATCAGGAAAATGTGTTAAGTCTGGAGGAAAAACCCGCAAAACCAAAATCGAATTTTGCCGTGCCAGGTATTTATTTTTACGACAATCAAGTTGTAAAGCATGCTGAAGCGGTAAAGCCTTCTGCGCGCGGCGAGATCGAAATCACAGATCTGAACAAAATTTATTTGGGGCAGGGGAATTTAAAAGTGAAGCTGCTCGGGCGCGGTGTTGCCTGGTTGGATGCGGGCACACACGAGTCATTGCTTCAGGCGGCGATGTTTATTGAGGCGATTCAACAACGACAGGGATTGATGGTTTCTTGTCCAGAGGAGATCGCCTATCACATGGGGTATATTACTAAAGGTCAGCTTGAAAAATTAGGGGAGGCGCTTTCGGGTAATTCCTACGGACAATATATTTTGGAAATTGTCAGGAGCAGATAAGGCGCATGCCGATTTCGTTCAACAGGCCAACTTTTGTTGGAAAAGAATCTGAATATATGCGGCAGGCTTTGCAAAACGATCACATCTCAGGTGATGGACAATTTACAAAAAAGAGTCATGCCTTGCTTGAACAGGCATTGGGTGTTCCGAAAGTCTTGTTGACTACATCCTGCACACATGCGCTTGAGATGTGCGCGTTGCTTTTGGAATTAAAGGATGGCGATGAAGTGATCGTCCCCTCGTTCACATTTGTCTCCACGATCAATGCCTTTGTCTTGCGCGGCGCCAAACCGGTCTTTGCCGATATTCGTCCGGATACCCTGAATATGGATGAATCCAGGCTGGAAGCTTTGATCACGCCCAAGACGCGCGCCATTGTAGTTGTCCATTATGCGGGTGTCGCTTGTGAAATGGATACGATCATGGAGATCGCAAACCGTCACAATATTCCGGTGATCGAAGATAATGCACATGGCTTGTTCGGGAAATACAAGGGGAAATACCTCGGTACGTTTGGTGTAATGGCGACCCAAAGCTTCCACGAAACCAAGAACTTCACATCCGGTGAAGGCGGCGCTCTGTTGATCAATGATCCGAAATACATCGAAGATGCTGAGATCGTGCGCGAGAAGGGCACCAATCGCAGTCGTTTCTTCCGCGGACAGGTCGATAAATACACCTGGGTGAATGTGGGTTCAAGTTATTTGCCGTCCGATCTACTGGCTGCATTCTTATTGGCGCAGTTGGAAGAACGCGAGCAGATCCAATCACGCCGCCAGCAGATTTGGGAAACCTATTATAAGGAATTAGGCGCATGGGCTGAGGAAAATAATGTGCATATGCCGTTTGTCCCTGCAGATTGCGAACAGACCTATCATATGTTCTATTTGCTTTTCCCCAATCTTGAACAACGCCAGGCGGCGATTGCGCATTTGAAAGCGCAGGATATCCAGGCTGTGTTTCATTACCTGCCGTTGCACCTTTCACCGATGGGCGAGAAATATGGCGGCAAACCGGGTGATTGCGAAGCCACCGAACACGTCAGCGACCAGTTACTGCGCCTGCCCTTTTATACGAATATGACCGAAGATGAGCAAATGCAGGTGGTGAAAGCCTTGAAGGAATTTTCCGTTCAAGTGTAGAGACTGGTTATCAATTACCATTGTGATACTCCCCTGACGCCAATCGGTCAGGGGAGTATTTATAAGACAGATAAAGATTTGTAGTTTAATGGGCAGCTCGGGCTGGGGACGAAGCGATATATCCAACTTACATTATAATGATTTGAGAATGGTGCGCTGAGTTTTTGCAATGCTAATTTTTATCCTTGCCTTGTTCATTTTGCTGACTAGCAGCCTGCCGTGGGTTGCAGTTTTTCGTTTATCGCATAAATCAGCCTGGCTGATGGCTTTGTACCTGATTGGCAGCGCCAGCGTGACATTATGTTCTTATATTGCAAATAGTTTATATTTGCTCGATCAACAATGGGTCATGTTGGGGCTGCACGTGTGTATCGGGGGATTTGGCTGGCTGATTTGGCGGCGCGCTGGAAGACCACATCTATGGCTTCCTTTTCAAGGCTGGAAAATAAAATTCGATATACAGTTGATTCGTCGTGAGCCTGTTTTAGCGCTGTTGACGTTGAGCACGGCTCTATCTTACGCTTTCGCTTTTGTGCAGGTTATTCTTATTCCCCAAAATAACATGGATAGCCTGAGCACGCACCTCTCGCGGATTGGCTTTTGGTTCCAGCACGGATCGTTCTTTCCTTGGCAAACCACCATGCCCAATCAGGTTTGGTATCCAGTCGTTGCTCAGCTGCAAACCTACTGGACGTTTCTATTCCTGGGCAGCGACCGGATGGTGGGTAGCATTCAATGGTTGGCGGCGTTGGTCTCAAGTGTAGGAGTCTTTGGCTTGGCGCGTTTGTTGGGCTATCCCCAAAGACCGTCTACTTTTGCGGCACTGATCTTTTTGGGATTTCCATTGGTAGCTTTGCAGTCAACCACCACGCAAACCGACCTGATGACTGCGGTATTCTTTCTTCCCGCAGTTTATTTCCTGATCCTGGGTATCAGGGAGAATCGATATTCGTTCTTAACTCTCTCTGCCATCAGTGTGGGGATGGGGATCGGTGTGAAGAAGAGCTACTTCTTGTTGTTGCCTGTCTTGGCGGTGATTGCATTACTTCTTATTCTGCAGTTTGGCAGACGAACCTGGAAGCCGCTCATGATCTGGTTTGTCAATTTGTTGATCGCGGTTGCGCTGCTAGGCTCTTATATTTATGTGGTCAACTGGAAGTATTTTGGCGATCCCTTCGGCTCACCAAACTATATTGATAACATGATCGACATAGCGCAAACGCGGAACCTAGCACCTGGGCAGTTTGATTTGGCGCGAGCGTCTCAGCATAGCTCACCGCTTTTGCATACATTAAATGACTCTCCGCCCAGCCGTGATATTTTCCATGAAGTGCTCTATAACGCGCCGCGCCTGTTTTACCAGGCGCTGGACACGAGCGGTTTGCCCAGACCTTTGGATGGTTATAGCCACAAGATCAAGATGCGGCTGGCACGGGCTTTTTTTCAAGGGATCGGTTTTGAAGTGATCGAAGGGACAGCCTACACGGCGCCGGGGCACCCCTTTAGTTTTACGCAAAAAAATATCAATGAGGAAAGCCATGCTTGGTACGGACCGCTCAGCGTTCTGTTGATTTTTCCTGCGCTGCTTACTCAATCCTGGCTGGGGCTGCGCCGACGTTCCTATCTGTTGTTAATCCCAGGCATTGCATTATTGATCTTCTTGCCTTTGGAAATCATCCTACGTCCGGGCTGGGATCCATTTCAGGGCCGTTACTTTATGCCTATATTTGCGCTCTGTGCTCCGTTAATGGCAGTCTGGTTCAAGGAAGAAGGCAGCTCGATTTTCGAATGGTTCATCGGTATCCTGGCTGTTGTCATTATTTTTGTGACTTTGCTCTACAACCCATCCAAACCCACCCTTGGAAAATACGCAGATGATCGCGGCGTTTGGAGCAATGATCGTATTTTCATTCAGACCATCCAAAGAAAAAATGATCGTGATGTATATGCCATGGTCGAGAAATTCGTACCCGCCAATGCAACGCTGGGATACTACATCCCCTTCTTCATTCTGGATTATCCGCTTTTTGGTGAAAGACTGAGTCGCCGTTTGGTGCCGTTCTCGACTCCTGCCCAGATCGCTGACTTGCAGTGGCTGCGTACACAAAAGATTGAATATTTATTACTCCCCAAAGCAGACAGTTATCCCATGCCACCGGCGGCATATCAGATCGTCAGCCATTTGAAAGATTGGGATCTGTACTTGTACACTCCAACACCCTAAATACGCAATTTGAAAAATAATCCTTTATACCTATGCTATAAACTCGCACACATTATGAATATATTGCGTTCGCTGAACGCATCGGTCCTTCGCTTTGTCATCGACAGATCAAACCGCATCACGGCTTGGGGTAGTCTGTATCGTATAGCACCGGCATGGAGGGTGAGCGTTGGGGGATTTGTTCGGCATGTCGACAGCCTCCGGCATTCCACAATACATCATCGAACAACGTAACAACTTGTTGTGGTTCCATTTCTATTGGCCTTTGACGGAAAAGGATATAAAAACGATTATCCTCATTTCAGATGCCATCATCATAAACTTCGCATGCCAGCCGGAACACGGTTTTCAAACACGATTACCGCCATGGATGATATCTGATTCCCTCCTCCTGTATTTATAATTTTGCCTCCCCAACTGTGAATGCAGTCGAGGAGGCAAACGTTAATAAGCTTGTGTCTTTTCGGTCTCTATTGCTTTTGGATATGAAGATTATCTCTGATAGAGCCAATCACCCCAGCTCATATACCGCCCGTCCGAATTGCTCGTGGTCGGGTAATTCGTGCCATATCGAATATTAAGCAACCAAGGTACAAATTTTCCAGGATTGTTGATTACCCAACCCTGTCTCAACATATTTTCTGCGGCACGCTTCAACGCGCTATTGGTCCACAAATAAGGGTTGTCGTATCTGTTAGTACGGTATAGCAACTCGGTCGAAAGCGTCAAGCCCTGCATTACTTCCCACGAGTAGGAATATCCCACGCCCGCAAGCTGACAACAACCACCGCCCCGACTGGCGTCCTCTACTAATGCCCCATCGATATTGACACCGCTTTTTACGCAGGGCGGATTGATAGCCGTCCAGGTAGATTCGGTCCCACAAATCCATGATGAATTGTAACTTGAGGAGTGTTGAAAGTAGCCGTTGAGGCCAATCCCATCTTTCGGATAAAACGCGCGGTCACTCCAGGCATGGATGATCAACGCGGCGCGGTCCACGTCCGCTGTGTCACCTAAATAAATACTTGCGGCGATACGGGATGCACAAGCATGCGCTGCCCAATTCTCTGCAGCATTTTCGCACGTGCCTGTTATGGAATTCCATCTGCTATGGGTTCCGATCTTGGTTGTTCTTATCGTCATCAGCCAGCTTCTGAATTCATTATCAGCAGATATATCATGATTTTTGAGGCTTATGAGATCGGCTGAAATAACATATGCACCTATTTGTCGGCCCGCCGCTAACACGCCGTTTGTCGTTTGCCACTCATTGGATTCATCCAACGTTCGCTTTGCAGCAATGATCGCGTCTCTCACTTTACTTTGTAATAAAGTGTCGCCAGTTCTTGCATATACCAAAGCTCCTGCAAGCGTATTAATCGCATGTATATTGTCCTGGTTTTTAAGATCGGGGATACCCCAGCTTCCATAGGCAGTAGAACGTATTTTATCCCAAGCGGCACCTGAGGTGGGAAGGCTCAATAATTCGGTTGTTGATATCCATATTCCATTACCTGAGGCAGATATGGAAGCCGGGGGCTTGGTTGCCGTGCTGGCCGGACTAGGTATTGGTGTGTTCGTGGCAGCAGGCGAGGCGGATATAAGTGTATTTGTTGGCACAAGGGTGGCAGTATTCGGAATAGGTGTGCTAGTTGGACCAGCCGTTTGTGTAGGCGCGAGTGTGCCGGTTGCTATTGGATTTTGGGTTGGGGTGGCAGTCCAAGTAGTTATAGGTGTGGACGCATCCATTGATCCGATGTAAGTTGTCCGCCGTGACTCAAAGGCATCAATATAGAAGGTGCCGCTCGTCGCAGCAGCGGAAAGGTATGTTGACCCGAGCCGTACACTATCCATTGTGTAGATGTTATTGTTGATGCCCGTTAAACTCCCTTGCTGGGCACCATCCACCCAGAAACTCAAATGCCCATCGTTGCCCCAATCAGCCTCCACATAATGCACCGTGTTCGAGATGGTTACATAAGGCGTGTTCACCCAATTCGCCAGCACGCTGTCATAAGCCCTGGCACGCAATTGATAACCAACACTATTGCGGGTGAACTGGACGCGCAGGATATTGGTGTTGGCAGTCCCAGAATAGCCTTGCAAAATGTAATCATAATCGCCGGTCGCCATGGCAATGGAGTTGGGGTTGAAGTAGAAGCGGGCGTGATAGCGCGGCTCGGCATTGGGGGAATCATCTCGCACGTACATTGTGGTGGTGGTGTTGAATGTGACTTGTAAGCCATTTGTCCCGACTAAAACTGCGCTTGGGCTCACACTCATACCGCCGTTGGTACTGCTGGCCGTCCAGGCTGACAGGTTGCCCGACTCAAACCCATCTGCAAATATCAGATCTGAAGCAGCTAACTGCGAATCCGCTTTTGCCGCAAGACTAAGAAGCGACGATTGTGTATCGGTCGATAGTGGGGCTGCTGAGATTAACTTGATATTCGTTGTATTGGATAAGACCAGCACTATCGCCAATATAAAACGCTGCCAAAGCGGGAATTTTTTTGATAAACTTTGAGTAGTAGGTGTAAACATTTCTATTCTCCTTTAAGGAATAGGAATCAGGCAATAGCGCCCTGATGATCTAATTTTCTTGCTAAAGTCTTGAGAATCCCGGGATTCAATATTCTTCCGGCCCCTGCTTGCATGAATGAAAGCCAGGTGTTATTATTAAAAAGAGTCAATTGTGTCCTCTAGGCACTTTGATTTCTGATCTGGAAGTCGATACTGTGTCACCGGTGTCGACTTCTGCTTTTGATGACTGATCTATGCATGCGCCAAATCGCGGCTCATAGATATATCCATATCATCACAGCTTTACGTATGGTAGTCGCATATAAGTTGATTTGAATACGTTACCGGATACTTGTGCTCCTTGGCAAGATCATGGGTAAGTTTGGAATTTCAACATGGCCATTTGTTTGGCTTACTGTATGAACATGAAAAAGGGCCGGTGTCATACGTGTATGAGATGATGGTATACGGAAAGGAATTAAAAAGAAAGGCATCGAGACCCAAATCCATTGACATATCTGTATATGGGTACAAAGGTCATAGGAAATTTGGTTGATGCCTTGTGCACAAAAAATCCTTTTTGAGTTCATAAACAACAAATTTGCAAAGACGGCCATTGTCTGTACTTATTGAGGATTTAAGTGGAATTTATGATGAGCCGAACAGCCTTATGCTATACTCGCCCATCGTGAGAATCCAAATGTATGCGCTCTTTCCCCTTCTCGGTTATCTTTCCGGCTCATTGCCATTTTCCATCTGGGTCACACGTTATGTGAAGAGTGTGGATGTGCGCGATGCCGGTTCGGGTCATGCCTCCACCACCAACACGATTCGCCAGGCGGGTTTCGGTTGGGGCGCGCTGGTATTGATCCTTGATATTGCCAAAGGATTTCTCCCAACTTATCTTGCCTTGTTGGTAGTGCGAGATAATATCTCGTACTACATCATCCCTCTCACTGCCGCCTGCGCGATCATTGGACATTGCTGGCCCCTCTTCGCCCAATTCCGCGGCGGCATGGGGCTCGCCACATTCGGCGGCGCGCTGCTTGCAGCCAATTGGTTCGCGTTTTTGATCGGGTTGGCTTTGTTATTAATTCTGACACTCTCGCTTCAGCATAGCGCGCGTGCGAGTGTGTTCACTGGTCTGCTTATGGCGCCGGTCTTCTGGTATTTCGATCTGCATGGCATCGAGCTATGGGTCGCTCTCGCAGGCGGACTTGTCATTGCCTACCGCTTCCTCATTGATTGGAACCGCAAATACCGCGAACTCTGGCTCGATCGCGAGAAACCATGAAACTCGGCATCGTTACCGACTCCACCTCAGACATCCCAAAATATCTAATCGATCAATATGAACTCGAAGTGATCCCTTCTATCCTGATCTTGGATGGAAAAGAATACGCAGACGGGATCGGACTCTCACGCGAAGACTTCTACAAGCGACTGCCCGCGCTTCAGACCCCGCCGACAACTGCCGCGCCTTCGATCGGCGACTTCCACACCCTATACGACTCCCTCCTCACCCGCGGCTGTGACCACATCCTCTCCATCCACGCGGCGGGACAGTTAAGCACCATCATCAATTCTGCGCGCCAGGCGGCGCACGATTTCCCGAATAAGATCACCATCGTCGATAGCCTCTCTTTATCTCTTGGGCTTGGCTTCCAGGTCATCGCTGCCGCCGAAGCCGCCGAAGATGGACTTGACGCCGCACTCCACGCTATCGAATCCACTCGTAAGCGCCTGCGTGTCTTTGCCGCGCTTGATACACTGCAAAACCTCAAACGCAGCGGGCGTGTGCCTGCCTCGGTGACATTTTTTGGTGGGATCCTCAGCATCAAGCCCATAGTCGAACTCATCGAAGGGCATCTCAAACCGGTCGGCGCAGTCCGCACTACGAAACAGGCGAATGAACGGATGTTGAATTTTTTACTGGAACATGGTGCATTGGAACGATTGGCAATTCTGCATACAGGCGCAGAACCTCGCGCGAAGGAATTCCTGAACACACTTATGCAGAAAGCCAGTCAATCTGTGCCGCGCGATATTCTCATGGTCAATGTGACGACGGTTATCGGTACGCATGTAGGTCCAAATGGCTTGGGTTTTGCGACAGTGAGAAAGTAAAACGAGACAAGACTCACTCCGAAATTAATCTTTCTTGGGCGAGTCTGTTATTAAGAGCTATATAGGACGCTGATAAACGCAGAAAAACGCTGATCTTTATTTTTATCAGCGAAAATCAGCGTTCATCTGCGTCCAAATTAAATTCGGGGTTAATTATTTTGATGCTTGTCCCCTCAATGAAGTGATGTCTGTTACGAAAACGCCTGAATTCCTGTCTGTGCTCGTCCAAGAATCAGCGCATGGACATCATGCGTGCCCTCATACGTGTTCACCGCTTCCAAGTTCATCACATGCCGGATCACATGGAATTCGTCCGAGATGCCGTTGCCGCCGTGCATATCACGGGACATGCGAGCAATATCCAGGGCTTTGCCGCAGGAATTACGCTTGATGAGCGAGATCATCTCAGGCGTGGA
>JAYUGV010000057.1:0-5610 GCA_043767565.1 Anaerolineales bacterium
ATCATGCGGGTGAGTTTCAATTCTTCATACATTATGCCCAACAGGTTAGCATTCCCATCCTGTTTTGCATAGGACCGTTTTTCATATTGAGAATTGCTGAAAGGATGGAGCGCACGCTTCCGCTTCGCGCCAGCCGCAACTTGCTTTTGTTTCATGAGCCTTGAGCCGTTACTCGAATATTCCCAGCCATAACTGATACAGCCCAAAACAGAACAGCGCTTACCCACCAGCCCGCGGCGCAAACGCGTTAACGAGTGACTTCTGCCAGCCTTTGGTTAATGACTGTGTGATGAGATAGGTCTGCAATGGACCCGGCTGCGCCGCGGCAGCAAATCCATATACGATGCCCTGGATGAGATAAAGCAACATGTTATTTCTCTGCCACGATTAAAAAGCGATGACTCCTTATTTTAAGATATCCTTGTTCCTGAATCATGTTATGGATCTTCACGAGCTTGTCGTAATATTTCTCCACACTAAAATCTTCAATTTGCCATGATATGACCTTGAGATGGAAAACCAGCGCTCCGATATCTGACGCGGTTGTTTCTGGATATTCATCCTTCTGTTCAAGGATCTGGAATCCGGCTTCGGTCAATTGCCGGCCTGCCAAGTCAGGAGTCCAGTATGAGTATTCGAATACGGGTTTCTCTTGCAAAAGTTCGTTGAGCCTGAAATTATTTCTGCCGCCGACTTGTTGAGTGACGAAGACTCCACCCGGTTTCATAATGCGCTGGAGTTCCTGCGCCAGGAATGAGCCGTGCCTGTTGGTTACAAGATCGAAATAGCCATCCACAAATGGCGGTATATCATTACCAAATAACTGCACGACCTTCACGCCGAGCGGTGCGAGTCTTTTCTTTGCAACGGGAACATTGGGAAGGTATCCTTCGGTTGCAACCGTTTTTTGTGGAAGGGGCATGAAAGATGACAGAACTTCCCCGCCGCCAGTATCTATATCGAGCATGGCAAATTCTGGTTTGATATAACTACGAACAATCTGGTTATAGTCCCAACTGAGAGGGCTTTCCTGCCACCGTTGGGCGATAAAGCCAAAATCCCAGCCGGAGAATTCCTGCTGCATAGCTTCAGCAATCAATGTCTCGAATAGTTCACGATTTATGATTTCCATCGATTACTCCAATATGAACTTGGTGGGGTTCTCGTAGAACGAAGTCCATGCCAGGCATTGACGCGGCGTGAACACATACAGCCCGCCCTCGTCCCATTGATCGGGCTTGGGTGTGTAGCCCTGGCTGGAATATTTTTTCCCCATCACTTCCGCGAGGCTGACTGCGAATTCGGGTTCCGGCTTGCCTGCGGGTTTGGACTGCCCTTCAAGGATGATCACTTTATATCCGCTTTCGAGGTGGAGAGTCACATGCGGGTTTTGCATAATGTTCTGCGCATGCCGTGTCTTGGGACTGCCATCGTAGTACAATTTGTTGTCGATGAATACGCCCCAGCGCGGCACCATATGCGGGCGCCCGCCCTGCGCGTCAGACGAAGGGGGGCGGACAGACGAAAGCCAATAGTTTTCAGAAACAGTCAATTGTTCAGCGACCCAGTCCCACGTCACGTAGGAGGCGGGGTTGTCCACATAGCCTTTTGGAAATTTCGGGCGGGAAATTTTTGGAGAGTCCATATCACATCCTTATGGCACGATCACCACGCGCACATCGCTGGTGAAATTTTCGAGATCATCCAAACGCTGATTAATTTTATCCGCATTCAGGGGAATTATTTGTGAAACCACATGCGATGTATCCAATATTTTTCGGCGCGCCATATCGACCAATAGAGGTAACTCTTGCAAGAGATGATCGTTCGAGCCGATGATCTCCGCTTCCTTGCCGAGCACTTGCATATATGTGTTGATCGAAATGGGTTGTTGGTTCAAGCCCACCAGCACGGCGCGCCCTAAGTTTCCCACGCTATCGATCGCTTGCTCCATCGTCTTGCGCATGCCGATCATTTCGAGCGCCACATCCACGCCTTTGCCTTTCGTGAGTTTGCGAATCTCCTCGACCGCATCCACGCGGCTCGCATCGATGGGAATGGCATGATATTCAGATGCGAGTTCGAGCTTATCTTGCTTGATATCCACCGCGTAGACTTCGACCGCGCCGGAGGCTTTTGCCAACTGGATGGCGGACAAGCCGAGTCCGCCCACGCCGAAAACTGCCACTGTTTCCCCAGCCTTGACTCTGCTCTTACGCAGGGCATGCAGCGCTGTTGCTGATGCACACATCAGCGTTGCGCCCGCTTCAAACGAAATCTCATCTGGAAGGTGAATCGCATTCCGTGCGGGGACTGCAATATATTCCGCGTAACCGCCATCCACATGATGACCAATCATCCTGACTGTGTCACAAAATTGTTCGTTGCCGGTGCTGCAATAATAACAATCGCCGCAACTGATGTTGTAATGCAAGCAGACCCGCTCGCCCACTTTGACATTCGTAACTTGCGTGCCAACACTTTCCACGATGCCTGCTACTTCATGTCCCAAGGTGAGCGGCAGTGTGCCCATTGTTGAACGCCCCGCGCGATAATGCGCATCCGAATGACAGATCCCCGCCGCGCGCACATGGACGAGAATATCTTTCTCACCGATATTGGGGATCGGAATTTCCTGTAGCTCTAAAGGTTTGCCTGTCTCAACCATGCGGACGGATTTCATATGTTCTCCAATTGACTCTGGAATCCGACAGCTTGTTGTCGGGCTATAAAAGGGCGACCATAAAGGTCGTCTCTACGCTTGATCCCTCACCCACCCCGCAATTACCTTTATATCCTCCGGCGTCGTCCTGCAACAGCCTCCGATCAGGCGTGCGCCTGCTTCATACCAAACTCGTGCTTCATCGCCAAATGACTCGATGGCAGGCGCGCCAGCCCAATCATTCTTCTCGGCATCATACCCCTCACCCAAATTTGGATACACCAGGATCGGTTTATTGGTTACGTTCTTCGCTTCTCTGATCAACGACGGGATATATTTTGGCGAGGTGCAGTTGATGCCAATTGCTGTGAGCTGCTGGTTGGCTTCCAAGAGTTTTACACAGTCTGCAAACAGTTGACCTTCCGATATATGTGTTTCATCACACGCCGAAAAACTTATCCACGCCGTGATGTTTGGGAATTCCCTGAGCAATTTCGAAAGTGCTTGCGCTTCGATCAAGGAGGGGATGGTCTCGCACGCGAGCATGTCCGCGCCCGCTTCGATCAAAGCTTTCATACGCGGACTGTGGAAGTCCATCAACTCTTGTTTGGAGAGTCCGTAGTTGCCGATGTATTCTTCGCCATTGGCAAGATACGCGCCATACGGTCCCACCGAGGCGGCGACAAAAGGTTTTACTCTGCCAACGCGGTTCGCTGCCTCTGCCCAGAATTCATCGCGTGCTTCAATCGCGATCCGTACGGATTTTTTAATAAGGTCAATGGCTTCAGATTCATTCAAGCCGCGTTTCATAAATCCTGGGATGGTGGCTTGATAACTGGCGGTGATGGCGCAGTCTGCACCGGCTTTGAAATAATCGTAATGGACTTGTTTGATCTTTTCAGGTTGCTCCAGCAAAATTTTGGCAGACCACAAACTATCTTTCAGGTCGCAGCCGCGGCGCTCTAATTCAGTGGCGAGCGCGCCGTCGATGACAAGAGCAGGCTGAAAGCGTTGTCCTGAGCTTGTCGAAGGATCCAGTATGGAAGCGATGGGGTTCATCTAAAAAATCCTTTTATGCAAAGATGCGTTCTATTTTTCGCCAGAGCCATTTCCAAAACGGCAAACGCTTGGAAGTGCGCTGGTCGAAGTCCATGGTGAAGTCGATCGCCTGACCAACGGTCTTAATGTGCGCGATGCGGCCTTCATCCATCACAAGCTGGAAGAGAGCTTCAGCCTTCTCAAAAATATTGTGCTCCTGCTTGATCTCTTGCGAATCTTCGAAACCAGCCATGATCATAAGCATGCCTTTTTGCAAATCGTTGAGCGGCTCCTCGTG
Source organism: Anaerolineales bacterium (assembly GCA_043767565.1). Taxonomy (GTDB): domain Bacteria; phylum Chloroflexota; class Anaerolineae; order Anaerolineales; family Villigracilaceae; genus Defluviilinea. Next base: position 3,999 of record JAYUGV010000057.1, read on the forward strand.
CGCCTTTTTAGAAACTTGATAGGGGCGTGGTGTGAGCTCAGGGAAATCCGTGCGCGGCGATTTGAGACTCAATACCTTTGAGAAATCGTTGGCGTGTTTGTCGCGTTCGGTCAGCGGATCAAGACCCCAGCGGTCTTCAATAAATTTTAGAATCGAGGTGTGGTCGTGCACATCTGAGATCACAGTCCCTTTTTTGATGTAAGGTGAGATCATAACGGTCGGCACGCGGATGCCGAGACGGTCGAAGCGAAAATCCATTTGACCCATCGGGGCACTCGGGTCAGGCGGCACTGCGGCGGGCGGCGAGACATGGTCGTAGCAGCCGCCATGTTCATCGAAGGTGATGATCAACAACGTGTTATCCCATTTCTTGCCGTTTCGCAGAGCTTCATAGATACGGTGAATTAACTTTTCGCCAGCCAGTACGCTGGAGGTTTCCAATATTTGCACGCTCACCGGCGGATGATTGTCGTTGTGGTCGATGAGAAAGCGTGGGTCGATAAATGAATAGCTTGGCAGCGTCCCGTTCTTCGCGTCTGATTCGAAATTTTCCATGTATTGAAAATTCGAGGCGTGATATTTCCACAACTTCGGGTTCTGCAGTCCGGTTAGTGAGACGATATCTAGTTTGTCGTAATACACTTTCCAGGTAACCGCCGGGTCTTGTTTATCTGTGATCTGATCAAAGATCGTCTGGCTGGGGTGTATCAGCCAGTGATAAAAAGGCGAATTGAGCACATAGCCGTGCGAGGTTGTCGCGTGCATGAAGGAGCGGTTACATAACGTTTGACTCGGAACCGAGGCATGCCAGGCATCGAAGACAGCATATTCTTTGGCAAGCTTGCTCAACACCGGTATCACCTCTTCATCGAAACAATCCATGATGACCTTGTATTCACGATATTGCGGCATGCGCTTGCGGATGCTGATGAAACTATAGATGTAATCCAATACGAAGCCGTTCATGGGCGCGGGATCGGGCAATTCGCCGGATGGCAGGTTGTAGGGTTTGGCATTGAAAGGTGCGCGGCGATTCGCCCGCGGTCTGATACGTCCGTATAACTGTGTATTGACGTGCTGATACTCCTCGCCCGGATCAGGGTTCGGATTGGTCATCTTCTTTTCTTTGCCAACGGGGATGGACTTGTGCCCTCTGGGCGCTTTGGCAAAGGCCGGGATGGGATTACTCAACTCCTTGCCCGCCACGCCATTGACCTTTTGCCTGCCTCCGTCCGAGGTGCCCAGCCACCCGAGCATATTATCGAACGAACGATTCTCGAGCATCAATACCACAACGTGATCGATCTTTTGAAGGTTGGATCTCATGTGTACCTGCCTATTCGTTTATTTGAGTGGATGGTTCATCAATGTGCAGGGGAGGATACCATGAATCAAATTGACCGAACACCGTTATTTGAATATGTGTGCATGCAAAGGTTGTCAGGGCCAGCGAGCCTGGGGTAGGATGGTAAGTAGTTAGCAAAACCAGCTACCCGAGGCTCAAAATGAAATATAATAGGACTTACGCAAGACAGAAAAGTTGACGATTGAGCAGAAAGCCGTTACCGTTATGAAATGAAAGCAAAAAAAGAACGCGTGACCCGTTTGGGTT
>JAYUGV010000058.1:0-2235 GCA_043767565.1 Anaerolineales bacterium
GATTTGATTCCGGCTTCGGTTTGCTTTGCGGAAACACGTTGAACGAGTTTGACAAGCGTAATCCCGGTTCCACTGCCCAGATATAAAAATGCCGCCATAAGAATCGGCGGCACATCTCCCAGTAGAAGTTTGGCAATGGGAGCGCTCGCGCCAAAGAACAGCGCAGCGAGCAATGCCTGGAGGATGAAATTGAAATTATTGGCTTTCATGATATTTCCTATTCCACAGACCAATAATACTGCTTTCCGTTTTTGCGCTCTTTCCATTCATCGGCAAGAATAGCATAAATCAAACTGTCCCACCACTTGTCTTTGAAATATTTGTGTTCGCGAAGCCGACCCTCGAGTTTCATTCCGAGTTTTTCCAATACATGGGCAGAACCTATGTTTTCAGCAATACAATCCGCCCAAATACGATGCACACCTAAACGGTTGAACCCGAAATCCACAATCGCGCTGGCAGCTTCAGTTGCATAGCCGTTATCCCAATGCTTGGGATCCAACTCGTAACCGATATTCGCTTCAATCGAATTCACCTCGTCCATACGAACGCCGCAATTTCCAATCAATAGATTATTTGACTTCAACGTAACAGCCAGTTGGAATTTTATACGCGGCTCCTGCGCTTGTTGGTCTAGGAACCAGCTGATGAGCTCCCGTACTCGCTCCGCCGTTCCCTCTATCGGATCGTTATATCGCAAATACATCGGATCGGAATTATAGGTCAGGACCGTCTGCCAGTCCTCTTCGACATAATCGCGCAAAATTAATCGTTCGGTTTCAAGTTTCATGATATCTATTGGGCGCGGATGTTTCGCCCATATCCTTGTTCAACCAATACCTTTCCATCTTCAAAAGCAGTTGTACCACGCAAGACGACTTTACGAACTTTGCCTTTCACCTGCCAGCCTTCGAAAGGCGTCCAGCCGCAGCGGGTGAATTGATTCTCGGCTTTGATCTCGTAGGTTGCGTCTTCGTCCACTTCGATCCATGTTTCGAGTTGTTCGGGGAGGTTGAATATTTTTCTTGGGTTGATAACGCTTTTCTGGATCAAATCGTCTAAGGTCAAACGTCGAGCGTCAACGGCGGTGAGCAATAAAGGTAATAAGGTTTCGAGTCCTGGAAAGCCGGGCGGGGGATTATCGGAATCTTTTTCTGTGAGCGTGTGGGGTGCGTGGTCGGTGGCGAAACAGTCAATGACATCGAGATTTTCCCACAGTGCATTCACATCTTCTTTGGTTGCCAAGCGCGGACGGACTTCTTTGCGACCATTCACCCTGACCCGACCCTTCGGGTCGCCCTTTCCCTCAGGGAGAGGGGAATCGGCGGTCAAGAACAAATGATGTGGGCAGACCTCACACGTCACCTTGATGCCCTTGTCCTTGGCGGCTTTGATGAGCAGGACTTCTTCTTTCAACGAGATGTGCGCGATGTGAACGGGACGGTCATAGATGGCGGCGAATAAAATCCCGGCCGCCATCGTGCGGGATTCGGAGTGTAGGACGATGGGCGCAGACTTTGGAAAGTTGAGGAAGTGCGGCTGCCACAAGGTCATATCGTCGAGGCGGAGTTCGCCGAAGGTGGAGTCAAGGTACATCTTTAGCCCGGCAGCTTTGGGTGCGAGAGAAGCGGCGATGTTTGCGTTGTCAGGTCCCGCGCCGATGTATTGTCCATAATCGCAGCGGGCTTTTTGTTTGGCGGCGGTCAATGCCAAATCGAGAGTCTCCGAATCGAAAATCGGAGGCTTTGTATTGGGCATTCCCAAAATTGTGGTCACACCGCCAGCGAGAGCAGCTTGCGTGGCGGTGTCCCAGTCTTCTTTGTGGGTTTGTCCGGGTTCGCGCACATGGACGTGAGGGTCAATTAAGCCGGGGAGTTTGAGCATGGGGTTATGTAGTGCGTCGCACCATGTTTAAGTAGGATGCGCCTTTCGCTGAGATTTTACTACCAAGCAGACTCGCCTGTCTGTGGGGTGCGATGCACCCTCGCGCCGGTATAAAAAAAGAGCCGCTAAAAGCGACTCTCATCTTTCAAAAAAAAAGTAGTCATTTCAAAGAAATGCTGGTGCAGGAAATCTTTGCCTCGTTTGGGTGTGAACATTTCGCCTGATTCTACGCAGAGACGGTGCTTTGTCAAGAGGCAGGGCAAAACCCTCCTGTAAAGAAAGTGAGTACTATCTAACCCAAGTTGCCACCTTGATCATTGATGATCCCCTCACCCCGTTTAAGACGGTTTT
>JAYUGV010000059.1:0-14151 GCA_043767565.1 Anaerolineales bacterium
CAAAGTTTGTTAGCACGTAAGCTCAAGCCGCCGTCACTTCAACACGGTGAGCGAAAGACGAACCGTCAGTACAAGCCTCGGCGGCGTTTTGCGTGCAACCCTTCGCCGAGGACGGCGAAGAGAGCAAATCCATCTACATACTTTTAGCGCACCCGCACGGTGTAGTTGTTTATATTTCTCTACCGTACATGAAGTCTAAATTACATAGGCTCAAGCCGCCGTCCTCGGCGGCGTTTGCGAGTAAATCTTGCGCCGAGGACGGCGCAAAGAGCAGTTTTCATTTTTACTCGTATTTGTACTGTAGAGAAGTTTATATTATGAAGTTCCCGCATGTGTACCTCAGGACACATACGGGAACACGAGTTTACTGAGCAGATACCGATAAAATTAGCATTGATGATTTAGGTAGGTCTTCTTGAATTCGTAACCTGCTGGATCCACAATTGATAGTTGTATCCAGTAGTCGGTTGGTTTGGAACTTTGTTTATTGATGCCAATTGTGTATGAGATGGTTTGCGTCTGGGCAGAATCAAAAACCAGGATTTTAGGAGTTGTATACAGACTGCCGCTTGCGGTCCAGTAATACTTTACCTCAATGGGACCGTTGGTAGAGATAGTGGCATTGAGAGTGTAATTCACGTTGGTGGTGCAGCCCGATTCAGGGTCGCGTTTTACTGCAAAGTCTACGGAAGTGATCTGGTAAACTGGTTTTTTTGCATTGGAGACGGTCACTTGTGCGTAGATGGGTTCATCATATCCGCCCACGCCAAAGCTTGTTTTCCACGGAGTTTGGAGCTTCCAGTAGCCGGTGAAAGTGCCCTCGGTGGCGGGCGCCTGCAAATAGATCGCGATATCTTTCTGCCCGTTTGCAGGGATAGCCTCCGGAAGCGGATAGGAAACGAGACCGTCCATCAGATCTCCGCTCCAATAAACCAATTGGTACGAAGTGTCCCATGTGCATGTGCCGGTATTCTGCAGCGTCCAGGTTTTCCAAAAATATTCACCGGGTTTTAAAATTGTGCCATCTGGCGGAGTTTCGCCAATTAAACTCGCAGAGACTGTGCAACTCGGTGCGCCAACTACAGACGCAGATGTGTTGGTTGCGGCGGCAATATCGGCGGCGGTCGCTGCGATCTCTACCGGCGGCGCAGGAGTTAACGTAGGTGCGTTGGCGATCTTCGTCAATGAATTTTGTGCCTGCACGGTCTGTGCTACGGCTGTGGAAATATCTGCCTGTGCTTGAGGCGTTGACCCGCATGCCCCGATGACAAACGCTAAAATACTTAGTGTGCTGAAAATCTTATTTCTGTGAATACCAAACATTCTGTTTCCTTTCCAAAATACTCAAATTCATTATACCGTTTCAAAAAGCGCCCAGCACATTGATGTGTTGGGCGCTTTTCCTTACCGAATTGCAATCTGTGGTGCGATCCACACTGCCCAATCTTGCACGGCCGAGCCGTTTGCCAAGATCCCTAATACAAACTCAACCGATTTACCCGCCAGGCTGGATAAGTCCACATCAATGCTCTTCAATGGACCATCACACGATTCCGTCCATTCACCGAGGGGTTTCAATACACCAGCTTCTTTGTAGTTCAACTGGAATTTCACATTACCTGTTCCACAAGTTCCATCGGGTTTGGCAAGGAAGCCGATCTTTGCAGTAAAGTGCTCGCCAGCCACCACTGTATAAGCTGGATAGCGGCCTGTGATCACACCGTTATCCACCTGTTGCGGAACAGTTTCGATCACTTTGCTTGGGGAAGTTCCATCCTCAAGTTTTTGTCCGTCTTTATACATCGCAAAACCGTTTACATCGGTATCAGGTCCGCCAAAGGTTAGGTTGCCGACACTGCTGATCCAGGTGGCTGCAGAGGCTAGGGTGTAAAAGTCAAAACCAGATGAACCGATCTTGATATAGACGAAGAAGCCCTTACCCAGCCAGCCGCTGATGACCGGCAAAAGTACGCCGGACTGGTTTCGGAGGCGCCAGTAACTTTTATAATCACCGGGCGCCACGGGAGCGGTAAAGGAAACAGAAACATCCACTTCCTGCCCGGGTGCTACGGTTCCGATCGGGTCGATCACAGGCGACATGGCTTCGCCGCTATCGAGTACCAAAGTGTAGCCAGTCCAGGTACAGGTGCCGGTGTTCTTTAATCTCCAGGTCTTTTTGAAAGCCGCGCCAGGGTTAGTGACGGTTCCGTCAGGGATCGTCACATCATTTACAAATGTGGCTTGATCGCAAACTGCCGTGGGCGGAACAAGAGGCGGGTTTGTGGGAATCACCGGTGCCGCAGTTGGGATCGTCACAGCCGTGTTGGTGGGTTGGACCGGCGGCAGGGTGGGCGTATTGAACGGCGCCACCTGAGTCAATTGTGCCTGCACGGTCAATGCCGCAGCCGTGAACACCACATTTGGGTCATTGGGGTTCGGGGTGGCGGAGCTGGTTGGTAAATTGCAAGCCGAGATAACGAGCATGATCATGCTCAAAATTGAAATGATGCGTAAGGTCTTAAACATTTTTTCTCCTCAATCGGTTCATTATTGTACACGAATACAGACGGACAAGTATTACCCTTTGTTCCTAAATTCAAGTGGATGAAGGCCGCTTCTTCCCAAGCCTATGCCTGTTTCAGCCTCACGAGCCTTCTCTGCACTGAATATTTTATTGTCCATATGTGTGGCGCAAGCTGCCAGCTTGCGCTACATAATTTGCCGAATCAAAAACAGGAGTTGAGAAAACTCCTGTTTTGTTGAATCAGGCCTGCCCTGAGGAAGATCGAAGGGTTGGGTCGAAGAAAGACGCGCTATTTTTCGTAAGGCTGTCCATCTGCGGCGGGCGGATTTGCGCATCCAATTAATCCGATCAGTACGATCATGGCCGCCAGACCGATGAAGTCTTTTTCAGCATTCATGTTCTGATCGAAGCGCCCAACTGAACCTCAGGCTGAATCGTGAGCCCCAGCCATCCACAAGCCTAATTGTTCGCGAGTCGTCTCTTTGGCATTCACCGTCGCTACGATCTGGCCGCGATACATCACGGCGATGCGGTCTGAAAGCGCCATGATCTCATCCAGTTCTGCGGAAATGAGCAGGACGGCCACGCCGCGGTCGCGCATTTTGATGATCTCATTGTGGATGTATTCGATGGAGCCGACATCCAGTCCGCGTGTAGGCTGGTTCGCAATGACAAGTTTGACGTTGCGGCTTAGTTCGCGCGCAACAATAACTTTTTGCTGGTTGCCGCCGGAAAGTTTACCGGCATTTACAAAAGGTGACGGAGTACGCACATCGAAAGCGCTGATAAGTTTTCGTGAATTTTCATCAAGGGCTTTTGGTTGAATGACACCGCGGCGGCTGAACGGTGCATGGTAATAATCGCAAAGCGCCATATTATCTGCAATGCTATAGCTGAGTACTAATCCGTGGCGTTGGCGATCTTCGGGGATGTGCGCCATGCCGGCTTCAGTGATGACGCGAGGCGATTTGCCGGTCAGGTCTTTACCGCCAATTGTTACTTTTCCACTGGTGAGGGAACGCAGACCGGTCAACGCTTCTGACAGTTCAGTTTGTCCATTGCCTTGTACGCCTGCGATACCAAGCACTTCCCCGCCGCGCACAGAGAATGAAACATTGTGGACTGTTTCCAGGCCACGCTGGTCGCGAACGGAAAGTCCTTCCACTTTGAGAATTTCATTTTCAGCTTCATGATCTTTCTTATCTACAGTGAGGATGACCTGGCGTCCAACCATCATATTGGCTAATTGAGCTGAATCAGTTTCCGAAGGGTTAACAGTGTTGATGACACGTCCTGCGCGCATGACGGTGATACGGTCTGCCACGGCGAGGACTTCCTTTAGTTTGTGAGTGATGAAGATAATGGAGACGCCGCGCGCGGTCAGGTCACGCATGATGCGGAAGAGGTCTTCTGCCTCTTGCGGGGTAAGTACGGCGGTCGGCTCATCCAGAATCACGATCTCGGCATTGCGATAGAGAGTTTTTACAATCTCAACGCGTTGCTGAATACCAACGGGGAGGGGTCCCACCAATGCGTTCGGATCTACATCAAGGCCATATTGTTTGGAGATCTCAACTATTTTCGCCGCAACAGCAGCACGGTCCAGTGAACCGTTTTTGACAGTTTCATCTCCGAGCATTATATTTTCTGCAACGGTAAAGACGGGGATAAGCATGAAGTGTTGATGCACCATGCCGATGCCAAGTGCGATGGAGTCATTTGGAGAAAGGATCGTGGCAATTTTTCCATTGACACTGACTTCGCCTTTATCGGGTTTGTGCAGTCCGTAAAGAAGATTCATCAACGTGCTTTTGCCTGCGCCATTCTCTCCGAGCAAGGCATGGATCTCACCTTTGCGAAGATCAAAGTTGACGTTGTCATTGGCAAGCACGCCAGGAAATTGTTTTGTGATTCCTTTTGCTTCAAGGACGATTTGGGGTTCAGACATAGCGGTCTCCTACTTCTCGTATGGAACGCCATCTGCAGCGGGTGGTGTAGTTTTGCCGATGATGCCTGTTAAGATGAACATGGTGAGGATATACGGTGTGAGACCCACAATATAGGATTCCTGTAGAAAGGCCCATTGCGGAGGAATGACATCACGAAATATTTGCATATTGATCAGTAGCGCTTGTGATGCGCCAAAAACAAGTGCGGCGGCCCACGCACCAATGGGTGTCCAGTTGCCAAAGATCATTGCGGCAAGTGAGATAAAACCGCGTCCGTTTGTTAGTAAAGGTTCGAAGGATGGAACAGATTCGATGGTGAAGTATGCGCCGGCCAGCCCGGCGAACATACCACCGATGATAACGTTGGCGTAGCGCATTTTGATAACATTAATGCCAACTGTGTCTGCGGCCTTGGGGTGTTCACCTACTGCGCGTGTGCGTAGCCCCCAGCGTGTATTGAATAGGATATAGTGGGAGATAAATACCAATAGAATAGCGCTGATCGCGATTGGCTTTTGATCGAACACACGATTGATGGCTTGCACGTTTTGTAAACAAGTTGAAGATGCGCCGCAAATTGACGTAAATAATTCTGTGAGGGGAACATGGATAGTGGGCAAAACACCCGGTGAGCTGGGGACCGTACCACCAAAGACACTGCCTTTCCCAAAGAATAGTTGGCGATTCAAAAATCCTGTCAGCCCAACTGCAAGGATGTTGATGACCGTTCCACCGATGATCTGGTCAACCTTAAATGTGATCGAGAGGACTGCGTGAAGCAAAGCCATCAATCCTCCGGTGATGATTGCGAAAAGCACGCCAAGCGTGATGCTGACTGCGGGCGAAAACCCAAAAATATGAAACATATAGATACCGCCAAGCCAGCCGAAGAATGCGGAGGTAAGCATCATGCCTTCAATACCGATATTGACCACGCCTGCGCGTTCGCAAAAGACGCCCGAAAGCGCGCCCAGAGTAAGAGGTGTTGCCACTGCAATGGTGGTAGCCAGCATGCTTGTGATGATCAATAAGGGCGGCTGTTTTACCTGTCCAACCATTACAACCACTCCGAAGAGAACAGTAATGATCAGAGCGATGAAGCTAAAACGTTTCCAGTCCATGGTTTTCTCCTAGCCTCCCCAGCCTCGGGTAAGCACGACACGCTCACTTTTGGATTTGATTCTATAGATGTATCGTATGATCGCATCTGCCGCGACAAAGAGCAGGATCAACGCCTGAATCATGGAGATCAAATCCACTGGCAATTGTGTGAGGAATTGCATGCGTGTTGCGCCGTTACGCATGGCTGCAAATAGAAAAGCTGCCAGCACAATTCCGAGCGGATGTGATTTTCCAAGCAGGGCAATCGCAATGGCATCATAACCATAACCAATTGAGAAACCGAGTTCATGGCGATAATTCAGTCCGGTGACCTCAATGGAACCTGCTAAACCTGCCAATGCGCCAGAGAGCATCATGGTAAGAATAATGGTGCGTTTCACATTGATCCCCGCGTATTTAGCCGCATCCGGGTTCAAGCCCACCGTGCGGATCTCAAAGCCAAGCGTGGTCTTGTTGAGCAGCCACCAAATGAAAAATGCGACAAATAATGCAAGTACAAATCCCCAGTGCACTCGGAGACCTTCGAAAATCGCTGGCATGCGGGCGCTTTCTGCGATCAACGGAGTACGCGCGATCACTTGACTCTTATCTTTCATAATGCCATTTAATAAAAATGAGGTTGTATTCAATGCGATGTAATTCATCATGATGGTGTTGATGACTTCGTGCCCGCCTGTGTAGGCTTTAAGTGCGCCCACGATACCTGCCCATATTCCGCCCGTCAACATGCCGACGATAATTGCTAATGGCAGATGAATGTAAACCGGCAAACTAAAGCCCAGCCACTCCGGTAGGGCGTAACCGATCAAAGCTGAAAAAACAGCGCCAACGGCCAACTGTCCTTCCGCGCCGATGTTGAACAAGCCGCCTTTAAATGCCAGCGCTACTGCCAGACCCGCAAAAATATAAGGGGTAGCCCAAACCGCTGTTTCACTTAAAGCTTTCGTAGAACCGAGCGAACCTTCGATCAAACCCTCGTAAGCCAGGAATGGATTTCCCCCCACCAGTTTGATGATAATGCCGCCAATAACCAGCGCAGTCAGAATCGCGAGGAATGGAACCAAGCTTGCGTCTGAAATGGATTGCAGTATTTTTTTTGTTAGCGAATTTGATTGCTTTTCTGATTGCATCCTTCGCTCCAGTGGAACTTGTGAATTATAAAGTAATTATATCAAACAAGTTCTTTATTCCTTGAAAAAGTTGCAGACAAAAAAACATTGAAACAAAAATAGAAAGAGGCGTATGGCAATGTGTACCTTGTGATAAAGCAAAATGGGAAAGAGGTTTAAACCTCTTTCCCATTTTGTTATACGTAAAACTAAAGCCTACGGCTTGGCAGGCGATACACCGGTCTTGATGCTGCCATCAAGTAATCCAGTGTTGATTTTTTCCATCGCGGATTTGACTTCAGCGGGGACTTCCTTGTCAAGATCGTGATAGGGAGCGTAACCGCCTTTGCCAGCGAAATTGCCAGCTGCAATTGTGCCGCCCTTGGCAGCAGCAACCAATTCAGCTACGCCGGGGACGATGAGTTTCATCGCGCTGGAGAGCATGCGGGGAGCAGCTTCCGGCAGGGTCAGGAATTGATCAGCATCTACGCCGATGGCGTACTTGCCGGCCTGAGCCGCAGCGGTGATGGCGCCGTTACCGGTCAAACCACCGCAGCCAAAGATCGCATCCGCGCCCTGATCCATCATGGACTTGGCAGTCTGAGCGCCCCATTCGGGATCGGTGAAGGTCTTATCAAAACCCACATCGCTGTGATACACAACGAATACTTCAGTGGTGGTCTTGTTCATGCCGTCAGCATAAGCAGCACCGGCTTTATAGCCTTCACCATAGCGCCAAACTGGAGGAACAACATCGGTACCACAGACGGCGCCGAGCTTGTGGCTCTTCGACATCATCGCGCCGAGTGCGCCAACGAGGAAACCAGCCTGATCTTCAGGGAAGCCCAAACCAGTCACATTGGCAGAATCGTCTGCTTTATCATCAGAATATTGCCAAGCTTGGAATTGATCTACGCCGATGAACTTGATGTTCGGATAGGTCTTGCCAGCGGCGAGAGTGGCTTCACCGAGAGCAAAACCAACGGTCACGATCACATCAAAGCCAGCGTCACCGAAGGTGGCGATGTTCTTGGCGTAATCTTTGGCATCCGAGGTTTCAATGAATTGAACCAAATCGGCTGAGCCATCGGCCTGAGCCTTCTGAACACCTTCCCAGGCAGACTGGTTGAAAGACTTATCATTGACTTTGCCTACATCGGTAACGAGACCAACGCAGAAGACTTCAGCCTTAACGCAATCGGCTTGTGTCACTTCTGCGGGCTTGGCTGCACCGCCGCAGGCCGAAAGCGCCAGCGAAGCAACGAGCAGTAGAGCTAAAACAGAATACAGCTTTTTCATTGTTCTTCTCCTCTTAAGAAGTGTAAAAATTTTGAAGGCAGGCAATTCGCCACACCTTACGACGTTGCAAGTATAAATCGTAACATTTTATTGTGCAAGCCTGAACAATTGCAAAGCCATTTTCCATGCTTTTTCAGGGTTTTTCGTAAGTGACGTTCGTCTTAATTTCCCCATTTGTCAAACCAGCCAGGATTTCATCCATTTCTGAGATCAAACTTTTAGGGACGACTGAATCCAAGCTGATGTACCCAATCGGACTTTTCTCCGTATCTGCCAAATCCCCGGCTTTGACTCTCCGCATCAATTCCTGGACCGTGAAACTGCCCTGCCCCAAAACAGAGGTCACTACACTGGAACCTTCTTCTGCCAACGCCGCGCCCTGATCCCGTTCTGCCCCGATCGCTTTGATCTTTGCCTCAGTCGCCGCGCGCAGTGCGCTTGCACCGGTCTCACCGCCCACAGCAAAGAGCACATCTGCCCCGCGCTTGATCAACATTTGGGCATTCTCGGTTCCCCACGCTTCGTCTATGAACAGCTTCTCGCTGCTCCCATCATCGCGATAGACCACAATGACATCGAGAGCAGCGTTGATATATTTTGCGCCCGCACGAAAACCTTCGCAATAGCGCCACATTGCATCAATGCCCGATGTTTCGCACACAGCGCCGATGATATTGGTGCGCGTTAAGCGCGCCGCCAAAGCCCCGGCGAAGAATCCCATTTGATCTTCGGGGAAAGCAACCGAGATGAAATTCGGTACGGACTTATCGTCAGCTTGGTTCATGCCGACGAAAACAGTGGCAGGCTTGAGGTCCGCACTGTGAAGCGTGGCGTTTTGCATCCCAACGCCGGAGGTGACGATCACGTCATATCCAGCATTGACGAAGAAGACGATATTTTTTTCGTAGTCGCGTTTATCGACAGATTCAATGTTGGCGATCTGGTCAACGTCCCCATTTGTTTTGGATTGTTCCAGCCCCGCCCAGGTATCTTGATTGATGCCGTGATCGTTCAAGCCGCGCGTGTCTGTCACCATCGCCGCGCAGAACACATCCTTGCGAAAACAATCTGGCGATTGTGTGCAGGCAGGCAAGCTCAACATCACAATCGCCAGAGTTATGAGTATTAACCGCGTACGCGTTAGTCGTTTTGCTAAATAGACGACTAAAGTCGCCACTACGAAATTCCTTGCGCTTCGCCGCGTTTGACGCCGAACATCATCACGAGGGCAATGGCGAAGAAGACCGGGGCGATTGCCATGATGATGTTGTAGTTCCCGTTCGTCAATTGGATCGCCAAGCCGTTGAGGTTGGGTCCCACGATCGCCGACAGTGTGGAGAATAAATAATACAAGCCGGTGAAAGTGCCGATACGCGCCGCGCTGGTGAGATCAACGATCATGGGCAGGGAGTTGATGTTTACGAATGCCCAGCCAATGCCGCCCAGAATGAGCAGAACACCGGCAAGCGTCAACATGCGTGCGCCGCCTTCGACGAGTGGAATACCAACCAACGGCAAAGGTGCGATCCCGGTGAGCAATGCGCTGGCGGGTGTGATATACAGCAGGATCATCATCACGATGAGAATGATGAGGCCGATAGTGATTGTGACCCTGCGCCCGATCTTTCCCGCAAGATAACCAGAGGGGATGGCAAATAACACAAAGAATAAAGGCAGCACTGAAAGCAAAGTTGCGCCGTCGCCCGCGTCCAAGCCGAGGCGGTTCTTGGCGTAGAGTGTGAAGAAAGTTTCCACAGCCGAGAAGCCCAGGAACCAGAAGAAGATGGCAAGCAGGATGCGGAGTCCGCTTTTGTCTTCATCATTAAATACTTCGCGCAGGCTTGCAAACATGCCCGGTTGTTGTTCGGATTGTTCATATTCTTTTGGCTCTTTAATAAAAAGATATACGACCAATGCGGCGAGCAGAACCAACGCTGAACCCAACCAGAATGGGAAGTTGTGATTCATTTTGTACAGCAGCCCGCCGGTTTGTAATGCAATGATAGTCCCAATGCCGCCCATAAAGTTGATGATGCCGTTCGCAAGTGAACGGAACGCTGAGGGTGTGATATCAGGCATCAACGCGACGATGGGTGTTCGCCATAGGGCGGCGCTTAATAACAAGGTACTCGTACAGGCTACAAACAAGGGCAGGGCTGCTGCAATGGGAATCAATCCAAATGCCAGCGCTGTGATCGGCGCACCCACAAGAATAAACGGAATGCGGCGTCCCAGTGGCGTGCGCAGTTGATCTGACCATGCGCCAACGGGCGGTTGGATGAATAATGCGGCGATGTTATCGAGTGTCATGAAGAAGCCGATGAGCGCTGGCGCCAGATGAAATTTTTCTGAAAGAAAGACGGGGACGAAGGCATTGTACACACCCCATATGACACTGACACCAAAAAAACCAAAGCCGAGCAGAAAGGTCTTGCCGTAGTTGAGCCGTGATGACATGGTTTCCTCCAATTCAAGCAATTCAGGTTAAAGGTCGAGGGTCAAATGTCATGGTCTTGGACTTTTGACTTTAGACTTTTGACGAATTTTATATCCTCTTTAGATAACTCCGCCTTTTCTAACATATCAGGTCTTTTGTTGAAGGTGCGGGTGAGCGCCTGTTCGCGGCGCCATTTTTCGATCTTGGCATGGTTGCCGCTGGCAAGGACATCGGGTACTTTTGCGCCGCGGAATTCGGCGGGCTTGGTGTAGTGTGGATATTCGAGTAAGCCCATGGAATGTGAATCGTCTGCGGCGCCGGTGGGGTCGCCGAGCACGCCGGGGAGCAGACGTGAGACGGCGTCGATGATCATAAGTGCGGGGAGTTCACCGCCGGTGAGCACGTAATCGCCAATGGATATTTCATCGGTGACGAGATGTGCGCGGATGCGTTCGTCCACGCCTTCGTAGCGGCCGCAGATGAGGACAATGCGTTCGTGTCTGGAGAATTCTTCAGCCACGCGTTGATCGAAGACACGTCCCTGCGGGGTGAGTAAAATGATCGGGATGTTTGACTCAGGCTTGGGGTCGGAAAGAGGCGAGTGTGGCACAAGTCCCAATATTATTTCGACGGCTTCAAAGACCGGTTCCGGTTTCATGACCATGCCGCCGCCGCCGCCGTAGGGTGTGTCGTCGGTGGTGTGGTGTTTGTCGTGGGTGTAATCGCGGATGTTGTGCACGCGCACGTCGATCAGTCCCTTTTGGCGGGCGCGGTTGAGAATGCTTGATTCAAGATAAGGGGGGAAGATTTCGGGCAGGAGGGTAAAAATATCAAACTGCATAAAGAGATTCTATCATTATCTTTCACCTTTCCTCTTTCATTTTCTGCTTAATATTTTCATGGTAATATGAATCCATGTATTTACCGAAAAGCAGTAAATGGAGCATGAACCGCCGCCGCCGCCGACCGAACTATTTTGGCTGGGTGGTCTTTGGGTTGGTGGTGTTGTTCGGCTATTATTTCAACCAGGTGTATTTGCCGACCACACCCTTGTTGGCGGGTGCCACGCCGACCGCAACGCGTTCGCCGGAATCGTATGTGACAGAGGCGGAGAAACTTTTTCAAGAAGGCAAATTGACCCAAGCCATTGAGGCGTATCAGGCGGCGATCAATGCTTCGCCGCAGGACCCGACAATGTATGTGGCGCTGGCACGGCTCCAGGTGTGGGCAGGTAAATATGAAGAAGCGCAGGCGAATGCTGAGAGAGCTTTGCTGCTGAACAATACGAATGCCATGGCACATGCCGTGCATGCCTGGGCGTTGGATTTTCAGGATGGTAAAAATGGGCAGGCGCTGGAAGCGATTGCGGAAGCTTTAAAGCTTGACCCGAATAGTGCGGTCATTCAAGCGTATTATGTTGAGATATTGGTTGACTCAGGTTTTGATAATTATGAAAAGGCGGCGGATGTCTCGCGGGTAGCGCTGGCATTGGATCCGAATAGTGTGGAAACGCATCGTGCGCGCGGTTATTTATTGAATGTTACTCAAAACTATGAAGAGTCCATTCGTGAATATGAAGGGGCGGTTAAGCTCAACCCCAACCTGGCGCTTTTGTATATGGAGCAGGGACAAAATTATCTCGCGATTTCTGCGAAGGATGAAGCCATTCAAGCCTTTATTACAGCGAACACTTTAAACCCGTCAGACGCCGAACCTGATTATTTGATCTCGCGTACGTATGCCAAATATGGTGAGTATGTCAAAGCCTTGCAGTATGCCGAAACAGCAGTGGAGAATAGTCCCAGCGATGCCAGCTATCGCGGCAATGTAGGCGTGATGTATTATTTGAATTTTGATTGGGTCAGGGCTGTGGACGAGCTCGGGTTGGCGATCTTCGGCGGCACCACCGACGAGGGTGTGGAGATCAAAGGCATTCCGCTTAATGATAGTCCGCGGGTTGCAGAGTTTTATTTCACATTTGGGTCGGCGTTGGCGCGAACGAATCGGTGTGGGGAGGCGTTAAAGATCGTGCAGGAGCTTCAATCCAAAGTGCCGACGAATGAGATCGCCATGGATGCCGCCAACAAGACCATTGCCATCTGCCAGGAGAATTTGAACAATCCTCCTACGTCAACAAGTCCAGCCGAAACGCCGGTGATTCCTTCCGAGACCGAGACCCCGGTACCCACGCCATGAACATCGCGCCGCGTCGCCCGCTTTTTAATCGCCGTCCGCAGTCGAGCATCTACCGCATGTTCATTTGGGTCATGATGATGCTCGGCGGTATCTGGTTGATCCAACAGGTGCGGACCGGGGAGCTTAAGCCGCTATTTGAGGCAACCATGACGCCCACCCGCTCGATCCAGTCGCTGCTGCTGGAAGGGGAAGCCAACTTTACCGCCGGGAATTTGAACAGTGCGATCACTGCCTATCAGGAGGGTTTAAAAGTAAACCCGAACGATGCTGAGACCTGGTCAAAGCTGGCGCGCATCCAAACGTATTCGTCCGCTTTCTTGATTACCGATGCTGAGAAAAAAGAGCGTCTGCTTCAGGCGTTGGACTCTGCCAAAAGAGCGGTGGAACTCGCGCCGGAAGACAGCATGGCGTATGCCATCCTTTCATTCACGTTGGATTGGAATGCCAATTCGGCTTTGTATCCTAGCGATGGGCGCCAGGTGGAGAAATTCCTGGCAGAAGCCGAGCAGGCGGCGCTCACGGCGTTACTGAAAGACAATACCAACACACTGGCTTTGGCATACTATGCCGAGATTCTGTTAGACCAGCAAAAGTGGAACGAGGCGCAGCAGAATATCGATCAGGCGTTGGCACGTGAGGACGCTGACCAATATATGGATGTGCACCGCATCAATGCCGCTGTGTTGGAGACGCTGGGAAAATATAACCTTGCCATTTCTGAATATGACAAGGCGATCGAGATCGAGCCGAATTTTACATTTCTATATCTGCGTGCGGGCGCGAATTATCGCCGTCTCGCATTTGCGATCAGTGATCCCAAAGACGCAAGACCCGTCTATGAAAAATCTCTCGAGTATTTCGACAAAGCCGCGAAGATCAATGAGCAGATCGGGGTGGAAGATCCGGGTCCTTATCTTTCCATATCCCGTACGTATTCGCAATTGGGTGAATATTTTGCTGCGGCGCGCAATGTGCAGAAGGCATTAGAGTTCGAACCAACCAATGCCGATATTTATGGACAGTTGGGAATTGTGTTCTTTCGTTCGCGAAATTACGAAGGCTCGATCTTTACTTTTAAGTGCGCGCTCCGCGGCTGTTCGGGCGAAGATTCCTGCCTGGGGCGTGGATTGGATAAGTGTTACCCTGAACTGGGCGAGAATGAATATGAAATAAAAGGATTACCAATTTCACCTAGTACGATCGTCTATTACTATACTTATGGCTCGGTCCTCGCCGCGTTGAGCCGCAAAGCGGACAACAAATGCGGAGATGCGAACCAAATTTTCAACGAAGTCAGAACTGAATTGAAAGCCAACCCGGATGCCTATGCTGAGGGTCAGCAGACGATCATCAGCATTGTGCAGGCGGGCGAAGCCATTTGCCAGTCATTGGCTGAGGATGGCGTACCAGCTTCCTCGGTCACGGGCGAGGCGGTTACGTCCACACCTGAAGCGGGGGCAAGCGATATGACGGCGACGCCGAGTCCGTAATCAGCTTGGTTCATCCAGCAGTCCC
>JAYUGV010000060.1:0-14135 GCA_043767565.1 Anaerolineales bacterium
CCCGCAAACAAATGACCGCCGATATCGCCCATGAGCTTCGCACGCCATTGAGTCTGATCCTTGGCCATGCTGAAGCTGTTCACGATGGTGTTCTACCGCCCACACCTGAAAACTTCGAGATCATTCGCGAAGAAGCTACGCGCCTCGAACATCTTGTAAACGATCTGCGCACACTCTCGCTTGCCGATGCAGGTGAGTTGAGCATCACCCCGCAGATCATCGAGCCAGAACGACTGATTCAGGAAGTTGCCGCGCTTTATCAATTTGAGACCCAAAAGAAAAATATTTCACTCGATCTGGATATCGCCCCGCGTCTTCCGACCATTGAAGTTGATCCTGGACGAATGACCCAGGTCCTCACGAATATTTTGGACAACGCCATGCGCCACACCCCCGCAGGCGGACGCATCACCCTCTCTGCAAAACAAGCTGGTGATCAAGTTGAACTCGCGATCCAGGATAGCGGACCCGGCTTGAAAGCCGATGACCTTGAACGCATCTTCGAACGCTTCTACCGCGCAGACGCATCCCGTCAACGCGAAGATAGCGGCTCAGGCTCAGGGCTGGGACTGGCTATCGCCAAGTCCATTGTTCAGGCGCACAATGGGCAACTATCGGCTGAGTCAGAAGCGGGCTCAGGGTTGAAGATCATCGTCCGCTTGCTGAAGAAGTCCTGATATCAAATCTTTATAATTTCCACACATTTTTCACACTGTTTTTTTATACAGCCATGTTAAAGTAAAGCCACGAAAGGAATATCAAAATGAAAAAAGTTCTTCTAACACTTCTCGGCATTATCGTGGTGGTCGGCGTTTTGGCAGGCGCCGGTTTTGCGGGTTATCGCATGGGCTACCAACAAGGTACAAATGGGGACACTGCGATCTTTGTTCCCCGCCAGGGTTTCGGTCCGCAAGGTATGCCGATGCACGGCTTCGGCAATGACTTTGATCCGCAGAATATGCCGATGCATAATTTCGGGAAAAATTCCGAACGCGGCTTCAACCGCGGGGAAGGTCCCGGTGGTTTCGGGATGATGCATCAGGGTAGAGGCTTCGGTTTCTTTTCACCGATCTTTTTCCTCGTGCGGATCGCCTTCTGGGGTTTGATCATCTGGCTGGCCTATAAATTCATCAAGGGCAGCGGCTGGCAACTTTCACTGACGCGGCAAACCGCGGAAAGTCCTAAAGCAGAAATGCCCGCACCCGACGTTCAAACATCAGAAACCGATAAATAAGATACCTCACAAAATAGATTGCAATCAGACCCTGACGAGGTCAGGGTCTGATTGCAAAATGAACAAGCCCTGTTTCAATTTCTGGTATAATCCCCGTCGCTCAATTACTGGAGAGGTCGCATAGTCCGGCTTAGTGCGCACGCTTGGAAAGCGTGTAACCCACAAGGTTCGCGGGTTCAAATCCCGCCCTCTCCGCTAAAGAAACGTCTCACTTATGTGAGGCGTTTTTATTTCAGGTTCACGCGCCTTCCTTGAGAAGCTGATATTCAAATCCCGCCTTCTCCGCTGGAAAAGACTTTTTTTCAAGAAGTTTTTTGGATGGAGCTTGATGAATAACTCTGCTTGTCTCCCCCATAAACAAAAAAAACTGGTCTGTAAATGACCAGTTTTTTTTAATTCAACTTTTGCTTACGGCGCGGGTGTTGCAGTGGCTTCACCTGCTGCCTGCCCGGCAAAAACCACGAGCGCGGCGGCGGGACTATCCGCAGAATGGCCAGCCGCAACCAAGCCCTGCTTCATCAAGACAGTATACAATGCAGAATTTTCCCACTTCCCACCACCCAAAATATCGCTGCCCTTTGAGGTTGAATCTGCCGCGCGGCCTGAACCCAACGCGATGGCTCCATAACTTGTCAAGTCCAAGCCCGCGCTGCGATCAGAAAGGTTCGAGTTGTGGCAGGAGACGCAACCAATTGCGCCTTTATACCAAAGGCTGTTCTCTACAAAAAGCGGCTGCACATCGACCGCAAACGTACCTTCGCACGGATTACCGTTTATATCTGTAAAAGTAAACGGTTCGGTCTCTGGCGATTTTGCGGTTACCCACGCGCCAATCAAATCAGCGGCACCAACCTGGCATTTGTTAAACTCAACGATATCCCCACCCATTTGAGCTTCGGTATGTGACGGCGGGATCAACGTTGGGATGGGGGTACGATCAATCTTTGCTGCGGCCTGATTACAACTAAGCGTCATGCCACAAGAAGACACGTAGATGATGCTCAGCCAAAAAGCCAGCACCACAAAGAACAGGATTATTGTTCCATAGATCATTTTACGGACATCATTCATTTTTTCAGTCCCTCCACTATTTCGCCAACTTAAACGTACGCAGGAAATTCACCACATCCCATCTTTCAGAGACGGTGAGATTTTCATTCAGAGCTGGCATTCGTCCATCGATACCGTTGGAAATGGTCAGGAAGAACGAGCCATCGTTCTTTGACTGCACAACATCGGTTGTGAAGTTGGCGGGCTTATTCGCAAGGAAGGCAGAAATAGAACCGTTCCCTGCACCAGCTGGTCCATGACACATTTTGCAATGGATGGCGTAGAGTTCCGCGCCGCGTGTGAGCGAGGCATCATCTGCACCCGTAGGATTCGCAGGCGCGCCCATATTGGGGATGTAAACGGCGCCCTCGATGGGGATGGAACGCTCCGGCACTGGGAGTGGATTTTCCATGGGTCGGTATGACGGCTGGATCTCCATAAAGCTGGGCCACTCAATTTTGATCACGTCGTAGGTGAAGAGCATCAGCACCCCAAAGAGCACACCCACTACAACAAAGATCATCAGCAGACGCTTAATGATCACACTCAAACTTGTACTCATAATTGTCGCGCCTCCACCGGAGCAACTGACTCAGCGCCTAAATTGGTCAACGCATCTATGAACTTCTTCTGATCGTTGTCCGGGCAACTGAATAAGACTGCGATCTTTCCATCGCTGATCTCGGAAACATATTCCTTAGGAGTATAGGATGGGAAACCGCTATCCAGGAACAAACCAATGAAAGAAAAACCCATTAACCCAAGCATGATCATCTCAAATGTGATAATGATGCCTTGCGGCACAGGAAAGATAGCCTGCCCGCCAACTTGTAATGGATAAAGATACGGAATCCCATAAATGAGAAAGATACCCAGGGCCGCACCCAAGAGCGCGCCAAACATACCAATGCGTGACACATAGGTGACTGCCGATGGTCTGCCCAGAATTGTGTTCTTAATGGGTATTCCTGAAATGACGTTCAGCTCGTCATCGCTCAGTCCCAGTTCTTTTAATTTCTCGATGCCCTCCGAAGCGGGCTCCATGTCTTTGAACATGGCAAGAAGTGTAGTTGCTTCAGCCATTCTTTACTCCATCTCACTTAGAGTTGAAATTTCGGCTTTGCCGATTTTACGAATGATATGAGCTTCCTGGCCTTCCTGCACCTCCCAGACCGGGATCAAGGGAATTACTCGTGACGCCAGCATATACAATAGCAGGAACAGCGCAAAGGTACCTATAGTCATGGGGATCTCAATGCGAGGATAATATTGACGCCAGGTAAACGGCATACGGTTGATCGTCACACCCACCGGGATAATGAGATAACGCTCAATATACATACCGATATTGATCAGAACACCGACACTTGCCAATAGCCAGGGCGTCTCACGCCATTTCTTGTTCCACAGTATCGCCCAAGGGACGGCAATATTTACGAACAACATTGTATACCAAAGGTATGCCAGGGGACCCTTCTCGGTATATTCCTGAAAGAGTTTATCCCATTTATCGCCGCCATACCACGGCACAATATAGTCATTGAAGTAAAAATATGCCCATGCCATGGAAACCAGCAGCATCAACATACCGATCGTACCGAAATGTTCAGGGCGGATGAAATACTTGTAATGCTTCATCGTGGAGCGCAGCAGGAACAACACAATGGCAACAGCCGCCATACCTGAATGCAAGGCTCCGATCACGAAATATGGACCAAATACTGAAGACGACCAGCCCGGACGAGTAGCCATCGCAAAGTCCCAGGACACGATCGTGTGAACAGAGAACATCACGGGGATGATCGCAAAAGCAAAGATGTTCATCGCGGTGGTGAGATTTTTCCATTCGCCTTCCGTCCCTCGGAAGCCAATTGCAGTAATTTTATAAAACGGTTTCAGCCAGCCGCTCTCTGTACGGTCGCGCGCCATTGCCAGGTCCGGGATGAGCGGCAGGATCAAATACATGGTGCTGCACAACAGATAGGTCGTGATCGCCATGAGATCCCACATCAAGGGCGAGTGGAAATCGGGCCAGATCATGCGCTCATTCGGTATCGGGAACATCCAGTAGGTCAGCCACACACGCCCCAAGTGCATGAAGATACTAAGACCTGCTTGAACCAAACCAAAGGTGGTCATCAATTCGGCCGCACGTGTGAATGGGCGGCGTGATTCTATTTTCAAGACCCGCAAAATTGCAGAGATGAATGTGCCTGCGTGACTGATACCGATCCAAAACACGGTATTGACCAGGAATACGCCCCAGTAATCAGGACGAGTAACACCTGCCATGCCCTGACCTTGCATAATGAGCACATACCATTCGTATCCCAAACAATAGATCACAATGATCGCAAGAATGCCAGTCACTACCCAAAACGTCAAACTTGTCTCGTGCATTGACTCCATGACCATTTCGTTCATCTTACCGCGCGGAAGCGGGTCATGCATCAAATGTTCGCGAGGGTCTTCATGCTCTTCAACATGCGGTTTGGGTCGAGCTAAAGGTTTTGCATACGTTGCCACTATGCACCTCCTGCCAAATACGTTACACGCGGTAAAGTTCCGAGTTCTTCAAGCAAATGCCTGCCGCGAGTGGTGGCGGCTGCCAGACTGACCTCAGAATTGGGGTCATCAATGCGTCCAAAGGTAATTGCACTTGCTGGGCAAGCCTGTGCGCAGGCAGATGTAAATTCGCCATCAAAAATCTCACGACCTTCAGATTTAGCCTTATCCTCTGCCTTATGGATACGCTGGATACAGAATGTACACTTCTCCATCACACCACGGCGTCGGACTGTTACATCTGGATTAAGTTGGTTTTGTAAAACGGCCCAGCGAGGGTTATTGTTTACAGTATTACCTTCCCGAAAATCTGTGTAATCACGCCAGTTAAAAGCACGTACCTGGTATGGGCAATTATTACCGCAATACCGTGTTCCGATACAACGGTTATACACCTGCAAGTTAAGATCTTCCGAGGGGCTATGTACTGAGGCATAAACCGGGCAAACAGGCTCACAGGGTGCATTGTGACATTGCTGGCACATAGTCGGTTGATAGGATGTCATTTTGGTACCTGGG
This sequence comes from Anaerolineales bacterium, assembly GCA_043767565.1. GTDB lineage: Bacteria > Chloroflexota > Anaerolineae > Anaerolineales > Villigracilaceae > Defluviilinea. Next base: position 5,369 of record JAYUGV010000060.1, read on the forward strand.
AAGTCCTTATTGTCCCACAAGCGCTCAATACGGATCCAGTGCATGGCACGGCCATAACCCGCATCTTCTTCGCCCACGACTGGGACATTGTTTTCCATGGAGCATGCCGCTACGCATGCTTGACAACCCGTGCAAATATCTTGGTCGATCACCATGCCCCAGCGCCCGCCCAGCTGCTCTTCCGAGTTATTTGTAAAAGTAGGTAATTCCAATTCTGTTGTCATAGATCTCTCCTAATTTTCCTTGGTAAATCCATACACACCCAGCGTGCCCTCAAGGCGCGATAACGGACGTTTCTCACCGGTCTTCACGATCTTGACCTTCATACCAGCGAACGCCAAGTCCCCTGCTTCATTGAAATGCGATCCCAGGATATCGGCAGGATTGACGCCTCGACCGGCTGCAAATTCACCATACGCCGTATGACCCTGCCCAAAGGGGACAGCGATCGTATCTGGACGTATGGCTGGATATTTATAAACTGAAACCTTGATCTCCCCTGCTTCACTTACGATGCGCACTACATCATCATCTTCGATTCCCATTTCTTTAGCAGTCTCGGGATTGATCTCAACCCATGTGTTCCACATGACGGTTGTTGTAGGATCGGGCAGTTCCTGCAGCCAGGGTTTGTTCGCACCAGCTTCTCCTAAAGTGGGAGAAACGAATGGCACAAAGAAAAACTCGCCCTCACCAGCAAACTCAGCAGAAGATACTTTCAAGGACTTACCTAATGCCGCAGCCGCAGCAGGCGCCGCGAGCTCAGTACTATTTCTCCACCAGCCGCCATGTTGTTGGAACTCAGCTGTGAAGGTATTAATTTCAGGGGCTTGGAAAGAACCATCAGTTTCACTGATCAGATTGACAAGCTTGCTTTGGATAAATTCAACTTCGTCTGCGAAAGGCAGGGTTTCTGCAAATTTACCGCCAGCAGCCTGGGCAGCAGCGATGATCACATCAGCGGTTCCGCGGACATTGTAAAGTAATTCATTTGAATCCTGTTTATAAACTCCTGCAACTACAGGCTGCAACCCTGAAAGTACGGACTGTGTAGAACCAGTCACAACCCGTTGATACCCCCAGGATTCCAATCCATGACGATCTGGGAAAATATAATCTGATGCCAGAGCGGTCTCATCAGGGAAGGTTGCAAATGAGATCACCTGCGGAACAGACTTAAGCGCTTCGGCGAAACCAAGTGACGCAGGCAGTTCAAAGATCGGGTTGACACCATGAACGAACAGGGTCTTGATAACGCCACTGTTCATTTTTGCGATGAGGTCAGCCATTTCCTTTGGGCTTGCGGAAAGATGATATACATCTTGATTGGGGGAAAGCGGCGAAATAAATACACCACCGGGTTTGCCAAAATTACCAGTAGAAGCATTCAAAATCAAAACGGCTTCAGCAGTGGCAAGTCCGTTACTGTGACCCAACGCTGCACCGCCCGGAATAGCCAACGGACTTTGCGCCTTTGCAACGATCTTTGCAATATGCTCAAGGGTTTCGAGTTCAATACCAGCCTCAACAGCAACCGCTTTCGGATCGACATCTGCAAAGGCATTGGGTGTTGAACCGCCTTTGGCTTCAGCCACGAGTTTGCCGATCGCAAGCGCGACCAAACCCTCGGTCCCAGGGCGAACCGGGATCCATTCATCCGCCTTGGCAGCGGTTTGGGACATCCGCGCTTCGAATTGGATGAAATAGCCGCGTTGTTTCGGATTGCCGCGGCGCATCTTAGCAAAGCCGCGCGTATAAGCGACTGGTGAAAGCCAGGTCTCAAGGAAGTTTGCGCCAAATGACAACACCACATCGGCATTGGCAAGGTCGAAGAACGGCATGGCTGCTTGACCGAAAAGATCCTCAGCCGCCTTGCTCAAAGTGGCGCGCGATTCGAACATGCTCAGGGCGCCGAAACGAACCGGAGCCGGAGCGCCGATCGCGTTTGTCAGATCGGAGACCAGATCAAAGAGATGATCGGATCCGGTACCCATCAAGAATGCGATCTCAGAGGCAGTGGTGCTGGCAAGCGCATCAGAAACAAGTTTGACAGCGGCGTCCCATTCCAATTGATCGCTAACAAGTTTTGAAGCCCGCCCCTGCTTGGTTGGGTGCTCAACACGATCTGGGTTGTATAAACCGTGCAAAGTAGCTTGCCCGCGCGCGCAGGTCTTGCCAAGGTTGACGGGGTTGCTCGCGTTGCCTTCCACTTTGATGGCACGCCCCTGCATGGTACGGACAATGAGTCCGCAGCCCGCCGCACATTCGCGGCATGTCGTGGCGTAATACGTACTTAAGCCATTGTAGGTGTACTCAGGCATCTTCTTGTATGGTTCACGTTCAACATAACGTGAAGCGGGACCGCAGCCGGTTAATACCGCAGTGGTCGCAGCGCCTACACTGGCAAGTTTCAGAAAATCACGCCGGGAAATTTTTTCACTCATGATCTATATTCCTTTTCGCCCGGTCTAATAATGACAGGTTCCGCAGTCGGTAAGCTTGGTCCGCTTCTCTTGCAATGTGACGGAGACACCAGCTTCGTTATTCGGATTATTTGTCAGGTTATTCTCGGTACGGGATTTGTGGCAATTGAGACACCAACCCATGTTCAAGACCTGTGGGTTTTCGTAAACCGTCATCTTGCTGACATCGCCATGACAATTCTCGCAATTCAAACCTGCCGCAATATGTGGACGATGTGTGAAATGGACAAAGTCTGGCACTTGCGCCACAGGGACCCAAACCAGCTGTGTGTTGTTCGCGATCGCATCACGTAATGGCGCGAGGAGTTTGCTGGATTTGGTAATCGCCAATTGTTGATGACAACCCCAGCACTTGTTCTGGGTAGGAAGACCTGGTGAAGGACCCCGCAGTGCACCCGGGTGACAATATAAACACTGCACCCCAGCCGCAACATGACGCACATGCGGGAACTGGATCGGTTGTTCGGGTGATCCTTGAGACAACGAGATCCCATATACGGCAAGGCTGAACACAGCCAATACCCCAATGAGGACAGCCACGCGTCCCATCGGACTGATCATCCATTCAAAAAATTTCTTGATCATGCATGCTCCTATGACAAGTTTTATTCGTGAAATAATGCACGAGATTATACTAAATCACATCAAGTTTGTAAACATTGTTTCCGAGTATTGGAAACTAGCAAGAAAACTCACAGGTCATCACACTACTTCAATTACTTCAAAGCATTCTGTAACGGTTATTTGGAAAAAACGAACAGCAACTATATAAAAACTCGTCCCAATCACACTGCTGTAAAAATTAGGACGAGTTAAAAAACGAATCAATATAAGTCTCAGAGCTCCCGTTGGTCCGCCACAAAGGCTTATGTTTTGCTGGCGACGGCGGGATTATACTGCAAAAGAACAGTCAAGTACATATAACGTACAACACGCATGTTATACTTTGAAGGCTGTATGAAAAGACACATTCGCCCTTCGATAATCCTGCTCATTAGCCTGTTGCTAGTGTTCTTTGGCGTTGCGGTCAGCAGGTCTGCCTCAATGCAGCCGGTTAAATTTTCACGCTATACCGGGGCAGCTTTCTTTTTTCAAATGACCACCACCCCCCAACCTCAACAAGACCGTTCAGAGATTGGGTCCACCGATGGTATTACATTGATGAGTTTCGCAATCGTTGCGATCATCATCATCCCGATCATCCTGCAAAGGAAGCGCTGGTCACAAATACGCTCAAGCTGATTTCCAGCGCCTTGCCTTTTCAATTCGTTCACCAAGCGGGGGATGCGAATAGAACATGAACACCACCCATTTTTCAGGATTGACCTCACCCAAATTTTGATTCGCCAACCGCGTAAAAGCGGACGCGAACGCCTCATGCTTACCCGTAGCCTGCAACGCATAACTATCAGCCAGTTCTTCCCGCCAGCGCGAGATGGCGTTGTTCAAGGGCATGGTCAAGAGATCATAGACCCCGAAGATCAGACCTAATGCAGGCAGCGCCGCAACATCCGCCGGGGACGTGAAGCCAAAAGTACCAATCGCCCAATTCAATCCCAACGAAGCCAGATACAATCCAAGCGCCGTGCTCAAGATCCCAAATGTGACCAGCACCGGAATATCGCGATGGACATGATGTCCCAATTCATGCGCCAGAACAGTTTCGATCTCATCAGTTGAAAATTCATTGATCAGCGTATCACCGATCACAATACGGCGTGAGTTGCCAATGCCGGTCAACGCTGCATTCGCAGATTTCGTCCGCTTGGACATATCGTACTTGAACACGCCGCGGACTTTTGTCTTGGCACGCTCGGCAAGTTTGAGTAAACGTTCAGCCAGTTCTTGGTGTTCATCGCCCAGCGGAATATATTTATTGAACAAGGGCATGATCAGAATCGGTGCAAGATTGATCATCAAAATATTGAAGATAAAGAGTCCGCCCGCCGCCCAGAGCCACCATAGAGAGCCGGTCACGCGTAAGGCAAGATAAAGCAATTCGAGCAGGATCAAGCCCAAAGGCGCACCGAGTGCGAGTCCTTTGAGCTGATCCGTAATCCAATCTTTGAGCGTCTGATTCGATTGGTCAAAACGATGCGGCAGGACAAATCCAGAATAATAGCCGAGGGGTAAATTCAGTACAGAAAAAATCCCACCGAAAATAAATACAAATGCGGGAACCAGAAACCAGGGATTGGCAAACAGTGACCAGTGATCCCCAAAGGGGACGATGTCAGTCAGCCAAGCGCGTAACGCGATCGCCCAGCCCAAATAGATCCAGGCGAGAAAATAGACTGTGCTGAAAAGCGCATCCACCACCCACAGACGGCGGCGGATGCGGGCATATTGTTTGGCTTGTTTTTGTTTTTCAGGATCAAGTACGGTCATATTGGATTTCCGATTGTTCGTGCTGAGCGTCCTTCGACTTCGGCTTCGCAATAACGCTCAGCCTCCGCTCAGGACGAAACACTTTAGGAAAGAAGCGTAGTCGAAGCGCCGATCACTTCAACATTTCACCAGCCAGCAATGCAATGATCTCTTCGGATTTCACTACTTTGCCATATGACTTGAGCGCGGCAAGAAATGATTTATGCACCAGTTCAGCAGGGATCGTTGTTTCGCCATAGATTAGATCCCGCGACGCACAAGCATCTTCTGCCACGATCACCTGAAAACCAAAATCTGCGGCGGCGCGGGCGGTGGCATCAACACACATGTGCGTCATCATGCCGGTGATCACAACACGCTCGATCCCCCACTCTTTTAGCATCTCAAGTAAATTCGTTTCTCGGAATGAATTTGGATAATGCTTATATACGATCGGCTCGCCTTCAAAGTGCGCCACCGCATCATGAATATCAGAACCGCTTTCGCCTTTGATAAAGAAAGCTGCATCAGGCTTGAGCGAAATATGTTGAATGTGAATATGCTGCCCGCCATGCTCGCGGAAACACTGCAATAATATATATGCGTTCTTCGCCGCGTCTAACGGATTCACCAGCGGATACTTGCCGCCTTCGAAATAATCTTTTTGTATATCAATGATAAGTAAGGCTGTTTTCATAGTTTTCCTCTCAATGTAAACACGTACATAAGTATATAGGTAGACAGGGCAGATTCACGTATCTACGTGTCTACCTTTTACATTCTCACTTCCTCCCGAAATCCGCCGGGTTCTCGCCCCAATGTTCAGTCTCCCATTTCAAGACTGCGTCATCATCCAATTCATTTTCGGCAAGCCAATTCTCAGCACTGCGGATCATCGCAAAGATCAGCGCATTCTTGCCCGTGTGTTTTAAGTTCGTTTTACATATACCCGTATATACCCATGCGATCCCATTTTCAGAATCGGAATAAATCGGCAGTTGCTTATCGTGTTTCAACAGCCAAGTTAGCGTGTGCATGATCGCCAGAAACTCGCCCACATTATTCGTCCCATCGGGGAATGGACCGACGCGAAAAATTTCCTTGCCCGATTCTGTCTCCACGCCGCGATATTCCATTTTGCTGGGCGAGCCATTACACGCCGCGTCCACGCAAATGGATGGAATGATCGGCGGCGTCTCGGACTCTTTCCACTTGCCAAGCGAAGCGGACTTGCCCTTATACGCTTCATACTTGGAAGCATAAGCTGCTTCTGCTTCCTGAAGCGTACCGAACGCCTTATACTCCGCCGCAACAAAACCTTTCACCTGCGCTTCACACTCCGCCCAGGAGGTGAAGATGCCCGGCTTGCGACCTTTCCATACGACGTAGAATTTTTGCTTTGGCATGTTATTCTGCTGTCGCAGGGTCTCTGACCCTGCGAAATACGGCGGTCAGAGACCGCCTTTAAGCATATCGTTACGACTCCACCGAATCTTCCCAACCGGATTCTTCCACGGCGATAAAAATATCCGTGTCGGAGATCATGCCGACCAGCATGCCAAAATCATCGGCGATCGGCAAGTGATGGAACTTATATTCCTGCATCAGACTTGAGCATTCCTTCAAGGTCCATTCGGGTCTGCCCGTGATGATGGGACCCGACATAATATCTCGCACTAAAGTTTCAGCCGGGTTGCGGTCAGCCGCCACGATCTTATCGCGGATATCGGTGGTGGTCACAATGCCATAGGCTGTGCTTTGCCCACTCATATCCACCACCACGCTGTGGATGTTGCGACGGCGCATCAAAGTCATGGCATAAGAAACACTCGTATCTGGGGCAACAAGGACAACGGGAGTACTCATCCAATCACGAACAGTGTGGGGCATATTCTCCTCCGAATTTAATTGGCTCCCAGTCGCCGTCCTCGGCGCTGAATCCGCCGCCGAGGACGGCGACTGGAGCATTTGATAGACATTATTTTACAACCAATTCAACCGAATCCATCGCGAATAGAGAACCATCCGCCGCGCTAATATCCTGGATCTCAACGCGCACCACCGAGCCGGATAAAATTGTTCCCAATGAAACAACTGAGTCAAAAGTACCGGGTCCACCCAGCTCAGGTGCAGCGACGTTGATGGAGCCCGCTGAAAGTTCTACACCCGCCAAGTCATAGATCCGATAGGTGAGGTTATTCTCGAACGGCGCGATCGTGATATTGCCTTTAAATTGAATTGAGCCATACGTCTCGGTCTTATTGAGCGGCGCAGTGATCGTGATCGTGCGCGGCTTGCCATCAGAGGTGAAGGTCGTGTGATCGGTCATCTCTAATTGATTATCGATCACAAAACGGTAATGACGATTCATCCGCAAGGTTGGGCAACAGAAAGGATCTTCAGTTGAATGGATCGTCGCATCTAAAAATATCTCGCCATTATCGATCGAGAGGACATTCAACTGCGGTCGATCATCCACCATGGTGGAGGTTTGAAAAGTAGGCACGCCATTCACATCAGAGAAAACCGTCAGAAATACAAATACACCGGTACCGCCATAATTTTCAGCGACCAACGCAGCATATTCATTGACGCCATCGTTGTTCAGATCACCAGACGCGACAAGATCCGTGACATTCACGGAAAGATAATCCGTGCCGCCGGGTACGCCTTGTACGAACTTTCCGTCCGTCAATTGCACGACTCGTAACGCATCGGTTGCGCCGAGTTGATATTCGGCATTGCGGATCTTCGCCACATACTCAGGAATCGCTGTCGGCGCTGAAGTAGCAGAAGACTGAGGGGTCAGAGTCGCTTCGGCAGTAGGAGCAGGCGTCGGTGAGGACGAAGCGGAACTACATCCAAATAAAAAAATGACGAGCAAAGAGATTAAGGAATAACGGGCGACCATGTCGCACCTCCATCAGTGGTTCGATATAAAGCACGATGATCGTTCGAGTCTGTGATGACCCAGCCGGTGGATTCGTTGACAAAATCCATCATCGCGAACGTATCAGCGAAGGCGACATCGGGCGGGATAATGCTCCACGTGCGCGCCGCATCATGCGTGACGTAAAACTGCGCGCCGTTATAAATGACCGCTTCTGTGGCTGACAGAAAATCGGCTGAGCCGCCATTCGGAATCAAGATGGGCGTGAGCGACCAGGTGTTACCGGCGTCGTTGGAAACATAGACAGCCAGCTGGGTTTGATCGGATGGAATACGGACAGTTACAAACGCATCGGTTGCAGTGACAACTTGAACTGGCTCAAAACTAATTTGCGTATTTTGCGCCGCAGGCGGAAGTGTTAACGAAGTGACCTGCGACCAATTCGCGCCGCCATCATCGGTGCGATACAAATACACGGTGCCATCCGAATAGACGACGCCACTCACCCACGCAGTTTGCATGTTGAGAGGGGTCAGTCCGCTTTTGATGCCGCCCAATGGAAGTGAGTTACCAGCATTCGGTTGATTGGGATCGTTGGTATAGGTTTGTTTCCATGTCTCGCCTGCATCGGTAGTTTGGTAAACAGCCACTGCTTCTGATCCAGCGCCTGCACCAAGGTCAGCAAATGCCCAGCCATTCTTTTCATCAAGGAAAGTTAAACGACCGCCACCGAACGGAGCTGTGGATTTTATCCACGTGAGTCCGCCATCGGAGGTGCGGTAGACCGCGCTGGTATCAATGCTCGTGGCAAAGTCAGTGATCTGCAGCCAGGCATGTTCGTTATCCAGCACAAAGTTGTGAGCGTTATAACCAGCGCTCGTGACATCGGGCGGCGTGACGTTGTACCACGTAATACCGCCATCATTCGTGCGGACGATCTGAGTCTCGGTCACGCCCCAGCCATCGAGCTCGTTGAGGAAGTGAATATCCAACAATGCAGGCGCTTCAACCAGCGGCGCATTGATCG
>JAYUGV010000061.1:0-5590 GCA_043767565.1 Anaerolineales bacterium
ATCCACGAGATCATGCTGTGCGGCGATGACCGCGTCAATCGGTTTATAGGCTTGCGGCGATTCGTCGATTCCACCGCCCAGCAATGTGACGCCGCGCTCTTTGAGATAATCATCGCGTGACGACCTACTGATGGAGTTCAACGCAGCGGTTCGACTCATCAAGCGACCTGCGCCATGTGAAGCGGACTCAAGCGACTCGCTCACGCCTCGACCTCTCACAACGTAGCCTGCATCGCCCATTGAGCCTGGGATTACGCCTAAGACTCCTACGCCTGCAGGCGTGGCGCCTTTCCGATGGACGACTACATTCCTGCCGTCAGGCAATTTTTCATTCCACGCAAAGTTGTGGTGATTTTCCACGACGGCGGCTTCTTTGAGTCCAACTGCCGCAGCGACCCGGTGATGGATGATGTAATGATTGGCGGAAGCGAATCTGCCAGCCAGTTCCATCGAAAGCCAATATTCTTGTCCGTCTTCAGAATCAAGATTAAGCCATGCCAGATACTTCACGCTCTTATCAAGATCAGGGTGCTTTTCCATGGCGAGCTTGCTGAAACGGTCAGCGATCTTAGCGCCAACGCCTCGCGACCCGGAATGTGAAAGTAATGCCAGATATTCACCGGGCTGCAAACCGAACATCGGCTCATGAAGGCTGAATGAGCCCCATTCGACGAAGTGGTTACCTGTGCCGCTGGTGCCCAGTTGATTCATGGCGGTATCTTTCAACGTTTTGAGTTGGCGCGTGGCATACCAGGCTTCGTCATCCAGAACTGCGTGTTGGGCTTTTTTACTGCCAGTCCATTTTGAACCCATGCCGAAGGCGGTTTCGTTCCACAAGGCATCTTCGAACATTTTTTTCTTCTGCCCGATCAAATACGGCGACACTTCATAGATCGAGAGCCGCATCCGGCAGGCAATATCCACACCAACAGCGTAGGGGATGACTACATCCTCAGTTGCGAGCACGCCGCCAATGGGAAGTCCATAACCGACGTGTGCATCGGGCATCAACGCACCGGTGACCGTAACTGGCAGGCGCATGGCGTTGTCCATTTGAGCCACAGCGCCATCGTCGATGTTTTCCCGTCCCCAGATCGGGTAGGGTAACGGCGACTCGCGTAAATCACTTGGCGAAGGTTCGTCCTTTTGCGTGATTCGAATGCACTCGTGTGCGAGACCGGCGTATAAAGCGTCCGCTAGAAAACTGCCGGGGTTGCTCCGCACAGCTTCCAATTGAGCAAGTGCTGAGTCGCGTTCCATGCCTTGTTCGATTAATTGATTGCCAAGACCTTTAGCCAGCCCGATAATTTTTCCATCGGGCCAGTTGTTTAATTTCAGGATTTTTCCTGTAATGATGTCCATTTTATTTTTCCTTTCCGTCATTGCGAGGAGGGCTTTAGCCCGACGAAGCAATCCCCTATATCGTGTTGGAGATTGCTTCGGGCAGACGAGCACTGCCCTCACAATGACGGATTAACTTTCTTCCAATTTCCACAGCTCACGCATTTCTAGGCTGGTTACTAGTAGTTTGTCCAATGTGCCTTCGGATTCAATCTTGCCATCCTTGAGCACGATGATGTGATCGGCACGCCGTAACAGTGGACGGCGATGCGAGACGACGAGGCAGGTCAAACGCTGGTTCGCGAAGATGCGCTCCCAGAGTTGAGTTTCGGTTTCAACATCCAGCGCACTGGATAGGTCATCGAAGACAACCAACTCGGGTTCGCGGACGAACATACGCGCCGCCGCGGAACGCTGTGCCTGCCCGCCGGATAGTTTCACGCCGCGCGCGCCGACCAGCGTTTCGAGATCGTCATCGAGTTGTTCGAGATCACGATCCATGACGGCGAGTTTTGTCGCTTTGTAAATGTCATCGTCTGGTCGTTGCAAGCCGAGCAAGATGTTGTTGCGCAGTGTGTTGCTAAACAGGCGTGGTACTTGTGCGGTATACGCACAGCGCGGCGGTATGAAGAAATCTCCGGGTGTTGTGATGAGATCATCGTTCCAACGTATCTCGCCAGTTTCCAGCGGAAGCAATCCGAGCAGTGTACGCAGTAAGGTTGTTTTGCCAGAACCAATGCGACCCGTGATCACCGTCAGCGTGTTGCGTTTGATTTCGAGATTCACGCCCTCGATGCCGTTGACTGAATCAGGGTAGTGAAAGGTCAATTGTTTAGCGACCAGTTCATTCAGTCGGTCTGAGGCGGTTTTCGTCGGGTAAGTCACCTCCGGCAGCAGTCCATCCAGATTGATTTCACTGTGTTCGACGAGCGCATCCAACGGCGCATTTTCCATGAGGTGATACATGCGCTGGACGGAGACATCGAGTTGTTTGTAACGCGCCGCGAGCATGCCGCCGAAGGTGGTGAGATCGCCCATGCTTTGGAGCAGGTAAACGAAGAGCGAAAAATCACCGAGCGTGAAGTTGCCCGTGCGCATGGACTGACCGACGAGCACGAGGATAACGCCAGTGCCAAGCGTGGAGGTGTTGCGATAGATCGAACTCAGAACTTCGTCAAAAAGTTTTTCACGAATGGTCAGGATGCGACGCTCGTCGTTCAACTTGTGAAAATAATTGATGACATTCTTTTCGGCGGTGGCAACCTTGACAGCCTGTACCGCGCCGAAAAACTCGCCGATGAAGCCGGTCACTTTGCCGCCAGCCTGACGAGAGGCACGACGATAATGTTCAATGCGACTGGTTGCGAGATTTGCAACGACGGCGACGACCACCAATGGAATTAACGCCATCACGGTCACTGAAGGATTGATCTGGGTCATTAATACAATTGATACGGCGATAATGACGAGCCCGACCATGACATCATTGATCAGAATGACGAATAGCGGAATTTCATCCACGTCCGTTTTGAAGCGGCTCACGGCTTCGCCCGGCGAATCGGGGAGTTGTGATGCACCGGGGCGTTTCAAGATGTAACGCAAAAGATTTTTGCGCAACAGAGTGTTCATATCGGCGAAGATGGGCACATCTGCGTAATAGAATCCGTAGCTTGCGATGATACGTCCGATCCAGGTTGCCGCGAAAAAAGCGACGACTGCCCAAATGCCAAAAGATAATTTTGCTGCACCCGTCACCATATCGAAGAAGGCTTTGATAATCAACGCAGGCGCGATTTGCCAGCAAAAGCGGATTAGGGCGACGCTGATCAAGTCCACGAACCATAACCAGGGACGGAAGGTGAGCATTTCCCAAATTACACGCCAGGCGGGCAGGGCAGGGACTTTTTTATAGAAGGTTGTTTCAGTCATGATAAAACTCTTTCATTAAACACAAAGGACACGACGGTCACTAAGGAAAACCAAAGTCTTAAGGCTTTACACCTTCGTGCCCTTGGTCCCGCTCGTGGTTAAATATTTTTACGCCAATACTTCTTCCATTCCAGTTTGTAACAGTTGATAAAAACGCGAGCCTGGGTCAGCGGCTAATTGTTTACGCTCGCCGTATTCGCTGACTTTACCTTTATCCAAGATCATGACTTCATCTGCACGGTGGATCGTATCCAACCGATGCGCGATGATGATGGCAGTGCGATTCTTCAATAACTTATCGATCGCACGCTCGAGTTTTTGCTCGGTAGCAGGATCAAGACGGGATGAGGCTTCATCGAGAATCACCAAGCCGGGATTTCGCAAGAAGACGCGCGTGAACGCGAGTAACTGCGCCTCGCCCGCGGACAGTGAGCGGGATCCTGTTGCGAGTTCCGTATCCAAGCCTTTGGGCTGGCTTCTCAGCCAATCGCCGAGTTCCAGTTCTTCAAGAGTCGCGGTGATCTTTTCGTCGGGTATCGAACGGTCAAAGAAGGTCAGGTTATCGCGGATGCTGGCGCGGAACAATTGCACATCCTGTGTGACCATGGCGATGTTGCGTCGCAGTGTTTCGAGATGCGCTTCACGCAAGTCTGCATTGTTTATTTTTATACTGCCGGACTTCACGTCATATAAACGGAATATCAAACGTCCGAGGGTGGTCTTGCCGCTGCCAGTGCGACCGAGCAGGCCAAGTATGGAACCGGGTTTCAAGTCAAAGGATAGATCGCTCAACACTGAGTCGGCTCCGTTATAGGAAAAACTCACATCTTCAAATTGCAACGCCAGCGGCTGGGATGGAATCTCTACGCCCGCGCCATCCACCACCTCCGCTTTGAAATTACGAAACTCAGTCAGACGCTCAACGCACGCGCCGATGGTTTGGAAACTTTCGATCTCATGCGTCATCGCCCAGAACGGTTCTTCGAGCAAGTTGATATAATGCACGAACAGATACACGGTGCCGATCGTAATGATATTCAAGTTGAAGAGATAGTAGCCGCTGACAATAGCAAGCAGGTTGCCTGCGGTGAGTGCAAAGCCCATGGCGTTCTCAATGATCCAGCGTTTGAAATGCGCCTTGCGGTTGTGCCCGAGAATAATACTCTGGTGTCGGAATAATTCCTGAAGGGAAAACTCCACTGCACCACTGGAGCGGATGTCTTCTGTACCAGCCAATTGCTCTTCGATGAATCCGTAGAGTTGAGCTTCCGCCTCGCGCCGTGCTCTTTGATGTGGCACAGCTATATTTCTAACCTTGCCAAGAATAACAACCGTAGCGACTGAGTACACGGTGAACGCCAGTCCAGCACGCCAATCTTCGAGGAACAAGGCAATGAGAATACCAATGAGCAGAATTCCATTGGCAACCAGATTGAGCGCGAATTGCGAGAAGAAAGTTGCCAGTTCGGTCACGTCACCGTCAATGCGCTCGATCAATTCACCGGGGGTGTGGTCGTTGTGAAACTTCATATCGAGATTTAGGGCATGCCATGCCAGTTCAGCACGCAGGTCGTTGGTGGCAGTCCATGCGACATTTTCGCCGAGATATTTCACAGCGACAGAGACAACTTGTTGAATCAAAGCAATACCGATAAATGTGACCGCTGTCCACGTAAGGGTTTGCAGGGCTTTACCTGCCAATGCCGAATCGATAAAGCTCCGCATGATTTGTGGGGCAACGATCCGCAAGCCGATACTGCCGAACAATAAAACGGCGAGCAGAATGAACCGTCGCTTTTGTGGGCGGATGTGGTCGGAGAGCAGATTCCAGTAGGATTTGAATGAGATGTTCATAGTAAATTCCATTTTTTAACCACTAAGGTCACGAAGGAGCACAAAGGATTTAAGAAAAAAAACACGGCGCAGGGTGCGCCGTGTTTTAGAGAACACAGGAAATGACTCGTTTTATCAACGATCAAAAGGCGCACTTCGAGTTGGGACAAATATACGATCCAGTTTCGCTAGTTGATGCAAGGTCATTTGAGGTGCGTTCCTTTCGTTAGAATTAATCACAGTTGCAGTTTACATGAGAGAGGGATAAGTTGTCAAGGTTATTTCAGCAATTCCAAATCTGGAACCAACGAACTCAACGCAAAGTCGCCAAGATGCCAAGTTTTGGACTTTTTCTCGCCAAAATCGGCAGGAAGACCGATTGCGCAATGAAAATGCTAAATGCTCCAAAAAATCTTTGCGACTCTGCGCCTTGGCGTTAAGATTTTGGCATCGCTGCCCTCAACTTAATTTTAGATTTGGAATTGCT
>JAYUGV010000062.1:0-14109 GCA_043767565.1 Anaerolineales bacterium
GTCTTCAATGACGCAGATGTGAATGGTTCGAAATCTGCGAGCGAGTCTGGCATCGTAGGTGTCATCGTCAATCTTTACGATATTAATGGAGTATTCGTCACCACAACGACCACCGGACCCGGCGGCACGTATAGCTTTACCAACCTTACTCCAGGATCGTATACCGTTGTTGAAATTGATCCGGCGGGCTATGTCAGTTCCACGCCTAACAGTGTTCCGGTTACAGTTGCATCAGGCGCCACAAGCACAGTTAACTTCGGTGATTATCAACTCCCGAACACAGCCCTTTCGAATATTTCCGGCGTGGTTTATAACGATGCCAACGGCAACGGCATACAAAATGCTGGCGAAACACCGCTGGCAAACGTCACGGTTGAACTGAAGAACAATCTGGGTATCGTGATCGCCACCACCACCACAAACGCATCAGGCGGTTATAGCTTCACGAATCTTACTGCCGGGACTTATACAGTGGTTGAAACAGATCTGCCTGGATATGTGAGCACTACGCTAAATAATGTTTCTGTAAATCTCAGTGCAGGTACCAATGCTGTGATCAACTATGGTGATCAGACTGGCGGTAACGCCCAGGTCGCTGACCCGGCAGTGACCAAGTTTGGGACCCCCACAAACGCAGTGGTAGGCGATACGATCGTGTACACGATCACGCTTGGGAATAATGGAAATACAAACGCGACTGGTGTTGTTTTGACAGATACCAAACCAGTATTCCTCGACATCATCTCCATTATGATCTCTCCCAACCCGGGCCTGACGCCTGTTATCAGCGGCAATACCTTCACGATCAATTTTGGGACGGTGACCCCAACAGACCTCTTCACGATCACTGTACTCACGCGTGTCAATGCGCTGGGTGTGCCGCCCGGCGGCGATAATACTGCCGCGATCGTCACCAGTCCAGCTACTGCGGTTACTGATCGCACCTTCAATAACACATCTGTCGCCCGATTGACGATTCCTTCACCCGTCTCATCACAGGGCGCCACTGGCGCGGCCGTTGTGTCGGCACTGCCCGCCACCGGTTTTGCGCCGAATGTAGTGACCAAGCTCATGCCGCAACCGCACGATCTGGCATATGCGACAACTGATCTCGTTTTGGAAATCCCAAGTCTCGGTATCAAAATGCCGATCGTGGGTATTCCGAAAAAGAATGGAGCCTGGGATGTGACTTGGTTGGGCAAGCAGGCCGGATGGTTGGAAGGAACCGCGTTCCCGTCCTGGAATGGCAATAGTGTACTGACCGGGCACGTCTATGATGCGAACGGTTTGCCGGGTCCATTTGTTAATTTGAACAAGCTCAAATATGGTGATAAGTTCATTATCCATGCGTATGGGCAAAAGTATACGTTTGAAGTCCGCACCAATCAGGTGGTTAAGCCAAGCGATCTCTCAGCCTTCAAGCATGAAGAGCGAGCATGGCTGACGCTGATCACTTGTAAGGAGTATGACGCCAAGACGAACACGTATAAGAAACGTGTGGTGGTGCGGGCTGTTTTGGTAAGCGTGGATTGGGATAAGTAAAGCGGGGAGCAACTTGAACAAAAAAGACGGTGATCGTTTTATGCGATCGCCGTCTTTTTATTTTGTGTTTCGTTGATCAGTGGGACAAAAATATCCACGATCTCCGGGTCAAAGAGGCGCCCGGCTTCTTTTTGCAGATATTCCACAACCTCTTTGGTGGGTAGACCTTTTCGATAAGGTCGATCACTTGAGAGCGCGTCCCATACATCTACAACTGAAAAGAGACGGGCGTGCAGGGGAATATCCTGCTCTTTAAGTTTATGAGGGTAGCCGCTGCCGTCCCATCTTTCGTGGTGATAATAAGGGATGATGAGTGCCTGGCTTAGATATTTGATGGGGGAGAGCATTTGATAGGCATACTGAGGATGACGGCGCATGACGACCCATTCGTTATCGGTCAGAGGTCCCGGTTTATGCAGGATTTGATCAGGTATGCCCATTTTTCCCATGTCGTGCAATAATGCCCCGCGGCGGATGTGAATAAGCTCATCCTTTGTGCAGCCAAGAATGTGAGCCAGTTTGAGTGTCATTTCTGTTACGCGCTGAGTATGACCTTCTGTATCGTGGTCGCGCAAGTCAAGCGCTAGAACCCAGCCCTCAATGGTTTTATCGAAGGCTTCCTGTAGGTCGGCGTGTGCTTTTTGCAAGGCATCCTGAGATTGCATTCTTTCGGTAATGTCACGGGAGGATGCCTGGAGTTCTTTGTTTTGATTGTTGTTATCAAAGAAGAGGCGGGCAGTGGTTTCCAGCCAGATATACTCTCCGTTTTTGTGCCGTGCTCGATAGTTCATCGTAGCTGTAATGTCGTTCCATTCCGGGAGGGTGAGCAGGTCTAATAGTTGGCTGGCATCTTCGGGGTGGAGGAGAGCGGTAAAGGAGGTTCCGATCAATTCATCGGGTTCGTATCCAAGCAAGTTGCGACAGGCGGGTGAAACATAGAGAAAGATCCCAATGGCATCGTGCCGTGCGATCATATCTGATGAGTTCTCTGCTAGCAGGCGAAACTTCGCTTCGTTCTCAGCAAGTGTAATTTGCATGCTTTCCTGACGCTGAAGGATTTGCCATTGCCGGATCGCGTTTTCAGCGATATGCGGCATGTCGGTCATGGATTCGGATGACTTGACGATGTAATCAAGCGCGCCGGATTTCATCACTTCCACAGCGTTGCGTTCGTTGCCGTAGCTGGTCATGATGATGACGGGCGGGTTGGACTTGCTGTGTTCTTCGGAAAGCAACTCACTGCTGTCGCCATCGGGCAGGCGCCAGTCTGCTATGATGAGGGTGGGCTTGAAGTTCTTTAAGTGGGCGCGCGCTTCTTCAAGTGTGTTTGCGATGGTGAGTTTGGATTCGCCGCCGCGATCTTCAAAGGCGCGTTGAATTAATTCAGCATGAGCTGAATCGTCTTCGATCAAGAGGATGTGGACGGTGTTATCCATCATAGAGAAATTTTATGTCCATCTGGTTGTGCTGGATCATTCTTTGATATCTGGTTTTGTGTTCCAACTGAGCCAATAAAATCCAAGATCATCCATTAGCTTTTTGAATTCGTCAAACCCTACCGGTTTCACGAGATAACTGTTGGCGTGATTGTAATAAGCTCTGGCGACATCTTTTTCTGCTTCGGAGGTGGTTAACACGACCACGGGAATCGACTTCAAGTCGTTATCTTCCTTGATGGCTTTGAGCACATCGATCCCGTCCACTCGTGGCAGACGCAGGTCAAGCAAAATCACATGCGGGCGGGCAGTGTTCGCTTCGCTGGCATATTCACCCCGATGAAAGAGATAATCTAATGCAGATTGCCCATCCAGGAAATGTCGTACTCGATTCGCAACGCGATGTTCTTCCAGAGTGCGAATAACAAGCTCGGCATGATCCACATTATCTTCAACTAGCATTACCAAAATTGGTTCACCAACCATTAGATTCTCCTTGAAGTGCTCAAACGAACTGTTGTGATTTTAATCCCGTTTTTATGATTCAGGGGACATATTAACAACTTGAAATGTACATTGGATCTTATTACAGCGTGAAATAGAAGGTTGTGCCTGCGCCGGGCTGTGACTTTACCCAGATCCGACCGTTATGGATCTCGATGATGCGCTTTACAAGTGTTAGCCCAATGCCGGTCCCTTCCACGGTGGGGTTAAGTCGGTTGAACAAGCCAAAGATGCGTTCATGGTATTGAGGTTCAATGCCAATGCCGTTGTCGCGGACAAAGAAGATGGTTTTGCCGTCTGCATCGCTGCCGTCCATGCCGACTTCGATGGTGGGGCGCGGTTCAGATCCCATGAACTTGGCGGCGTTGCTGATCAGGTTTTGCATGACCTCGACCAGCCTGGCATAGTCACCGAGAATATCAGGAAAATTTTCATGGATAATCATTTTGATATTGTTCTTTTCCAGCGGACCATTTAATAGTTCAACTGTCTCGGCGACAATTTGACTAAAGGAGATCTTTTCAGGGGTATTGATAATGCGCCCGATGCGTGAAAGTTCAAGCAGATCGTTTAGCAGCGCTTGCATTTTATCCACAGCGTTTGCAATACGGTTCACATCTTTTTCGAAGCGGACCATATCCCCGGCTTCGGCGTCGTGTCGTAAATAGCCCAAAAAGCCGCGGATGGTTACCAGCGGCGACTTGAGATCATGTGAAACGGTGTAGGTGAATTGTTCAAGTTCCGCATTTTGCGCGCCGAGTTCCTTGTTCAGGTTTACCTTTTCGGTAAATAGCTTTGCATTCTGAATGGCGATTGCAACTTGGTCTACCATGGTTTGTAGGACTGTTATATCCACGCGCGAGAATGCTGCTGGCAGTTGTGATTGAATGGTCATGGCGCCGATCACTTCGCCGCGTGTGATGAGCGGGATGGCGATCTCGGAGCGAGTCTGTGGGAGGTGCGGGTTATTAAATCGGACGGCATCCTCGCCAACGTCCAGCGTGATGCGGGCTTGGGCGTGTTTGATGCACCAGCCGACCATCGAAGAGTCCTTTATCTCAAGCTTTTGACGGGTTGCGATCATATACTTTCCTGTTTCTCCAGTTGCGGCGCTTAATACTGCCCAGGTTTTATATTCGTCAACCAGGAATAATCCAACATAGTAATAATCGAAGTGACTTTGGATAAGTTCCACAACGGCTGGCAGAAGTTTATCCAGATCCAATATGGAGGATGCGGCGCGTGAGACATCTGCGGCGGTCTGAAGTTGGATGGTGCGCTTGGTCATCACGCTGACGAGATCGGCTTGCTCCTCTTCGGCGTGTTTGCGGGCGGTGATATCTGTCCAGACTCCCAGCCAATATTGCGGCACACCCCGTTCGTCTTTCACGAGAATCGCGTCGTCTTTTACCCAGACCACGCGCCCATCCTTTGCCAGCAGGCGGTATTCCATATTGAAGGGCGCACCGGTCTTTGTGACATCCAGGTTAATATTCAGCACGCGTTCATGATCCTCACGGTGTACGATCTTTTGCCAGAACACGAGATCTTGCAGGAACATATCGCGCGGGTATCCAAGCAGTTTTTCTACCTGCGGGCTAACATATTCTGTGTGGGCGTTTTCATCGATGCTGTTGATATAGGTTGTGGTGGGAATGTTTTCAAGCAGGGCTTTATATTGTGTCTGGCTCTTCACAGCCTGCTTAAGCAGCCCTTGCATGTTCTGGGTATTGACGTTTTGCAGCAGGAATGTGACGACGAAGAAGAATAAATAAATTCCCAGGCGCGCGGTGGTCGTATATTGGATCGGTCTGGGCAGATATCCTTTGGAGCCTGCCAGTAGAAGGACAATGCTAGTTAAGGCGCATACAACCAAAGTCAAGATGCTGAATCTGTGTTTTGAGATAAGTCCGCTTGCCAGTATGACCACCAGATATCCGATAAAGATCGGCGCAGAAACCCCGCCAGCTGTAATAGACCCAATGGTGATAGTCAGCCACATAACGCCGACCAACAGACCGCTGGCGAACTGTAATTTTTGATCGCGGATCAGCCTGATAATGCCGAAGGATGTGATGGTGAAAGTAACTGCCAATATGCTGGCACGTTGGACGAGGGCTGGTGCAACCAGCGCAGCACCGATCACAAAGACAAAACCCAGCAGAGTCATCCCGAGCGCGGCATTGAGGGTCAGCCTGGCGACGATGTTCGATTCGTTATCGCTGTATTCAGGGATTTGAAATATGCCGCGCGTAAACTTTTTCATGGATTGGTTAAGTATAGCATCCAACGATTGTTTATTGAATGTGTGCTTTGTCATGGGTGTGCTAACAGTATGTAAATGGTTTTGCTCCCTTCGCCGTCCTCGGCGAAGGAGTTGCATGTAAAACGCCGCCGAGGCTTGTACTGACGGTTCGTCTTGCGCTCACCGTGTCGAAGTGACGGCGGCTTCAGCCTGCATGTTAAGCGTTTCCTTCGTTATGAGCTCCCATTTTCATGAGCGGTCTGGCTAAAGGCTGTCAACTATCTCGTGATATAATCTGCGAAACAGCACCTACTTTCAATATGGAGGATGTCCCATGGAAATAGCAACCCAGGAATTCAAGCATTGCGACCTGATCACGATCAGTGGCCGCGTGGATAGCTCAACTGCTCCGCAACTGGCGCAGGCGCTGGAAGCCGCCAACGAGAGCGGAAAGTATAAACTGGTCGTTGATATGACAGGCTTGGAATATATGTCCAGCGCCGGGTTCAGGGCTTTATTGGCGGCACAGCGTAACTCCAAGAAATATAATCGCGGCGAAGTGGTGCTGGTCAATGTCCCTGATCGTATCCGTGAAGCATTGGAACTGGCTGGTTTCACTGAACTGTTTAAATCCTTTGATGATACCCTCACAGCTGTGGGGCATTTCTAAGTAAGTTTGCGTTCGGAGTTCCAACCATTTCATCAGGAAGGATGCCGTCTTTGGTAAATAGCATAACTGAAGGCGGCTTTTAAATATCCGATGCGATCTGTTCAATTTACTGCGAAGTTTGAATATCTCGATGAGATCAGAGAGTTTGTCGGAGATATTGCGCGCGCTGGCGGCTTTGGCGATAAGGATGTTTACAACATCCAGTTAGCTGCCGATGAAGCTGCTTCCAACATCATTGAGCATGCCTACGAGGGTGTGAATGACGGGCTATTGGAACTTTCCTGCGGCGTGAAAGGGAATGCCATCACGATCATTTTGGTGGACCACGGTGAATCTTTTGATCCCTCTGAAATTCCCCTGCCAGACTTGAAGGCAGATCTATCAGACCGCAAGATCGGGGGGCTGGGGATATTCCTCATGCGCAAGTTGATGGATGAAGTCCATTACGAAACCAAACCAAATAAAAGCAATACACTAATAATGATCAAACGAAAGAGGTAGACGCCATGATTCCGTGCGCGTCAATTCACCCGTTCCCGAGGCGTACGGGATGAGCGCCGTTACCCGTTCTCCCGTTTCGGCAGACTGGCGGGATCTTGCCAGCCTCGGAGAACAGCTTGCCAGCACCACCTCGTTCGCCTCGCAGCACGACCGCATCGTCAATATGACCTCGCGCCTGCTCGACGGCAGTGCGGATGTCTGGTTGCACGAGGATCTTTTCCGACTGCCCAACCTGGCGGAAGGATCGCTTTTTCCGGTGCGACCGTTAGCGCCTGGGATGCAGCGCGCCTTGAAGTTGGGGAAGTTATGCACCAAACAAAAACGGGCGACGAAGGACCGCGCCTCATCACACGCTGGAACATGGGCTGCGATCCCGCTCGATGATCAGGGGATGACACTGGGAGCGCTTCAAGTAAGCCGCCCCAAAGGACCTGACTTCAAACAAGATGAATTAGACCTGCTCAAAGGACTCGCCGGTGTCATTGCGATGAGTTTGATCGCGTCACATCGCGCGGCGGTGGAACGATTCAGGCTCAACCAGTTGAATCTCGTCCGTGAAGTAAGCGCCCAGATCGCCAATGCGCTGAGCGTAAATGAACTTGCCAGCCGCGTGACTGAATTAATTCAGCAGACATTCCATTATTACTATGTAGCCATCTTTACAGTCCATGAACGCACTACCTCGATGCGATTCCGTTCGAGCGCGATGGCACCGCGTAAGGGACGCCGCAAGGCCGGCCCTAGGGCCAGAGTCGCTTTGGAGGTGGAGATCGGTCAGGGGTTGATCGGGCAGGCTGCGGCTGAGGGTGAACGGATCCTTGTCCCGGATGTGCAGAAAGACCCTCGTTATCGTTACATCGATATCTTGCCTGAGACTCGTTCCGAAGTCGTCATCCCGCTGAAGATCGAAGATCGGGTACTGGGCGTTTTGGATGTGCAGAGCGATCAGGTGAACGCCATCCATCCGAATGATTTGTTGATCCTCGAAGCGCTGGCAGATACGATCGCGCGCGCCGTGGAAGGCGCGCGTTTGTATGGTGACCTGCGCCGCCGTGCCGAGCAATTGACTTTGATCTCGGAGGTCAGCAAGAGTGTCAGTTCATCGCTTGACCTGCGGACGTTGATGAGTAATGTGGCCGGGTTGATCCATGACCGATTTGGGTATCCGCATGTTCAGCTATTTACTGTGCATCCAATGCGCCGCGTAATTGGTTTTCAGGCGGGGAGTGGTAAACGCAGTAAAGACCTGGCGGGTTACATGCTTTCATTAGATGACGCCGAGGGCATCATCCCGTTGGTGGCGCGTGAGGGCAAGGCGATCCTTGCCAATGACGTGAAGAAGGATAAACGCTATCGCCCTTCGCCGCTCCCGCCGCATAATACAACTTCTGAATTATGCGTGCCGCTGATCTATGATGCGCAAGTGGTGGGTATTTTGGATATTCAATCAGATAAACGCAACTCTTTCACTGAAGATGACTTGATGATCTTTGAAGCGGTTGCGGATAATATCGCCATCGCCGTCCACAACGCGGACTTGTATCGCTCGGAACAATGGCGTAGGCAGGTGGGCGAAGGTCTGCGCGAAGTGGCGGGCTTGATTTCTGAGAACGTAGGCGTAGACAATGTGCTCGAAGCCATTCTCTCCGAGTTGGATCGCAACCTGCCGGTTGATATTTCAGCGATCTGGCTGCTCGAAGATGATGAGTTGTATCTAGCCGCCTGCCATAATTGTGACGAAGATCGTTTGGAGCAGACGCTTTATGATTCGCCTGAGGCATACGGTAGTTTGGAAGACGCCTTGTATTCCGAGACCGCACTGATCCGCAAGCCCTCTGATCCGCTTTGGGCAACGGGCATCACTGCCGGTTTTGATCAGGATTACTCTGCGTTGGCTGTGCCATTGCGTCTGGGTGACAGACCCTTGGGTGTGATCACGCTCGCACATAACACCTCGGGCAGATACGGACATGAAGCCCAGGCAATGACCACCACGTTCGCGAGCTATGCCGCAGTTGCGATAGAGAACGCGCGTTTATATGATGCCGCGCAGGAACAGGCGTATGCTTCAGCCGCGTTATTACAAGTGGCGCAGGCGATCGTGAGCTTGAGCGACCTCGGTGAGATCCTCGGTACGATCATCCGTATCATGCCGATCCTGGTGGGTGTGCAGCGTGCCGCGTTATATGAATGGAATAAAGAGAAAGAGCTCTATCGTCCTTCACAGGAATACGGCTTGAGCGATGAAGATTCGATCTCGTTTTGGAACCGCGCTTTTGTGCCCGGTGAATTTTCCTTTTTAGATTCATGCCACGATGCGACCGGTATGCTCGCCTGTCAACTTGATGGCGCCAGCGGATTAAGCGCCTGGCTTACAGCGGATCTCACAAAAGAAGTGAATCTTGGCAGCCCCAATGCCTTGTTATTTGCCGTGCCGATCGCTGTGCGGGATGATCTGTATGGCGTCATGATCATCGAAGAAGCCGCTAGCGGATTACGCTTCCGCTCGCGCCGCCTGGAGATCGTCACCGGTATTGCGCAACAAGCTGCGCTTGCGATCCAAAACGATCTGCTCCAAAAAGAGATGGTAGTACGCGAACGCCTCGAGACCGAGGTGCAGTTGGCGCGCCAAATTCAGAAAACGTTTCTACCTGAATCCTTGCCCACTTTCGATAATTGGGAACTCGCCGCGCGTTGGAAGACAGCCCGTCAGGTGGGCGGTGACTTTTACGATGTCTTTGACCTACCGAATAACCGCCTCGGTCTCTTCATCGCGGACGTTGCCGATAAGGGTGTGCCTGCCGCGTTGTTCATGGCGCTCACACGGACCCTCGTGCGGGCAGCTGTACTAGAGAACACTTCGCCTGCTGACGCCTTGCGCCGCGTGAACGAACTACTCGTCCCCGATACCAAACAAGGCATGTTCGTGACGGCAGTCTATGCCGTGTTGAATATGAACAATAACGAATTGACCTATGTCAATGCGGGACATAACCCACCGTTATGGGTCAAGAACTCTGGCGGTATCGAACGTTTGACGCGCACAGCCATTGCGTTGGGTGCGTTTATCAATCATCCCGTGGAAGAGCGTACCATCCAATTAGAATCAGGCGATCATATCTTCCTTTACACCGATGGCTTGACCGAATCATTCAACAGCGAAGGCGAGTTCTACGGCGAAGCACGTCTCACCGACTCGATCACCGCCAATCAATGTTCCTCCGCCCACGAATTAATGGACGTGGTCGAAAAAGCCCTGCTCGATTTTGTGCAGGACATGCCCGCCGCCGATGACTTGACGATGCTGGTGTTGAGAAGGGTGTAAAAACAACTTATAGCTGTAAGCGTTAAATGCTATAATTCCCAAAGAGGTGTCCTATGGCTGTTACAACTTATGAAGGTATCGTGGAAAAAGGCAAAATCCGTTTGAAGGCAGGGATCAAACTGCCAGAGAACGCGATGGTATATGTCATTGTGCCCGATTTGAAAATGGACAAGAAAAAAGTGATTCAGATTCTTTCGCCGCGGTTGATTCGTCGTAAGGATGCGGCTCGTTTCAAGATGGAAGTCACAGCGGAAAAGCCTAATGCCAGATTACGACACTGAAAACTTTGACCCGCCTGCGCCAGTTGCTTATGTAACCTTACGTAATCCAGCAACTGGCGTTTTGTTATCCGATGTGCCGATGTTGATCGATACTGGCGCAGATGCCACTTTGCTCCCATCCGATGCGGTGAAGCAGCTTGGAGTATCCATTGATGAAGATTCTGATTTTGAAGTTCAGGTCTTCGATGGTGAAATTAAACGATTGAAGTTGGCAAAATTGGAGCTATTTGTTCTCGGCAAGAAATTTGCAGGTGAATATTTACTGGTTGATCGCTCCATTGGGATTTTGGGAAGAAACATCTTGAACAATGTTCGAATCCTTCTGGATGGTCCTCGTACAAAATGGGATGAGACCAAACGATAAAGCTCTGCTCGATTTCGTACAAGATATGCCCGCCGCCGACGACTTGACGATGCTGGTGTTGCGGAGGGTGTGATAGAATTTTAAGTATGAAAGTTACTTCGCTCACTGTCAAAACCAAAGTTCGACCAACTGGTTTTCCTCCAGTATCGAAAACATTGCCGAAAGCGATTGGGCGAATTGCAGCTGAACTAAAACCGGAGAAGATTATCCTCTTTGGTTCGTACGCTTACGGAAAACCAACTCCGGATAGCGATGTGGATTTGCTGATCATCATGAAAACCCGGGCAAAACAAGTTGACCGGTATCTTGCTGTCTCAAATCTGTTATATCCACGAGAATTTCCAGTGGATATTATTGTGAAAACACCCAGGGAAATTCAGGCGGAGTTGAAGAAGAAGGGTAATTTCTTTATGCGTGAGGCATTGGCGAAGGGGAAGGTTGTGTATGAAAACTTCAAGTGAAGCCAATGAGTGGGTGGAATATGCCGAAGAAGATCTTATCATGGCAAAAAGTTCCCTGCGGCGCAGTAAACCGCTTACAACCTCCTCCTGTTTTCACAGCCAACAATGCGCAGAGAAATATTTGAAAGCGTTATTGGTCGCGAAAGAGATTGCTTTTCCTAAAACACATGATCTGATCGTACTTGATGGTTTGTGTAATAAGGCAGGCATATTAACGGGTTACACAAAGGAGGAACTTGGCAGGCTGACAGGTTATGCCGTCCATACGCGCTACCCGGGGAATCAGCCAACACCCGAGGATGCGCATGAAGCCCTCCAAATCGCTTTGAATATTCGTCGTTTTGCGCGCGTGTATTTGGGATATAAAAAATAGTATGCCCGCCGCCGATGACTTGACGATGTTGGTGTTGAGAAGGGTGTAAGTTTTTTGATTTTTCGTGGAGGTTGGGATGAAACGAATTTTAAAATCAGCTTATGTAATTTCTCTTGCAATTTGGTTAGTTGCTTGTGATGTTGCTTCCCCAATACCAAACAACCTAGAAGTACCTACTCCAATTGCTGTGGCAACTACAATAACTGTGGCAACTACAATAACTGTGCCAGTTATCTCACCGACTCCCTTGCCGACAGCAACAAGTTTGGCTGCTAATTGGGAATCATCAAAGACTTGTGTTACCGAATATGCACAACAGCCAGAAGGAATTCAACTTGAAGGAGTTGCAGTTTTGCGCTCTTTGAGCAGTACTGTTCTTAGCTTGAACCTTTCCCTATTGGATTTGAAAAATGGCGCTTCAAAAGTTGTTGAAACAGGAAATCAATCCGCGTGGGATGTAGATGTATCGTCCGATAGACATGCCTTAGCATATTCATGGTTCAACAACGCTACATCGAAATGGGAATTAGTGGTAGTTGACAGTGCAGGGCGCTTTCAAGAAGTTGCATGGTCTTCAGAGCAAGAGTTTAGTTTTCGAGGCTGGCTTAATGACCACCAGCTTGTCATTTCACAATCTAACGACTATATTGTTGTTGACCCATATCAAGATACGCAATTGAGCTTTTCGCCTTTAGATTTTCCTGAATTCAACTTATATTCAAAATTTGTTTTTTCCTTTGACCCATCACTTTCAAAGGTAATCTATAAAGGTGGCAGCAAAATCAACGTTTTAGATTTGGGTTCAAATACTATCATCGCTCGTATCAAGGATGGTTATGATCGTGCGCCCATTGTAAGCTGGCGACCTTCTGGGGATGTAGCAGCAGTTGTGGCGTCAATATTCCCGGAACAAAACTTACATGGCTTACCCGATGAAATCTTCATTGTAGAAAAGGATGGGCAGGTTCGACAACTCACCCATTTGTTTGATACCTTTGGGCTTCCTCTTACGATTGACAGCCTAAACTGGTCTCCTAATGGAGATAAGATTGCTTTCTGGCTACATGATAAGGAAGCAAATTCAACCTTAATGGTGACTGATTATGCAACAGGAAATACTGTAAACTACTGTATCTTAAATGTTGCACAAGACTCTTTTCCAATCGGCGTTTCTCCGCCAATCTGGTCGCCAGATGGAAAATATTTGATGGTTGAAAATTGTTATGCAAATGATAAGAGTAAAGTGCTAGTTGTTGACTTCTCTAATAACACTGCTTTCCCCATAGCAGAAAATGCCAACCCAGTAGGCTGGATGGTTGCACCTTGATCTTAGTCGCCGAATATTTTACAAAGATTTTACATCCCCGCCATACCCCCATAACTTGCACAACCTACAATCAACATCGTAACCTAAACTACACAAGGAGATTACGATGAAAAACATATTTAAGAAAACGATTTTAGTAGCACTGGTCGCCGCGCTGGGACTGGCGAGTCTGCCGTTCGTCAGCGTATCTGCTATGGGGGCGAATGACCCGACCCCGCCGCCTGCGGGGCAGGTCTCCAACGAAAAATTGGAGAAGGCTTGGGCGCGTCAACTTAAGATGTACGAGCGCATGGGTAAGGCTGAGGAATTCGTTGGGAAAGTCCAGAAGTTGCTGGATAAGGCGAGTGCCAACGGCAAGGATGTCTCTGCCGTGCAAGCCGCGTTGGATGCGTTCAATGCGGCGATCAAAGATGCGCATCCCATTTACGAAAGCGCCAAGGGCATCATCAACTCGCATCAGGGCTTTGACGCCAATGGCAAAGTGACCGATCCCGAAAAAGCCCAAGAGACCGTCAAGGCGATGCACGATAAGATGCAGGAAATCAAAGCCGCCATGGACGGAACCGGCAAGGCACTGCGCGATGCGATCAAAGCTTTCCGTGAAGCCAATCCGCGCCCGGTGAAGACCCCGAAGCCGTAATAGTCTAAGCCATGTCACTCTGAGCGTAGCGAAGAGTCTCTACCACAACGAGCGAGACTCTTCGGTCGCTATCGCTCCCTCAGAGTGACATGTTGAATGCAAATCAGAGGCACGGTAGACCCGTGTCTCTGATGCTATTGCCTCTCTCGCCTCTCGGCTGTATACTGCATGCAATCAGAAAGAGGAAAATCGTATGGGTGCTGGGTTTTTCGTCGGCGGATGCCTCGTCTCTTTGTTCGCGATCGGATTATTGATCGGCGCAGTGGTGGTGTATGTGCGTCAGAGCCGTCAGCTTGCGGATCGTATATCGGTGCAGGGCACAGTTACCGGCTTGGAAAGAACCGTCACGAATCCAGGAAGCGGCGGCGTGTATTGTCCCGTTGTCGAATTTCAAGTATCTGGACAAACCATCCGCTTTCAGTCTGCGTTCGGGACCATGC
>JAYUGV010000063.1:0-14108 GCA_043767565.1 Anaerolineales bacterium
TACTCGCTTACCCAACCGTTGGCATGTGCGATCTTCACATTGCATTTCGAAATTTCAACGATCGTCCCATCCGCCGCCGCCGCCACCCAAAAATTGGAAGTGTTCTCGCCTCTGATCATATTATTATGCGGCGCAAAATCAATCGCGCCGCCGTTGCGATAATTATGCGGGCTGCCCGGCAAACGGTTGCTGCCATTATCGAACCCGTCGATCGCGACCCAGGCTTTGCCCTGCTCCCATGGCAGTTGAAACATATCCACAGGCGGCAGCGTGGGCGCAGCCAACACGGGCTGATTCAATGGGATAAACGAAGTCAGCAACAAAAGCAGACTTAGGATCCGCAATACTCTTTTATATTTTTTGGACATCGTTCCTCGCTTCTTTCGACGGGGCTGTCTGATTCTCTCCATCTAATATTTCACTACGCTGACATCTTATCGTCGGCAACGCTGGACAGCATCTCACGAGCCAAACACGAACAGCGCACTTTTACCCAGCCGCACCACATCACCTGATTGCAAAGCCGCAGAGGTTCTGATCAATGCCTTGCCGTTGATGTAGGTCTCACCGCCCAAGTCCATCAGATAATAGCTATGACTGTCGGCAAAGATCCTGGCATGCTGACTGATCACATGCGGGTCATCCACCCGGATCTCATTCATCGGGTCACGCCCGATATGGCAGGGAAGTTTGGTTAACTTAATACTCTTACCCGCATTTGGACCATGCTTGATCTGCAAACTGGCAGCGCGGGAAAATGATGAACCATTTTGCGCCGAGGCAGTATCTTGTGGCAGTCGTTTGTAGAGCACATATACACCGCCGATCACCAGCATAACACTCAAGACACCGATCAACCAACCGGGGACACCTTTACTTGTCACCGGTGGAGGCGTAAGTTGTAACAACGCGCCAGAAGCAGGTTGTGCCGCCTGTGATTCCACAACTTCCTTATCGATATTCAACGCGATATTCTTTTCGCCAAGAACCACACCTGCCAGCGGAGCCGCAAACCCGGATTCATTACGAATGGCAAGCGCGGCGCTCTCCAATGCGAGGTTGGTCTGACAACCTTTCAGCGCCACGAAACGCACTTCAGCCAAAACACCATTAATAGCTTGCGGCGTGGTGCTGGCATACGAACCGTCTGCCAAACCAGTCAATTGCGGCAGAGGCAGTCCATTCATGCCAGGGATCGGGCTGGATGCGTTGGTCGGTCGCAAACATGCGGGGTCGTAGCGGACCTGAAATGTAAAGCCCTGAATGAGTGTGGCAGAAGCGGCATTGAGCGTAACAACGACCGTTTCCCCAGTCTTATAAGCGGTTGTGTTGGCGGTCAACCAAATGCTTTCAGCAGACTGGGCACCTGCACCCGCCACAAGGACAAACGTAAAGATCAGTGCCAGAATAAATGCATGAACAGCTTTCATAAAACTCCAAAATTCGGGGCGCACGAGACTTGTGCGCCCCGAACATATTCAAACGCTCTTATTGCCAGGCAGTCGGACCCGTCGCGCGATAGTTGCGAGCAAGCAATTCCAAATCCAGAACATTGATCACACCATCACTGTTAAGATCAGCTTCGACAGGGGTTGCCGAGTTGTAGCTCATGCCGATCGTTATGGCATCAAATTGATCGATCACATTATTGTTATCAATATCACCAGCCAGGAGGCTAATAGTCGGCATTGGGCTGGCAGAGCCGCCTGCAATCGTGACCGAACCCTGGGCGCTGAGAAACCCGCTGGCGGCAGCAGTAACCGTATACGTCCCAGCCGGAGCCTGCAGGCTGAAAGTACCATCGGGGTTGGCAGCTACCGATGCGGCAAGTGTGCTATCTGCATAATACAAATTCACCGTGACCGGCTTGCTTGCCAGCACCTGTCCGGTCAGTGACCCGATCGGCAAAGACGTGGGGGATGCAACCGGCGTAAAAGTGAATGTCGGCGTCGGTGATACATCAGGTGTGAACGTGAATGTTGGCGTCGGTGATTCAAGCGGTGCAGGGGTTGAAGTTGACGTTGCAGAACCATCAGGGGTGGAAGTAACGGTGGCTGATCCATCCGGAGTTGAAGTAACGGTGGCTGAACCATTGGATGTGGCTGTAGCAGTAACTGATCCATCCGGGGTGGCAGTAAATATCGATGTGGGCGATGCGATCGGCGTGAATGTAGGTGCAACGCCGATAACGGTCACGCTTGTGCCTGTGGAGGGCAAATCAGTAAGCAGGCTATCGCCTTTGGAGACGCGTGCTTTACATTCCACTGCGGCTTGCCCGGCTTGCAGACCTTTTACGCTGAAGGTAAATACAGTTCCACTCGTAGTAGCTTTATTACCATTACTACCCGCGATTGCCACAATGAAGCTACCATTCTGCGGGTCATTGATCGCTGTGACAGCATCCGCACCAAAGAGATCGGCAACGACAACATTGCTGGCTTCCAACACAGCGGGATCATAGGTACAGGTGAACTCGGCACTGGTGTAACCATCAGCCGGAACATTGTTCAATGTAACCGTGACCACCGCGCTCTCCCCCACATTCAAGCTGGCAGGATTCACATTCGTGAATACAGATGGCACAACGTTCACGATCTGTCGCAGGGTTAACACATAAAAACCACTGCCCGATGCCGGCTGGGTCTGGATGTAGTAACTCCCCGCGGGCTGGGAAGTGGTCAAAGAACCCGTACCGCGCGCGAGTTCAACTCCATTAGCATCCTGCAAGATCAGCAGGGGCACCAGATCACCGGTAACTGTAGAAACCGAAACCACGAAGTCATGCGCTTCTGTAAGATCAAGATGCCATTTCTCGTAAATACTGGCACTCACAAAACCAATATACGTGGCATCCCAGATATTCAGGTTGCGATTGATAACCAGGGCATCCGCCAAGGGGCGCGGCGAATTGGGACTGGCGCTTACATGCTGACCGCTCCCAAAGGAACTGAACACCAGCGCAAACAGGACAAGGATTTGAAACAGACGTTTGGATCTCATGGGCAATTTTCTCCTTATGGAATATAAATTTTCTAAACCAAAATACAGCCGATGAACACTCAAGCTGTGTGGCATCAATACAAACCTACATACTATGTAAATCCCACCAGATCTATTTTGGAACAAGTATAGGGTCTAAACTCCTTTCCATTGTATGACCGCACTCTGGTTTATTACGTTACAGTAGAATTGCCACGATGTTGCAGAATAGTTGCGGAAGAAATAATTGATCATCCATCGCAATTAGTACCTTTGTATGATGCAAGAATCAAAAAGGCGGCGGACTCTCCTTTCGGAAAATCCGCCGCCTTTGACTATTTTCTATTCCCCATGCTCTACACTCTTAAACCACAATACTTACCAATCTCCGATTCGCCACAATCAGCTTCTTCGGCTCTTTACCGTCCAGGTATTTCTGGACGATCTCCGATGCCAGCGCCGCGGACTTGATCTCATCTTCACTCGCCTCAGCCGGGACGATGACACGGTCACGCACTTTGCCGTTGATCTGCACTGGCAACTCGATCGTGTCTTCTTTGGTGGCGGCTTCATCAAGCTTGGGCCACAACTGTTGATGGATCGAGTAGGGTTTACCCATGTGATTCGTCCACAGTTCTTCGGCGATGTGCGGTGCGACAGGAGCCAGCATCTTTACATAAATCTCCTGCGCTTCGCTCCATTCAGGTGAACCGATTGCTCCAGCTTCGCGCGCCTTGTACATCTCATTCATCAATTCCATCAAGGACGAGATGACTGTGTTGAATTCAAAGTTCTCGAAGTCATGGGTCACTTTACGCAGAGTCTGATGAACGCGTCGGCGTAGATTCTTTTTCGTTTCATCCGTTGCCTGTATCCGTTTATCCGCTTCGCCATCCGCTGCCGCATCTGTAAACAAAATCCAAGTACGGCGGATCCAGCGCGCAGTCCCTTCGATACCGTTCGAGTCCCAGGGTGCGCCCTGTTGCCAGCGCGCGAAGAACATCAAATAGGCGCGGACTGTATCGGCTCCATATTTATTGACCAACACATCCGGCGCAACGACATTGCCGCGGCTCTTCGACATCTTGCTGTTATCTTCTGCCAACACCATGCCTTGATTACGCAGCTGCATCATCGGCTCGCCGCCTTCAACGATACCCATATCGCGCAGCGCCTTGTGGAAGAAGCGCGTGTATAACAAGTGCATCGTCGCATGTTCGCTGCCGCCGGTGTAGGTATCCACGGGCATCCAATAGTTATACTCGGCGTCATCGAACGGCGCCTTGTCATTATCCGGGCTCAAGTAACGCAAGTGATACCACGACGAACACATGAACGTATCCATCGTATCGGTCTCGCGCGTGGCGGGTCCGTTGCAGACCGGGCAGGTCGTGTTCTTCCATGTGGGATGTAACTTCAATGGCGATTCACCGGTCGGCTTCCATTCGTCGATATCGTCGGGCAGCAACACGGGCAGTTGATCTTCAGGCACGGGGTTCCAACCATGTATCTCACAATGGATCATCGGGATCGGCGCACCCCAAAAACGCTGACGCGAGATCAACCAATCGCGATAACGATAGTTCACGTCAACCTTCCCGATTTTCTTTTGCTCCAAATATTCGATGACCGCTTTGATAGCAGGATTCTTCACGCCCTTGTCATTCGTTGCGCGTGTACCATTGAACTGTGCGCTGTTGATCATCACACCTTCACCCGGATACGCAACTTCCATCGTATCGCCGTTCAACTCAGCAACACCTTCGGGTTGAATCACTGGCATCACTTTCAACCCGAACTTGCGTGCAAATTCAAAGTCGCGTTCATCATGCGCAGGGACAGCCATGATCGCGCCGGTGCCATACGACATCAACACATAATCCGCCACCCAGATCGGGATGCGTTCCTCGTTCACTGGATTGATGGCATAGCCGCCCGTGAAGACACCGGTCTTCTCTTTATCTTTCGCTTCACGCTGGATGTCGGTCTGCTTCGCCGCTTGAGCCTTATACTCGCTGATGGCTGCTTTGTTCTCAGGCGTGGTGATCTTCTCCACCAGCGGATGCTCCGGCGATATCACCATGAACGTTGCGCCCCACAACGTATCCGGACGAGTGGTGAATACAGTGATCGAGTGATCAGTAATCAGTCCGGGCTGATTACTGATCACTGAAAACTGAACCGACGCACCTTCACTGCGACCGATCCAATTCGTCTGTGAAACCTTGATGAAATCAGGCCAGTCAATGCCCTCGAAGTGCAGCAACTCGTCGGCGTATTTCGTAGCTTTGAAGAACCACTGCTCCAAATCCTTTTTGATGACCGGCGTGCCGCAGCGGTCACAAACGCGATCATCGCCTTTGACTTGTTCGCGTGCTAATGTGGTGTTGTCTTTCGGGCACCAATCCACGGTTGCCTTTTTACGATATGACAACCCGTGTTTGAATAACTGAATGAAGAACCATTCAGTCCATCTATAATATTTGGGGTCAGCCGAGACAGCTTCACGCTCCCAATCGAACATCGCGCCCATCGAACGCATCTGCGTGCGCATCCGTTCGATGTTGGCATACGTCCACTTCTTCGGGTGGACATTGTGTTTGATCGCGGCACCCTCGGCAGGCAGACCGAACGCGTCAAAGCCCATGGGGAACAACACGTTATAGCCCTGCATGCGCTTGAAGCGCGCACGCGCATCCGGCGGCGTCATCGAGAACCAGTGACCGATGTGCAGGTCACCGCTGGGATAGGGCAGCATCGTCAGCGCGTAGAACTTCGGTCGGCTCTCATCGATCACGGCGCGATACAACTTATCCGCTTCCCATTTCTGTTGCCACTTCTGCTCGAAGGCTTGCGGATTGAAAGAGATATCCTTCGCTATAGTAGTAGCGACTTCAGTCGCTTTTGCGGCGGCTTTCTTCGCAACAACCTTCTTTGGCTTTGCAGGGACAATCACCCTTGTAACAGATGATTTCACGGCTTTCGATTTCGCCACAGCCTTTTTAGCAAAGACCTTCTTAACAGCTTTTACTTTTGAAGCCGCAGGTTTGGTTGTCGCTTTAACCTTCTTGGCAACTACCTTTTTTACCAAAGTCCTTTTTGCCTTCGGGGCTGTTTTCTTCTTCGTTATTGTTTTCTTTTTTGTTGTAGCCATTCTTGCCTCATTTGTATAAATGTTGAATGTTGAACGTCAAGTTTCTTATGCGGATACATGCATCATAATGCAAACAGGAGGCATGAAAGTAGAGGTCCCTGCTTCCAGAAGATAATATTGATACGAATGTTCATGAGTGCCTCCTTTTCAAATCATCCCATCTCCCTTTGGGAGATGGCCAGGGTGAGGGTTAAACAAAAAAACCCTTCATCCACATCAGGGACGAAGAGTTCTCTCCGCGGTACCACCCGAATTGTAGGTCAAGATAAAATCTCGACTTACCTCTCTTGAGCGCTATAACGGGCAAACCCGTGGATGACTATATCGCTTCACCATCCAAGTCTCCCCTTCGACTACGCTCAGGGGTAACAGGCGAGTTCGGTCTTACTGACTGGTATACCCGTTCGATACCTTTGCTGGGCTTCCACCTCACTCTCCCAACTCGCTGACGGGTTAACCTACTACTCCTGCCGTGACTTCTTATTTAATTTTGTGGACCCAGAGGGATTCGAACCCTCGACCTTCTCAATGCCATTGAGACGCGCTCCCAACTGCGCTATGGGCCCCTGTTGTTTTGGTGACAGTGAACCGGCTCTCAAATTGTCCACTGTTCACTGCCTAGTGGACCTGAGGGGATTCGAACCCCTGGCCTCCTCAGTGCGATTGAGGCGCGCTCCCAACTGCGCTACAGGCCCAAGTTACAAGGCGAATGACATTCTACTGTACGGATTAGGCAATGTCAAGCAAAGGATTTCAATGGATTCGCTGTAAAATAGACCTATCTCACTCATCGAGGACATTCTTATGGCTGACACTAATCCCAAACCCGTTTACCGCATCATGGACTTGCACGAAGCGGATCGTCCGCGCGAGCGGCTTGCCTCATTGGGACCCCAAGCCTTGACCAACGCTGAATTGCTCGCGATCCTGCTGCGCATTGGCGTCAAAGGCGAGAATGCGGTTGAGGTCGGGCAACGCCTTCTCAACAAATTCAGCGGGTTGACCGGCTTGCATCGCGCTCCATTTGTCGAACTAAAAAAGCAACATGGACTCGGTGACGCCAAAGCGGCGCAAATCAAAGCTGCGATTGAATTGGGGCGACGGCTCACGCTTGAAGCTCCCGAAGAACGACCGAGCATCAACTCCCCTGCCGATGCGGCGGCGCTGGTCTCGTATGAGATGTCCGCGTTGGAGCAGGAGCATTTGCGCGTGATTCTATTGGACAGAAGAAACCGCGTGATGGAAACTGTGGAAGTGTATAAAGGTTCCGTCAATTCATCACAGGTACGCGTGGGCGAGATCTTCAAGGAAGCAATTCGCAAGAACGCTTCGGCGCTGGTTGTGATTCACAATCATCCTAGCGGCGACCCGACTCCCAGCCCCGATGATGTCGCCGTGACACGCGCCATCGTGCAGGCAGGCAAATTACTCGATGTGGATGTGCTCGATCATTTGGTGATCGGTCAGGGAAAGTGGGTTTCGTTGAAGGAACGCGGCTTGGGGTTTGTGTAAGGCTGAGGGTTAGTATTCAGCCAAAATGGAGGAGGCAGCGGTTCTTCATCCAATGATATGATCTCGTGAGTTTTATCAATATCTTCTTCGGAGCGTGCTTTATGGATTTCTTCTTCAAGAAACGCAAGCCTGAACAACCGAAACAATCGAACATCTCAGCGGGGATTCCCAAAATGGGTGATGCGATTCCCGAGTCGTTGAAGGCACATTCGCGGTTTATCAAGCGCGTGAGTTGTCCGCAGTGTGGCGCGCCCAAGTCGCGACCTTCGACTACGGCGTACATCTATTGTGATTTCTGTGGCTCGCTCATGGACTATGACTTTCGCATGGCAAACGCCAACACCAATGCGGGCATCACGAATACGATCTATTCGCGCATTATGATGACCGTGCAGATGCCGCTGATGCAAGCCAAAGCCCGCAATGACCGCGAGGCGGTGCGTCAAATTTATAAACAGGTTTTTACGCAGTGGCTGCAGGAATGTCCGAATGCCGCTTCGCCACGCGCGATCAAGGATATGGACTTTCGCAAACAATTTATTGATTACTGCGCCGAGTGTGCGGTGATCAAAGACATGGATCCCAACCAAGCCACGCTGCAAACAAAAATGGACGGGTTGGTCGCGCGCTTGCAACGCATCCCGACACCCGGCGGCGCGTGGATGGTGGCTGGTCCGTTTTGGGAGTATGCCGCGTTGTTCAAACAGCAAATGGAGGGAACATATGCGCTGATTCGGGGACAAGGCGCGGACCAATTGGACCCCGATCATGCCTCGTCTGAGGTTGCTCTGCGCATGGAATATACGACCTTCTGCCAAGCCTGGCTCCCCCACCTCGTCCCTGCCGATGGGGAACGACTCCTGAAATTCTATGGTTTGAATTCTGAATACGACGAAGTGCAGCCGCACGAATCAGAACAACGTCACTGCGGCAGTTGCGGTTCGGACGTGGAAGCGCTCCCCGGTGCGAAGCAAGTGGTCTGCGAATCGTGCGGCTTCACCCTGGATGTTGGCAGTCAAGCCATCCCCTGCCAAAAGTGCGGAGCGTTGTTGTCGTTCCCGGTTTCGACGAATCATGTGGTGTGTCCGTATTGCAGTACGGATACGCGGCGGGTGTAGAGGCGCAGGCAGCACTCATGCATATCGAATTTACAGGCAAGATCTTTTACTGGCGAGGTCCCGCGCCCTACCTGTTCGTGACCATCCCTGAAGAACAGAGCCGTGACATCAAAGCGGTCTCTCAACTCGTGACATATGGCTGGGGCGTGATCCCGGTCCATGTGCGGATCGGCAAAACCGAATTTACGACATCCCTGTTTCCCAAGGATAGACGCTATCTGGTGTCGATTAAAAAAGTCGTCCAAGTCGCGGAAAAGCTTAATGATGGCGATACCGTGACCATTCATCTTGAAGTGCGTTGAAAAAAATCACACACTTCGCTTCACGCCAAACTCTTGAAACTCGCCGGTAATATATTCTTACCCAACCATTTCACGAGCCAATAATAAGGGTATTCGAAAATTGAATTACAACGACTACCTGTCCGCTGCATCATGTGCCCCGATCTTATACACTTTCAATTTTTCACTCACGCCTTTGACAGTTGTTGCCTCTGCCGTCACTGCATGATCTTTGAGCGCATCACTGACTTTCTCACTTATATATACTGTATCTGTAATATAGATCTCACCCGCACCAGCCAGACCTTGAACACGCGCTGCAATATTCACGGTCTGACCAAAGTAATCCAACCTGCTGTTCACCGTGACAGCGATCGAGCGACCGGTATGAATCCCGATTTTCAAGATTAGCTTTTGGCTGATCTTCCTGTTGAAAGTCTCGATCGCATGCAACATCTCCAGGGCGGCTTTGACGGCATCCACAGGCTTCATAAAAACAGCCATGATCGCATCACCGTTCGTTTTCACCATCGAGCCTTCATTCATCGTAACCACCTTGCCCAAAGTCTCAAAATGCTCCCGCACCAGGAAGAAAGCTTTTGCATCACCAATCTTGTCATACAGGACAGTTGAATCCTTCAAATCGGTGAAAAGATAAGTAATATTCTGAATATCAATGCCTTCATTGCTGTTGATGACCTCCGCGCCAAAGAGATCGCGGAAGGTCTGCGTGGTGACAAGTTTTTTTCCATTTAGAAAAGGTGCGAATCGCAGATTACTGCCCTGCTCATTGCCAGTCAATGGATAATGTGTCATCCACAACGCGGACCTACTGTCTGTTTTATTTTCAAACTCAACCCTGACTTTGCCTGAATTGAATTCGGCATATGGTTTGAAGTCGAAAATAATATCGTGACCAAAATCCAACTCTTTCATAATGAGCGGCTGGCTGGTCGATTGAAAATTGTTATCGGAAATTTGAAGACTGAATTGATGAGCTTCTCCCGTCATTTCCCCTCTGGAGAAAAACCCCAGCCGTGCGCCTGTGAAATAATCGGCGGCGAAGATTAAACCTTGCGGCGAATCAAATTCAACACTGACCTTTTCTCCCGGATTAAGATAGGTGATGAGTTTGGTAATGTACTGGATCATCTGATAAAAGCTGAACCCGTTGGGGAAAGGCAACACACCTTTAGCAACATGATATTTCCAGTAATAATCCTCCACAGAGAGCAACTCGGGATGATGAAAAATAAGGTCGCGAATTTGCGGCGAGATGGTAAAAGAGATTTGAATCATATCGTCTAGCGACGCAGTGCCACGATAGGAACACAAGCGGCAAACATAATGAGGGTGCAACGATTCAAGGCGGCTGAAACTTACCACGATCTGGGCACATACTGGGCAGATAATGTTCCATTCCATTTCAAACAGACCCTGATGGGCAGCATATAAAAACAGATCAATCGACTCTTTTTCTTCAATTCCCTTGTCGTTTGCCCAAAGAAGCGGGTCAACCCGAAACACATCATAATCATCCTCAGCGCGGATTAACGTCTCCAGTTTCGAGATCAGGCGCGGAGTCCAACGGCGCACCTGCTCAAGCTCAAACAGCTTCTGATCAAGTATCTGTTCATTGATGTTAGGCATATCCTATTCCTTCGGCGCAGGAAATTATAGAACAAACAATATCAAAATGTAAACGTTTTTTACGAGCTTCCCCTCACCCCAAACTCCCGAAACTCGCCAGTTGCATCTTCCCACTCCACCTTTGCATCATCCACCCGTGACATGCGTGGACCTTGTTTCACCTTTTCGATGAAGGATTCCACTTTTTCGCGCTCCCCCTCTGCAATCGCTTCGACTGTGTCATAACCCACATTTCGCACCCAGCCGGTTAACTCGCCAATCTGCCTTGCTTCATATTCCACGTGCGCGCGGAAACCCACGCCCTGCACAAATCCTTTTACCCAAATATGGACTCTAACGTTTGTCCGTATAGGTTTCTGATCCATGTTTGTCAACCTTGAATATAGTATGTCATTCTGAGCGCCAGCGAAGAATCTCTGAGATTATCGTAGAGACCCTTCGCTGGCGCTCAGGGTGACATGATTACGGTATTTATTACGTTTTCTTCTTCGCCGAATTCATTCCCACCAAAAGTGGAACAATAATCACAACCAACAGCAGAACCAGATATGGAAGCATACTGCGAAAGGCAACGCCCCATACATTTTGCCCAAGGCTTTTCTCGCGCCAGGTCAATTCGAGCTGTGAAAGCGAAGTGCCGAGCGCACGCTGCGCACCGTTTTCACAGTCCACACCTTCGGCGTAAACTTTCGCAAGATTTAATAACGCGGGCGCGCCATACGTATCACGCAGATGGGTGGTAAAGGATCGGGCTTCGGCATACGCCAGAAACGCTTGGGCAGCATCGGCTGGGAAAGAGGCGCATAAGTCCGCCAAGGGAATCAAAGTGTTGTTATTACTCGCGTCGGACAGCACACGTTCATAATCCGCATTTGGATTAATTTCTGCCAGTGTCGCAATGCCTTCGTTCAACCATGCGGGGAGTTGTTGATAACCCGCGCCGATCTGACGATACAACATCACATGCATGAGTTCATGCGGGATGCGCTGCTCCATGCTGAGGCTTTGGCTCGCGCCCGGCTCGATGACCACGAGCACTACACCCAACGCGGGGTTGGCATGACCCGCCGCCCAGGTTTCAGCGCCCAACGCTGCGAGATCATTTTGAGTTGGGTAAATAAAAATATCAATAGGCTGTGAAAGGTCAACGGGCAGAATGCTGTTGATGTTCTGCAAGCCGGTTTGCGCAGCGTTCAAGGCATTCTGACCAAAAGCGGAATCACCCTGCGCCCACATCACAAGTAGCGGACCTGTTTCAAGTTTCTGCCATGTAAAACGATTGTCATCATAACGCATCGAGTACGGATCACTTTGAACCACACTGCCATCACTGAGAGTCAGCTCATAATACCAACGGATGGTCGTAAACGGTCGCACGAGATTCTGGCGCGCGTCAAAACGATATTTCGATCTGCCGTCGCTGAATTGGACTGGCTGCACCTGCGTGACCGCCTGCGCCTCATCAAAGATGACGATATTCGCCTGCTGGATCTGGACCGGGGCTGTGACCTGCGCAACGAACGTGATCTGCTCCCCGAACTGATACGTCGCCGTGGACTGCATCGCGATCCCCGTCTGCGCCCGAACCTGCTCCGTGCTCAACAAAACGGACGCGGCGACTATAAGAAGTAACGCGACATTTATGTCGCGCCTGGCAGTGCGACATAAATGTCGCGTTACATAATTCATCACGGCTTCGCCCCCAGGAACACCAGCAACAATGTCAACGTAATCGGACTCAAGATCGTGCTGATAAAGATCACCGCAGTGACGAGTTTTGAATCGAGGTGATATTCCGTTGCCAGCACCGTCGTGCTGACCATGCTCGGCATCGAGGCTTGGGTGACAACACCCTGACGGATAACTCCATTGAAACCAAAGAGCGCGGCGATCAACAATGCGCCCAGCGGTGCGATGAGCAAACGCAGCGCCACACTTAATTGCATGGCACGGATATCCCCCGATAACTCCACCTTTGACAGCTCCACGCCCAACAAGATCAACATCAAAGGAATTGTTCCGCCCGCCGCCAACTCCACTGCGCGATAGACCGGCGCAGGGATGGTGACGCTCCAGGCGTTGATCATAATCGCGATAGCCACAGCATACAGAGTCGGGATCTTGAACAATCCCAGCGCGGCTTCCTTGAAGTTCATATGTCCCAGTGAGGCGATCAACACGCCCACTGTATAAAACAAAGTCGTCGTGGTGATAAAAAAGATGCTGGCATACGGCAGGGCTTTATCGCCAAACGCAAACGAGACCAGCGGCAAGCCATAGTTGCCCGTGTTGGCGAACATGGTGGTGATCAAGATCGAGATCAATACCGGTCTTTCGATCTTCAAAAGCGACCCAAGCAAATACGTCAACGCACCCATTGTCAGCACAAGCACAGTTGTAAACACGATCACACCCGCAGCATCGCGCCAGTTGAGTTTATTCTTGATGAGAATATCAAAGACCAGCACCGGGCTAAAGACATAGAATACTACCCGTCCCAAACTACGCGAATCAATTTGCAATAACTTGGCAAGCGTGAAGCCCGCCCCCGCGAGCAGGATGATCGGCAGGATATTATTGGCAAATACAGAAAGCAATACGTTGATTAACATGGATTTGTTTTATTGTAGTCCCATATATTGAGCCGCCGCAAACGCCGCCGGAGACGGCGGTTACAGCATCCTGAAATAAAAATCACGGAGATTATAACGTCTCCGTGATTTTGTGGTTATTATGCTTTGAAGTTTATCAGCAGTTGCACTGCTGATAGCTTGTCGCAGTACAACTGCGACAAGAACATAAATAGAGCAACAGAACAAGAGCTATTTATCTTCAGCTTCTTCGTCGATTTCTATTTCTTCGTCTTCAACCTCGTCGCCTTCGAGATCGTCGAGAACATCCGGGTCGATCGCCATCAATTCAAAACGGTCGAGGTCTTCGGTGAAGGCAAGATTATCAAGCGCTTCTTCGAGCAGGGCGATCTTGTCTTCATCTTCCTCTTCTTCAACCTGGTCGAGCAATGTTTCCAGAAAAGTGCGCACATCCTCGCCGCCAATTTGCGAAAGCGACCAGATCGCGGCGGCGATGATCTCGTCATCTTCCTCGCCCTCGGCGAGCATGCGCAATAATACCGTGCGCGCTGATTTCAATGGCAACGTCCCGGCAGCTCGCACTGCGGCATGGCGGATGCCATCATTCTCATCGATCAGCGCGCGCAGGATCTCATCCTCCCAACGCTCATCGGCTGAACGACCCATCGCGATCAAGGCGCTGCCCTGCCATTCAGAGTCTGTATGTTTCATGGAGGCTTCGATCAACTTGACCACTTCCGGTTTGGACGCATACCCCAGCGACTCCAAAGCCTGACGGCGGACACGCATCACTTCGTCGCTTCGGGCTGATTCGAACAAAGCA
>JAYUGV010000064.1:0-38905 GCA_043767565.1 Anaerolineales bacterium
CATGGGCTTCTCGCGTGCTGTGGTAATCGCAAGAGTTTGCCAATGAACCCCGTTTTTTGCAAGGTTTAGGCACCACCACGCTTTAATGGGGCGCTACCCTGTTGTCACATTTCGGATAGGAATAGTGGAAAATGAAAACAGGAGCATTTTTGCTCCTGTTTTCATTTATTTAGCCTATTTTTCTATTCTTGCTTTGCAGGTGGGATTTCTTCTAATTGGGTAAAAATTTTCAAACCGTTTTTGTGCCCAACTTCAACCATCAAGTCTGCACCCTGTGACGCGCCCCCAACTCGCAGGACGGCATCACATTTCTCGAGCAGTCTCTCGCAATGGGATGGAAGATTTCATTGAAGGCTTCATCGCCGATCTGTTTTGAACCCGCCAAATGGACTAAAAGCAACGCGAACCATTCGCCCAAAACTGGGATGTGACCAAGGCGAAAGATGGGAAGTGCGTACGTTTCCATCGCATGGATATTTGCTTCTATTTTCTGCGGGTCGTCACCTGTCCCAGAGCGATAGGGACCCGCGATCAGGATCATCATTGAATTAGCCAAGATATTTCTCCAGGTGCGGTTTGGCGAGTAACAATGCCGCCAGCGACTTGGCATCCGGCATTTCGCCGCGTTCCGAGATTGCGAAGGCTTCCTTCACAGACATTTTCTCAACCGATAAAAACTCATCGGCATCCGGGTCA
Organism: Anaerolineales bacterium; assembly: GCA_043767565.1. Taxonomy (GTDB): domain Bacteria; phylum Chloroflexota; class Anaerolineae; order Anaerolineales; family Villigracilaceae; genus Defluviilinea. Next base: position 697 of record JAYUGV010000064.1, read on the forward strand.
AGCGGATTGTGCTTCAGATCGGTGGCGAGGAATACACCCATGAATTCAGTGGAATATCCCGGAGCGAGGAAGAACTCGCCAACTTTAATTAACGTGCCCGCCTCCATCCCGGTCTCTTCACGGATCTCGCGTGCGGCACATGCCTCGTAGGGTTCGTCTCCATCGCGCGTGCCTGCGGGTAATTCCAATAAGTCTCCACCAGCAGCATGACGGTATTGACGGACAAAGAGCATATTTCCATCTGCATCAATTGGAATGATGACCACCGAGCCGCCATGTTCGATGATCTCGAATTTGGTCTCGCGGCCATCGGGTGTTTTGAGGTAGTCGCGCCTGATCTTGAAAGCGCGTCCCTGCAAGAGGATCTCTGATTTGATCAATTCAAAAGGCATGGAGTTTTCCTTCCTGGGTGAGGATAAGTGGATTATAAAAAGCCCGAGCAATGTGCCCGGGCTTTTATTGCCGTTCGTTTTTTCTTATGGAATGCTCAACGTCTGACCGACAGTCAGGGTTGTACCTAATGAGATGTTATTGTTCTGCGCGATCCGGGCTGGGTCGGCATCGCCAAAGAGACAGGCAACACTGTAGACCGTTTCATCAACTGCCGTTACAGTGTAGGAAGCGGGATGATTTCGTAACATGCGGTTGCCGGGGAAGCCATTTGCGCTTTGTGGGATTTTGAGTGCCAAACCTGCGTAAACGGTTTGACTGTCTGAAATGCCGTTCAAAGCCAGGAGTTCATCCGGATCCACATTGAAGCGGCGCGCAATGCAGTAAAGGAACTCGCCCTGCTGCAGTGTGTAACTTGCGGGGCGTGAACCTGCGGGGATCGGGGTTGCGGAAGGTGCATTCTGTGGAACCGCAAGAGTCGCAGTGGCGGGCAACGAGACCAACGGTGTGTTCGTAGCGGTGACTGCGGGCGGCGTGATGCCGGGAGCCAGTGTGGCTGTAGCCGCGGCAGGTGCGCCTGGGGAGGTGGTCATTTGCGCGATCGCTGAACCGGTTGCAAGGGCTTGAACAGCGCCCATATCAGTCGGTTGTGCAGATGCGAATAAATTATTTGGCGCGATCGGTGTATTCGTAACAGCGGGCGCTTGTGAGTATGGTTGATTACAAGCGGATAACACAACTGAAGCCAACATCAGTATGGAGGCAATCAACATGCCTCGTTTCATTCTTGCCATAGAGTTCTCTCCTAATATTCGAACAAAAGTTTTAATGATGGTAGCACATCCCCTTTAATGCGTCAAGTTTTGGGGTAGGGAATTAGATGGATATTACGGTTTGCAGGAAAATTCGGACAAAATATCATGAACTTGGAATTCTTCACCGCTTCCTGCCGAAGCCTGTGCCTGCACCCGTTTCCAAACCTGACACAAGCCCTTATTGATTCTCTTATCGAGTTCCAATGCCTCAGTGGACATTTTTTCTGCGGCATCGATATTGCCTGTTATAGCTTGAGCTTCTATATAAGGTAACAATTCAAATGGATCATTTGGTTTATAGCCCAACGAATTTGCTTCGCCCATCAAACGCATGATCTCTTGCCAGTCTTTTTTCTGCCGCGCCAATTCCATTTTTGTGTAGTAATAGCACCACTGGTGTTCAGGTTCCGTAAGAAATGGAATTCCCATCGGAACATTTGCGTTCACGTTGATAAGGCTCGGATCCGAAAGCGGAATTGCATCCACCAGATATTGAGATAGACTTGCATAGGTATACTGGTCTCCAAATACAGGATCCAATATACGCAGACAGCCACTTTTCGGCATATATATCACAAGCGCTTGTGACGTAGAACCATGAAAACTTGGTCCACGCATGCCAATGGTAATGGGGATATTCTTTTCCAGCGCTGGCAATGAACTGCCAAGCCGGATCTTTGAAAAGATCACCCCGTAAGGCAAATTGGCGTTTGTGTATTTTGATGTATACATCCAATTAACGGGCGCGGTAAAAGACAGGTCGGTTTCATGATCGAGCGGCAGCAGATTCGTCAATAGCACTGTATTTGGCTGCAATCCGGGTACGCGCCATTTTAATTGCCAAAGGATCTCCTGTTGCTTTTCCCAATCCCTGCGAAAGATGTTGGCGTTAAAAAATTGTTGACCAATGCCAAGTGCGATCAACAAGGCAAAAATAGCAGTTTTGGCAGGCACATTTCGAATGATCAATTCGATCGCCCCGGTAATAAATAGACAACCACCCAGCATCATCGAGATCATGAAGCGGTCATAAGTGGATTGCAGTGTAAAGGGCAGCCCGGCAGCTAAGGATGGGATACGCCCAAGCAATATCCCGATAACGCCAATGAATAAAGCTGGACCGGCAAATAACCCGGACTCGTTTGTAGGAATATCAAGCTTTGTGAAGTAATAAAATAACCCTGTGAAGGATGCAATGATCAAGCCGATCGTAAGAAGTGTGGATGGGGCTGTGAGCGTATGAGCTGTTAGTACGAGGATCTGCGCCCAAATATAGAACCCGGTTTTCCAAAGCGCATCTATGAATACGGAAGCGATCCCCGGCAGCGATAACGGCTCCCTGACCACTGTAATAGCATAAGAGTCGTATGAGCCGATCGTGTAAAAATATGCCAGCCAGATTATGTTTCCAAGCCAGATAAGCAGGTAAGGTCCCCAGCGTCTTAGGGTGTAATTGACCCGCAGCCAAAGTATGGCTTCTTCTTCAGAAACAATTACCCAGATGAATAAGAGGCGTAGGGGTTCAAGTCCGATGAAATATTCGGTTGGGAAAACTCCAGCCACGGTGAGGAGAACTGCAAGAACTGCGTCCCTTGAAAAGCGAGCAGGATCTCGTAAGGCGCGGGCTGTAAAACCAAATGACAGGAGATAGGAAATAAAAGGGATCCATTCCTGATTAATGTGGGTGAATGCCACCCAGTGTTGGCTGTACCCCGGGAACACAAGAAAAAGTAATGACGCCACCAGCGCCCCGCGCTTATGGTTGGACCAGACCTGGCTTAACACGAACCAGGTTGACCATCCTGAAATGAAGCGGATCAGCAGTGCAAAGACCTGCCAATAAATTGGAATGGGTGGGATCAAGCTTGTGGTTGCAAAGAAGATCGGTTCAAGAAATGGACGTACCCCTGCAAATGCCCGAAAGAATTCCTGCGGTCCAAGAAATTGAGCGATCCAGGCAAAGGGCCAGTCATCCCAATAAAAACCTGTTTTCCAAAGGAGCAAGCCATATGCGGTGACCGTGATCAAAGCAAAAAGATAGGGGATACTTCGTAATCCGAAGCGGAAAGACTTCATAAGGATCTATTAGGAGTTCACCGAAAAGATATTGATCGCCTGTTCTTTCCCTTTGAACAAGACTTCGCCTAGATCATCAAGCTGAATACTATTCGGAAGTCCATCGCGCGTGTATTGATCGATCAAGATCGGCTGCCCCACAACCTTGGTGTGATTCTCAATGCGTGACGCGAGGTTGACCGTATCGCCGACACAGGTATACGTGGCGCGGTGTTGTGTGCCGGTATAACCAGCGATGACCTTCCCGGTGGCGATGCCGATTCCGATGCGGACTTCACTTTTATTTTGTGTAAGGCGTTGCTCGTTAAAGGCTTTCAGCAATTCGATCATTTCACGGGCGGCATTCACGGCCTGGGCGCAATGTTCATCATCATGCGCGGGCGCACCGAAGATCGCCATCAAGCCGTCACCCTGAATTTGGTTGACCGTGCCGTGGTTGGCGGTGATCGCATCGAACATTAAAGCAAAATAATCATTGAGCAATTCGATGATCTCGGTAGGTTCCTTTTTTTCGCTGAGTGTGGTGAACGAGCGGATATCACAGAACATGATCGAAGCCGTGACGTATTTGCCGCCGAGCGAAAAGCCGTCGCGCAGTAACTGCTCTGCCACAGCGGGCGTGGCAAAGGTGCGGAACAATTTGCGTTGTTCATCGCGCAGGCGTTTCTTTTCCAAACTGGCATTGACGCGCGCCCGCAGCAACACCGGGTTCAACGGCTTGACGAGGTAATCTTCCGCACCCATCTCGATGCACTTCACCACGCGGTCAAGCTCATCCGAAGCGGAGGTCATGATCACGGGCAGGTAACGCAACTCTTCATCTTCCAGCAAAGCTTCGAGCACTTCAAAGCCGTTCATCTCAGGCATGTCAATATCGAGCAGAACCACATCATAGGGCTTGGCTTTCAACATATCCAACCCGATCTTGCCGTTCTCGGCATTCGATACTTGATGACCGTTCTGCTCAAGCGCGCGCGTCAACAACAGACGGTTGACACGGTTGTCATCCACGACCAACATCTGACCGGGATCGTGCTTTGACTTCATGACTTCAATCCCACGAGTTCATCTTGAACGGACGCATACGCCTCATCGAACGCTTTGAGCCTGTCTCCGGTTTCAGCGAGCTTGTTCTCTTTCCCAAGCATTTCCAATTCCTTTGCCAACGCCGCAAGCTGATTCGCGCCAAACGTCGCCGCATTGGACTTCATCGAGTGCGCCGCGCGGCGGAAGGTTTCAGCGTTGTTGGCTGCAAGCCCCGATCTGATCTCAGCGATCATCTTCGGTGCATCTTCGAGGAAGGTGTCGATCAATTCGTTGATGAAATCATCACCAGACATTTGTTTTAGTTCTTCGAAAGTTTTTTGGTCAATTACGGGCATAGGGTCTCCTGATTATCCCTCACCCTTACCCTCTCCCAAAAGGAGAGGGGACTCCCTTCCCCCAAAGGGGGAAGGGTTGGGGATGAGGGAAGGTTTATTTTCTTTCCGCTTTCAATAACGCTTCCACCAATTCGTTGACCCGGATCGGCTTGCTAATGTAATCATCCATGCCTGCGGCGAGACACATTTCGCGGTCACCTTCCATGGCATTGGCCGTCATGGCGATGATGTGCGGCTGTGTGGCATCTTTCAGCTTGCGGATATTTCGCGTGGCATCCAAGCCATCCATCTCGGGCATTTGGACGTCCATGAGGATAACGTCGTAAAGTTGTCGTTCAATGGATTCTACTGCCTCAATGCCATTCGAGGCAATATCGGCGCGATAACCCATTTGCTCAAGGATGCGGATCGCCAGCTTTTGGTTGACGGCATTATCTTCGGCAAGCAGAATGCGCAGGGGATGTTCCTTTGCCATCTCTTTATCCATGGCGGCTTTAACCGGTTCAGCTTTCGGGGAGACAAGGTTCCTCGCGAAGATGCCAGCCAGGGCATCGTAAAGAGCCGAGGGTTTGAGGGGCTTGGTCAAATAGGCAGAGAAGTTTAATTCCTCGGCGCCGAGTTCACGTCTGCCCAGAGAGGTCAAAAGAATAATGGGCAGCGCTTTTTCATTTTGCAATTTGCGGATCTCGCGCGTGAGCATAAGACCGTCGAGTTCGGGCATGTGCATATCGGTGATGATGAGGTCGAAGTGTTCATCGTTTTGAATCCATTCGATGGCTTGACGTGGATGTTCTGTTTCAGCCGAGGTCATGCCCCATTTCTCGGTTTGCAGTTTGAGGATGCGGCGGTTGGTGGCATTGTCATCCACGATGAGCACGCGTTTATCGTGCAGGGCAGGTTGGATGCCTTTGATATCGCGGGCGGTCTTGCGTTCGGCGACCTTGGCAGATTCAGCCTGGATGGTGAAGACGAACGTTGCCCCAGTGCCAATGCCTGCGCTTTCGGCGTTCATTTCGCCGCCCATCATTTCAGCGAGCCGTTTGCTGATGGCGAGACCCAGACCCGTGCCGCCGAATTTGCGCGTGGTGGATGAATCAGCTTGTGAGAAGGATTGGAATAAACGGCTCATGCCGTCTTTGGAAAGCCCGATGCCCGTATCACGGACAGCGAACAGCAATTCGTTTTTGGCTTTGCCCTGCTTGACGGTGAGCACCACTTCACCTTTTTCAGTAAACTTGATGGCATTGCTCAAAAGGTTAATCAAGATCTGGCGCAGACGGGTGACATCGCTTTTGATACCGGTGGGCACATCGTCATCCATGATGTAGGCGATGTCGAGTCCTTTTTCGATGGCGCGACCAGCCGTCAGGTCCAGTGCGGATTCGAGACATTCGCGCAGGTCGAAGGGTTGGAATTCCACATCCATCTTACCGGCTTCGATCTTGCTGAAGTCGAGGATGTCGTTGATGATGGCGAGCAGGGCATCGCCTGAGTTGCGGATGGTCTCGGCGTAATCGCGTTGTTCCTTGTTGAGTTCGGTGTCCATCAAGAGACCGCTCATACCAATGACCGCATTCATCGGTGTGCGGATCTCGTGACTCATGGTGGCAAGGAACGAACTCTTAGCTTCGTTGGCTTGTTCTGCAGCGGTGCGGGCTTCCTGCGCTTCGTTGAAGAGACGCACATTTTCGATTGCGATCACAGCCTGGCTGGCAAAAGTTTGCAAGAGTGCGATCTGTTTTTCTGTAAATGCCCCAATTTCTTTTCTGCCAACATTGATTGCGCCAATGGCTTCTTTATCGCGCAGCATGGGTACGGAGAGCAGACTATTCATATTCAGGGCTTGTGAGTAGTTGCGTGTTATTTCAGGCAGGCTCGTATCGTTGCTGATGTCTGGTAGATTTTGCACAGCACGCTCCAGCACGGCGCGCGAAGATACGCTGGCAGCATGGTCTAGCGGACGTGGATACGAGTTGTTATGAACATCCAACCCTGCTTTGTTATAGTTACTTGTCGCAACTTCATCGATCAGGTCGCCTGTCACACGATACACTCCACTGAAATTACCGTTTAATAGGCGTCGCGCGTTCTCAGCGATCACATCCATGACCGGCTGGACATCGGCAGGTGAACTAGCGATCACACGCAGAATTTCGCCAGTGGCTGTTTGTTGTTCGAGCGTTTCGGTGGTATCAGCAAACAACTGCGCGTTCTGCACGGCGATCACCGCCTGACGTGCCAGATTGTTGAGAAATTCCAACTCAGTTTCGATGAATTCGAGACCCTTGCCGGTGCGCCAGATCGCCATGAGACCTTTAAGTTCATCGTTGGCGAGCAGTGGCACAGCCATCAAATGCTCATCGGGAGTTTCCTCTGTGCCTTTAATGGTGACCGTGCGCGAGTCGGAATTTGTGTCGTTGACGATCTCGCCAACCTTTGTTTGAGCGATATAACCGAGCAAACCCTCGCCTACAGAAATGGTATCGTTGCGCAGTTCATTGGCAACTTCGCCGACCGCCGCAATGGCGCGGAAGGTCCTGCCATCTCCCTCGGGTAGAAAGAGGGCGCTGGTATCGGCGTTGAGCAAATCCTTGGCATGTGTGGCGATGCCTTCCAACACAGTCTCGGCATTCAGCGACGAAGAAATATCGCGTCCTACATCCACCAGCGCAGACATCTCACGGGCGCGGCGTTGGGTCTCAAGATACAGCCTTGCGCTCTCGATCGCGATGGCAGTCTGGCGCGCGACGCTGACGAGGAAATCGAGATCGGCTTGTGTGAAGAGTCCATCTGCCCACGGGCGCCAAACCGTGAGAATACCGATGGTTTGTCCGCGCGAAATCAACGGCGCAGACATCAAGCCCTCTTCTTCCTCGTCTTCTTCTGGCGTGCCAGGGATATGATAGCGGCGCGGGTCCCGTTGGGGATGGTTTAAGAATTCAGCCACGCCCGTTTGCGCGATGTTTCCTGTAATGCCGCGTCCCAAAGAAACTGTGGTTGACTTGATCTCTTCAACATACGTGCCCAAAGCCACAGAGGCATGAAAGATATCGCTCTCAGCTTCGCGCAGGTACACAGCTATATCGCGCACGCGCAAAATATTTTTGGCATGAGCCGCGATCTTTTCCAGTACCGGCTCCAGTTCGCGCGTCGCGGCGATGTCGTTGCCGATCTCAGCGAGCGTTGCCATCTCTTGTGCGCGGCGCTCTGTCTCGGCATGGAGTTGCGCCGTGTGGATCGCCGCCCCCGCATTCGCCGCAATGGTGGTCAAGAGGCGCAAAGAGTTTTCATTGAACACACCTTCCTGCGTTGTAGATTGCACACTCAACACCCCGATCGTCTCTTTGCCCGATTTGATCGGCACACCCAGATACGAAAGCGACTGTTTGCCCACGAGCGACGCACCCAATTGTTTGCGCCGTTCATTCACATTTTGGTTGATCAACAATGGTTCGCCCGCTTGGATGATCTTGCTGGTGAGCCCCTCGCCTAACTTTAGCGTTGTGAATTCCTCGCCATGCTGATATGGGAAGTGGATGAGATTCGTCTGCGCGTCGAGCAGTGCCAGATAGGCGATATCGGCGTGGAAGATATCCCGCATCTGACTCCCGATGAGCTGGATCATTGAATCCAATTCTGTTTCTGCCACCAAAGCCTGACTCACCGTGCTGATGGCGGCGAGTTCCCCAACGCGCTGCTGCTCGGCATTGAACAGACGGGCATTCTCGAGCGCGATACCCATACTGCCCGCCAATGTTTGTAACAAGCGCACATCTGATTCAGCAAAGGCATTCTCGCGATCAAAGTTTTGCAGGCTGAAATAACCGTTGACCTGCGCTCCCGTCCCAAACGGGACATAGATCAAAGATTTGGCTGCCTGGGTTCCCTCAACAATTTTCAAGCCATATTGTTTGGTTGCTTCAATGCTGTTTTTGTTGATGACCACAGGTTGGCGGGTGGTGATAAGATGTTTGTTCATTATACTGAACGGCAACAACTCATCATCGGTTATGTGTTCGCCGTTTTCAAACCCGTAATCCAAACGCGAGACTTGTTTCTCGTGGTCAAACGAACTGATCAGCACCGACGGTGCATTGAACATGCTCTGAATCTTATCGCCAACCAGATCATAGATGGCTTGCATATCCAGCTTGGATGCCAGCCCCTCCTGCACGCTGTTGATGATGGCGAGTTCGGCGGCGCGTTGTTCGGTCTCTTTTAGCAGGCGCTGCGTCTCGCCAAAAAGACGCGCGTTTTCGAGCGCGACGCTCATGCTATTGGCGAGGGTTTGCAAAAGGCGCACGTCTGATTCGCTAAAGGCATGTTCGCGTTCTTCGTTCTGTAGGGAAATCCCGGCGCACAATTCGTCCCCCACAAACAATGGCACGGCAAGGTACGACTTGAGTTTAATGGAATCGTTCCATTCCATGCCGATTTCCTGCCAGTGCTGTTTGAAATTGTCGTTGACGATAAATGGCTGGCGGGTTCTAAGCCAATACAATTCCAACGGGTCACCCTGTGCCCGGGGTGCATCAAAGCCTCGCTCGCCATACCGCATCACATACGGGAAATGTACCATGTTTGAGTTGGGATCTCGAACCCCAAGTACGATAAGTTGGGCGTCAAAGATTTCACGGATCTTTTCACCAACCAGATCGTAGATGGCTTGCATATTGAGCTTGGAAGCCAGCCCTGCCTGCACACTGTTAATGATCGCGAGTTCTGCGGCACGTTCCTCGGTGATATTGAGCAGACGCTGGGTCTCGTCGAAGAGACGTGCGTTCTCGAGCGCGGTGCCCAACGAGGCGGCGATGGTGGTCAGCAGGCGCAGTTCGGATTCACCGTAGGCGTTCTCGCGCTCGTAGTTTTCCATGCTGATATCGCCAAGGAAACGGTCACTGCTAATGATGGGGACAGAGACAAGCGATTTGCTCATATCTGTGCCAGGCATTGGAGCGCCGCCAATTCTGGCGTAGTCTGCCGCATTGTTCAATACCAGCGGTTGGCGCGTTTTCATTTCTGTTTCGTAAATGCCACCGGGATTGGGCGGGCGGGATATTTGGTCAACAAGGAGTTTGCCATGTTCATAAGAGTACAAGTAATGAACTAAATTGGCTTTCTCGTCATACCAAGTAATCATAAGATCAGGCGTGTGGAACACCTCACGCAACTTATCGCCGACCAAGTCCACAATGGACTGGAAATCCAACTCGGCGGCGAGTCCCTGCTGAATGGAGTTGATGATCTGCAACTCGGCAACGCGTTCCTGCTCGGCTTTGAAGAGACGCTGAGTCTCATCGAAGAGACGCGCGTTCTCGAGTGCAGTGCCCAGCGAGGCAGCGATGGTGGTCAACAGGCGTAATTCCGATTCGCCATAAGCGTTCTCGCGTTCGTAATTTTCAATTTGCAGAGAACCAATGAGTCGATCAGCGGTGATAATGGGCACACTGATGATTGATTTACTCAGGTCAGTTCCATCGACTACCGTTCCACCTGTTCTTGCTGCCAATTCAGCTGTATTCGCAACAATCGGTTGGCGGTCTTTGAGAAATAAATCAAAGGTCCCACCAGGCGGGGGTGCTTGCGGAGGAACAGTGAGCCTTATGCCATGTTCGTATTCGTAAAGGTAGTGAACAATATTAGTCTTATCGTCATACCAACGAATGGCAAAGTCACCCGTATTGAACACTTCACGCAATTTATCGCCGACCAAATCCACAATGGACTGGAAATCCAACTCGGCGGCGAGGCCCTGCTGGATGGAGTTAATGATCTGCAACTCGGCATTGCGTTGTTCGAGATTTGTATTGGATGCTTTCAGTTCTTCGGTCCGTTCTTCAACCTTGCGCTCGAGTCCCTGCGCCCATTGGGCATTATCCAACGCGACAGCGCCCTGATTCGCCAACATGCCGAGCATATCGCGGTCGGTGTTATCGAAGGTGCCGTAGAGCGAGTCCATGTCCGCGTAGAGGTAGCCGAGGATTTGGTTTTGGGCGATGAGTGGAGCAACGATTCGGCTGAGTCCAGACTTCTTGGGCAGAAGCAGTTGGACGGTGCGTGTGAGGCGGGTTTGGGCGAGGTGTTTCTGAATCGAAGTGAGAACTTTCGCGGCGTCCTCCCCGTGTGGGATGAAGGAATCCGCTATTTCCAATGTAGTAGCGAATTCATTCGCTTTATTATTAGGACGACTGAAGTCGTCACTACGTTTTTCAAGGATTAATAGCACGCGTTCGCCACCGCTGAGTTCGGTGGCTTCTTCGACGAGGAAGGTTTGGATTTCGCCAACAGATTTCAACGCGTTCAGGCGCAGACCTGTATCCGCGAGGCGTTTGAAGGGCTCGCGCAAATTGGATTCGATGTTGAGATAGGCAAAGAGCCGCTCTTTGGGGAGCTTGCGTTTCGCCCCATCCTTGACCCAATACTGGACGAGTTCGCGGTTGACCTCCACCTTGTTGAGCGCGTTGCGGCGCAAACCCACATCGCGGATGGACTGGAGGCTTTCAAGCAAAAAGCTGTAGGCGCGGTCGAGGGCTTCGTGTGCTTCTTTCGTTTTCTTGTTGGCGATCAATGCCTGCGTATGCCGCCACCAGACTGCTTGTGAAGATAAGCCACCGGGCTTGGCAAAGCCTTGGGCGCGGTGCAGGGCTGTCGCTTTGGTCGTGGCTTTGAGCGCGGCAGCAGGATTGCCATTCGCCAAATATGCTTTCGCCAGATCGGGAAGAAGCGTAGTCTCGACTCCTAATTTTTCGCTCTCTGCAACTTTCACAGAAGATTGGTAATGACGGACGGCGGTCTTGAAATTCCCTTGGGCAAAAGCAAGGAGCCCCGCAGCAGCGGGAAGAAATGCTTCCATGAGAGGATCGCCAAGATCATGAACAAGAACTTCAAGTTCCTGCAAATGCAGGCTTGCCTCATCGAACAAACCAAGATTGATCTCTGCTTCTACAAGACCTTGCATTGAATAAGTCAAGGCAAGTTTTGCGCCCATGACACGGTTCTTTTCAATAACTTCAACTTGTAATCGATACAAGTGGCTGTACAAACCGAGTTCGTTATATGAAACCCCCAAATTGCCAAGAGCAATAGTTTGTCTTTCGATATACCCTGCGGTTTCGTAGGCTTGCCTGGCTTGCTGAATATGCTGGATGCGTTCGGCTATATCGCTATCAAACAAAGTAAGCGCATTGAATGCATTACCGATGCCATAATGATCGCCTGCCTGAGTGCACAATTCCAGCGCGCTCTGCGCGGAGCGGCGCGAGTCTTCCATTTTTCTTAATTGCTCTTGTGCATTGGCAAGCGCCCAATAGGCACGTCCTGCGCCAGAATTGTCGCCAAGTTCTTGAAAAATGGTAATGGCTTTTTGCGCATTTGCAAGCGAGTCTTCGTTTTGTCGTGTGCGGAACTGGGCTTCACTCAAGCAGAAGATGCTTTCGGCGTGTAGGGCTGGGGCGAGTCGCCGACTCGTCCCTACGGCGGTTTTCGCGGTTTTGACGGCGGCTTGCAGGTCGCCCGTCCGCATTTGGACGAGGGCTTTGCGGCTGAGGGCTTGAACCTTCAAACCTGCAACCTTTGACGTTTGACCGCTCTTTACCATCGCGTTGGAATCTTTTTTCGCAAGGTCCAATTTGCCGAGGGCGATGTAGGACTCGGCGCGCAGGTCGAGCAGATCCATTTGCTCGGCGGGTTTATTTTTGGGCGCGGATAACGCCTGCGATGCAAGCTCGATCGCTTTAGTGTGCTGACCCGTCCATGCGAGCTGGCGCACCTGCTCTACCACCTGAGCATGGTCAGTGGTCTTGCGTCCATCGTCTTTTACAACAGCTTTCCCAACCCGTAACTTCTTCACCATACCCATTGCTCCTCAAATCCTCTGGTTTATACTTACTCGCGAAATGTCATTCTGAGCGAAGCGACACTTGCACCGTCCCTACGGGACAAGTGCAGGTGAGAATCTCTACGACAGTCTCAGAGACCCTTCGGTCGCGGAAAACGCTCTCTCAGGGTGACATAATTTAGCAAATGCTATTTTACAATCATCTTCTTCAATAACCAATCATACTGTAACCTCACGCCGCAGCCGGTTCCGGTTCCATATCAGGCTGGCTCGTGCGTAACTCACGCAATAATTGCTGATCGAAACTCGTGCCGCGCGGAAGTTCGGTCAGGCTCAGGCGTTCGCCTATCAGCGTGTGCAGCATCACATTCAAGCTTGGGTACTGTTTTGCCAGCCCCTTCATCACCTTCGATGGAATGATCAAAAACTCGCTATCCTCTTCGGTGATGATATTTGCTGTACGCTGCATCCCCGTCAATGCAGCGACCTCGCCAAAGAAATCGCCTTCATGCAAATACCGCAAGATCACATACTCATCATCCTTGATAAAGCCTGCGCCGACACTGCCCTTCAAAATAAAATACGCCGTGTCGCTTACCTCGCCGCGATACGTCACTATTTTTCCGCCCGGCGCTTCTGCGACTAATGTATCGGATGCCAACTGCGCCCGGTCTTTTTGACTCATCCCCACAGGCTGAGGCATGTGACTGATGAACCGCTCCACTTCGACCATGGTAGCTGGTCTGCCCGCCCCGAGCCTTGGCGCCGCTTCGACGCCCCTAAGCAGGGCGAAGGTCCGCTTCCACTCCGCGGCAGATTGTCCCAACTCAGGGGTCACTAATACCGTTGCGCCCGCCGCCACTAACATCACCGCGCTGATCAGATATAACAATCGCACATCGATCAAGTCCGCGAGACCCGCCGCGCTCATGCCGATCAAAAAGAACACATCGCGTGAAACGAAGAACACACTGCTCACCCGTCCGCGCATTTCACTGGGCGTATTGCGCTGCACGATCAAACGCCGACCGATCGAAGATGGGGCATTGAAGAAGCCGGAGAACGCAATTAAGGCAATCGCCAGGGGCACCGAATGCAGGGACGAATAAACAATGCCGATGAGTCCCATGCCCAGAAAACTGATCGCCAGCCACGCGCCTGCCTGCAAGCGGTCAAACACTTTCGCCATCAATAAACTTGCAATCACAAAACCAATGGAAGTGAGTCCCTCCTGCAAGCCGTATTCAAACTCTGAGGCGCTCAAGGCTTTCAACGCGAAGGGCAATAACAAAGTATTCGATAAACCGAACGAGATCAAAACAATGATCTGCACAGAGAATAAAGAACGCAGCACTGGCGTGCTGAACAACTGACGCACGCCCGCACGCAGGTTCTTGAGCACCACTGCCGCACTGGTCTCTTCTTCTGTTTGGATTGGTTTAATACTGATCAAATAAACACAGGTCGCTGAAAAAACAAATGTAAAAGCATCGGCATAAAACGCCCAATTGATATTTGCCGCCGAGGCGATCAGTCCCGCCGCCGCAAAACCAACTGCCGTTGAACCGAAGGAGCTGATCGCAATCAACGAATTCGCCGCGGCGAGTTCCTCATCTGAAGCAACTTCGGGTAATACGCTTTCATGCGCCGGGTCAAAGAACTGCCCGATCGCGCTGGTGAGCATCACGATGATATACAGCCAAATAACATTTAGCGGAACAAGAACTGGAACAAGCAGGATCAGGAGCGCCCGCAGAATATCCGCAGTGATCATGATCTTCTTGCGGTCATAGCGGTCCACGAAGACGCCTGCGAAGAGACCCACCAACAGGCTGGGTGCGGCGGTCGCCATGAGCATCAATCCCACACTTAACGCGGAACCGGTTAACCGAAAGATATATATGGACGCCGCGAGAGAGGTCAGGGCACTGCCCATCGTCGAGACCAGTTGACCGGTCCAGAGCAGGGAAAAGTTCCGGCTTTTGAAAACAGCAAACGGGGAGAGCGAAGCGGGCGTCGGGTTGGTCATGCGGGAATATCCTTTATGTCAAATTCTTTTTTGCCACTGAGTCACAGAGTCGCAGAGTTTTTTAAAATATTGTTCTCAGTGTCTCTGCGTCTCTGTGGCTAGATCTTATTGCAAAGATAATTTTTCCAACTCATCAATCATATTCTGGATCACATCAAACCCGCCCTGCCAAAAAGTGGGGGAGGTGATATCGAGCCCGGCTTCGGTGAGGATCTTCGCGGGCGAGTCCGAGCCGCCATATGCCAGTATTTTCAAATAACGGGGAATGAACGCTTCGCCCTCCAGTCGATATTGTTGATATAAAGCGAGGACCAGCAGTTGACCGAAACTATACGCGTACGTGTAAAACGGCGTGCGGTAAAAATGCGGGATGGCAAGCCATTCCCATTTGAATTCATCGGAGACCTGCACCGCATCACCGAATTGTTCTTTGAGATTGTTGAGATAATGCTCGGTCAGTTCGTCCACGGTGCAGTTGTCGTTGATCGCTGCGTGCGCGTCTTTTTCAAAGACCGAGAAATATGCCTGACGCATGACCGTGATGTAGGCATCGTCGAGCGCGTTGGCAAGCAGGTCGCGCCGCACGGCGGGATCATGTTCCTGCTTGAGCAGTTGATTGGTGAGCTGCATCTCGGCAAACACGGACGCAGTTTCTGCCAACGGCAGGGAGGGTTGTTGTGTCAGCGCAGAATGATGTTTGGCAAGCATCGAGTGAATGGCATGCCCGAGTTCATGTGCCAGTGTGGCGATATCGCGCGCACTGCCGTCATAATTAACCAGCACCCACGGCGTAAACTCAGGGCTGGCGGTATAACAGAATGCGCCGCCGCGTTTGCCCGCACGGATCTCTGAATCAAGATGGTTCTCAGCGAACACGCGCTCTGCCAGTGCCGCAACCTCGGGCGAGAAGGCGCGATAGCTATCCATCACCATTTGTTTCGCAACCGCAAAATCGAATTTCTTTTCAGAGGGCGTGAGGGGTGCATAAATATCGTAACGGCGTAGGGCATCGAGTCCCAGCCATTGCGCCTTCATCTTGAAATAACGTTGGAAGATGCCGGTATTCTTGCGGCACACAGCCAACAAAGTCTCCACTACTTCATCGGGCAGATCGTTATCGAAGTTGCGCGCCGTGATGGGGGAGGCGAAGCCGCGCAGTTCGATGCCTTCGGTGTGCCAATCGCGCACGCGATGGATATACATCTGCGCCAGCACGGTCGAGTTCTCGATATAGACTCGATACAATTCTTGATATGCCTTCTCGCGCATCTCAGGACTCACCGCAGAGAAATAACTTGAGATCTGGTCGCGGGTAATGGTTTCGAGCTTGCCGTCAATTTCCAGTTTGAACGTGAATTGGTTGGTGATCATCTCGTACAAATTCACCAGCGCATCGATGCCGTTCACGTCCTTGAGATTGATCATGCGCTCTTCAAGTTCCGTCAGCGTGAATGGTTTGAAGCGTGTCATCGTTTCGAGAAAATATTTTTTATCCCCGCTGTGTTCAATCAAGTTCTGTGTCACTTCATCCGGCAGCTCTTTGAACCACATCTCAAAAAACAGCGTCCGGTTGCCCGCATCGGTCAACACCTGGTCTACGCGGTCGCGCAGATTCAACGCGATGGGATTCTGCGTATCTTCTGCAAACGAAAGATCAGCATAGCCCTCGACCCGGCTTTTCAACAGCGTGATGGACTCTAATTTTTGCAGGACGCTGTTGAAATCCTGCGGCGTGATCTCGGAAGTGAGACTCTCGCTCGTCGCTTCAAACTCAGCCAGCGCCTGCTCCAGTTTCGAGAAAACTTCTTCCAACCCCTGTTCGACCGGCTGTGGAAGCAGGTCTTGTAGAGTCCATTTGATTGGCTTTTCAACTTGCTCCATAAGTCCTCCGAAAGTTTCAACCACGAAGGGGACAAAGGGTCACAAAGGAAAAAATACAAAAAACCTTTGTGCTCCTTGGTGACCCTTTGTGGTTAAGAAGATATTACTTACCTTGTCGTTTCGTATTTGCCGCACACGCCAGCAGCACGGTTTTGATCTGGAACGGAGTCAGTTCGGGATGCTTGGCGCGAATAAGAGCCGTGATCCCAGTGATATGCGGCGCGGCAAAGCTGTTGCCGGTGCAGACCAGATATTGCCCTTTGTTCCAGGCGACTTCCACGTCAATGCCCGGTGCACCAAACTCCACGGGCGGATTTGGATTGTAATAATAGGTAAAGGGATCTTTGCCCTCATGTGCCGCAACCGAGATCACCGACGAATACAACGATGGGTAGCTGGGTTCGGGAATATTATTCACGGCTGAGATCAGATTCATATTCTTGAAATATGCCTGATCGGTCAGGTCATGAAACAAACCAAAAAAATCTTCCAGCGAAGTGCTCAAACTCAAGTTGACCACCTGCATATCATTCTCGATCGTCCAATCCAGCCCGGCAGCAAATTGAATCGCGCGTCCGCCCATGTTGCGTCCGAGCACGCGCACGCTGTAGATCTCCGCTTCAGGTGCAATGGAGTGGATGATCCCGGCACAGGCGGTGCCGTGTCCGGAGACGTCAACAGGCTTATCGTCCGTTTTGATGCGGTAGTTATCCTTGGCTTTGGAGTCAAATTCAACGACCACGCCGCCGTGGACGCAATTGCCCAAAGCCGGGTGGTCATATTCCACGCCGCTATCCACCACAGCGACCTTGATCCCTTTGCCGGTACTGCCGCCCCAAGCCCACTCGGGCGTGATCCTGGCAAACGGACCGGTTGACAGAAGTTCTTGAATGGCAGCGGGTGTGAAAGCCTGCGACCAGGCAGGGCGGACTGTCTCTTCTTCAGACATTTATCTGAACCTGCGCGGGGCTGAAGTGGTTTTGCGATATTCGGCAAAGACGTTTAAAACCTGCAAACAGGTTTTTCTTTCCGCTTCACCGAGTGCGCTGATGTTGTTGAACAGGTCGGCGAGTTCGAGCAGGTCGGTTGGTCTATTCTCCCCGCTGAGCGCTTGCTTCAATGTGGCTTGCATGTCCGACGAATCCTGCGATTTGTCAGCCTTGGCAAGCCGTCTCAATCCGTGGATCAATGCCTGTTCGATACTATCGATCTGCTGCGACATGTCAATTGCCATGGTGGCTTGCTGGGCGAACAAGCCGAGCAATTCCATATCTTTTAGATCAAAGGAGGTGGCATCGATCTTGTCCAACACTTCCATTACGCCGATGACGCGATCATCGGAAGAAATGAGCGGGGTGGCTAGGATTGAGTTCGGAACGTAGCCAGTGCTTTTGGCAAAGTCCTGGTTGAAGCGCTTGTCCTCGCGCACATTGGAGGTGGCGATCGGCTGACCGGTCATGAACACATAACCGGCAATACCTTTATCGTAGGGAAACTTGGTGCCGACCAGGTCATGGTCCGCTTCGCCGGTCGTCACCCTGAATTCCAGCGCTTCTTCCTCTTCATTGACCAGCAAAATAGACGACGCCCGCGCGCCAAAGATCCGCGCCGCCGCCTCTACGATGGATTTCAGCAACATATCATTGGAACGTGGCAAGACTGCTCGTCCGCTCGCTTCGATCGACGTGAGCAAACGCTGTAACTGCTCGGACAATTTCTCTTCGTTGATGCTTTTGTCTGGTTCCATGGCACCTGCTTTGGTTAACGAAAATCGCGCATCACGCGCTGTTGCAATCTATCTAGTATATATTGAAAAGTGGATTTTCTACAATAAGAGCTACTGCAGAAAATCCACTTTATTGGTTACGCTTGGGAATTAGTCTTGAATCTTGTATTCTTCAGAGTTCGGGTCGAAAGCGATGCGGGGAGCGGCTTTTGCGGTGGCTTTGTTGGTCGCCTTGTTAGTAGCCTTGGTTGCCATTTTGTGTGCGGCAACTTCGGTCGCCTTGGCAGTGGATTTGGCAGCGGCTTTGCTCGCAGCCTTGCT
Organism: Anaerolineales bacterium; assembly: GCA_043767565.1. Classification (GTDB taxonomy): domain Bacteria; phylum Chloroflexota; class Anaerolineae; order Anaerolineales; family Villigracilaceae; genus Defluviilinea. The sequence goes on from JAYUGV010000064.1 coordinate 19,154, forward strand.
GATCATCATCTTGTGTGCGGCAACTTCACTTGCCTTGGCGGTGGACTTAATGGCAACCTTGCTCATCGCCTTGGTGGTCATACGGTGGGCAGCGACTTCAGCGGCTTTGGTCGCAGTCTTGGCGGCAACCTTGTTCATTGCCTTGCTGGACATTTTGTGGGCGGCAACTTGAACTGATTTAGAAGCGGTCTTGGCAGCGACCTTGCTCACTGCCTTGCTGGTCAACTTGTGAGCGGATACTTCCTCAACAACAATGAGATTGTCGAGAATGTCGCGTTCCTCATTGGAAAGCGTGGCGCGCAATGCGGATAACTTCTTGAACAGTCTGGCTGAGGCTTGCTTGCGGGTGGTTTTCATTTTTTATCTCCTGTTGAATTGGTTTTTGGATATCGTTGGTCTTAATATACAACTTTGTTTCCAGTCCGTCTGTCACCAAAGCGACATAACGCCTCAAACCAATAAATTGCCTGATGCGCTCAAGCCGCCGTCCTCGGCGGCTTATTCACTCACCTTACGCGCTCTCGCTCGAAGGCGGTCTGTGACCGCCGTGTTTTGCAGGTTATTTCGCAGGGTCACATATCATCCCCGTATGGGGCGACCCTGCGAGAGCATAAACTGCGTAAGGTGAATTATTAACTCACCTTACGCACAGATGAATTCCTCACAGAGTATCTTAACGCCAAGGCGCCAAGACGCTAAGATTTTATACACTTCGCGTCTTGGCGTTGAAATACCTTTATGCAAAGATTCAACCCAATAGGCGTGCGCTGCGTAAGGTGAGTAATTAAGTTCATCTTATGGTGGAGAGAGCGCAAAGAGCAACGCACATGCCCCGAGATTTAAACCAACAGATTGCTTTCCAACGCCTCAAGCGCCTTTCTATTCAAGATCAAGATGCGTCCGCGCCCTGTGATCAACCAGCCGTCCCGCCGCCATTTCCCCAATGCCTTCGCCACCGTCTGACGGATCAAGCCGGTGTGATGCGCCAGTTCCTCCTGCGATATGGTCACATAGCCTTTGTCCTGTTCCTGTTCTTCCAATTCCAAAAGCAACCTCGCCAGCCGGGCTTGCGCATCCATGAACGCCAGTGCACCTTCACGCTTGCCGCTCATTTGTAAACGCTGTGCAGTGATCTCTAGTATGCGTAATGCAAGCTGTGGTTCATTTTCGATCACGTTCAGGAATGCCTGGCGGGGGATGATCAGCAATTCACCCTTCGCCTGTGCGATGGCGCTCGTGGAACGCATTTTTTTTGTGAGTATACCCAACTCGCCGAACAAGTCTCCGCTGTGCATTTCATTGATCACCATTTCGCGCCCATCAGAGCTGTTTAAAATAATGGATATATTTCCTGAACGAACAATATAGGCTATCTCAGCTGGATCAGATTGAAAGAATAAAATTTCCCCTTTTTCTACCTGTTTGAAGCGACACTCCCGTGCCAACGACAACGCCGAAGCCTCACTTAATTTTGAAAACAATGGAACATTGGATAGAAACCCCGCAACTTCTGAAACAGCCTCGCCCTTTGATCTCATCACATTGACCTCTTTGCCAACCAAGCCAGGTGGATCTATTTGCTTAAACAGATAACCCTATCATAAGACAAAAGTGGCACAGTGGCAATCAAAAGGCTCACATCAATGCTTTTATATTTTGGATGGGCGTGGATGGGACCAGATCGCACCCAGGCCAAACCGCGTCCACGCCCGCCTCTTTCGCCCTTTGAACTGCTTCTGTTACTTGAGCCTCATCACCCTGCAACAGAGTCGCCACCGGATCGAGATTTCCGAACAGCATCGTATCGGTTAACGCGAGTCGCGCTTCCCTTAGATCCACCGTCTGATCGACCGAGATCGCATCTGCACCGGACTGGTTCAATAAAGACAGTGACTTCGTCACATTCCCGCACACCGAAAGCACACACGGCTTGGGTAGCTTTGCAATGAGATCTTGTTCCGCTGGGAAAACAAACTGCGCATACTTTGCCGGTCCAATGAACGCCGGTGACCCGCCCATATCATGGATGGTGATAAAGTCCGCGCCCGCCTCGCGATAGGCATTGCCGACCTTGGCAAGAAAAGTTGAAAGCTGAAAAAGCGCATCCATAACCAGGTTGGGTTCGCGCTTCATCTCAGCGAACAAACCAGCGGGTTCGATCAGGAACAACAGCAGGGAATAAGGACCGGGGATCAATCCGCCGATAACTGCTTCGTTTCCTATATCTTCTTTTAGCGCTCGCAATGCATCACACACCAACGGGATTCTGCCCTGCCTGATGAAATCTGCGCTTTCAAAGTAACTACTATTCAAGGATGTCGTGGATGCAAATAAAGGCTTGGCAACCTGCGGGAAGGCATACTGCGTATGCTCATACATGCGGATCTGCGCCCCAAGGGCTTCAGCTTCCACATACATATCCAATGGCGCAACGGCTGATGGCAACCCGCTCAATTTGAAAGTGCTCGCCGCGGCTTTCGCCATTTGTCCACTATCTTTGTGGATCTCATTAAAAACCAACCTCTCGCGCTCGAGTCCCGCCGCGGTGACATGGATCAACCCGCTGAACGAAGGTTGGGTATCGATCTTTTTCCCAGACAATAAATCTAAGATCTTTTCACGCATGCTTTGCCTCTCTAACAAATTACGGATTACGCATTACGTTTCCCGTAACTCATAATCCGTAACGCATAACTGATAACTACTCACTAATTACTGGTTTTTCACAGCCTTCGCAATTGCCGCCACATGTTCTGGCGTATTCCCGCAGCAGCCGCCAACGATCTTCGCGCCGAGCGCAACATACTTTTTCGAGAAGGTCGCCATATCTTCGGGCGTCATATCGTAAACGCCCATCTCGGTTTCAATATCCATGCGCGGGATGCCAGCATTCGGCTTCGCCCATAGCGGGATGTTCGGCATGGTGTCTGCGTATTCCTTGATCACGAGTTCCATGTTTTCGAGCGTAGTCCCGCAATTCGCGCCGATGACCGTCGCGCCCATTTCGGAATATTTCTTGATCACATCTTTCGGCTTCACACCCATCATCGAACGGACTCCGCGGTCGTAGCTGAATGAAACCACAATAGGGAGGTCGGTTACAGACTTCGCGCCTTCCACGGCAGGAGTTGTTTCTTCGAAGGCGAACATCGTTTCGATCACCAACAAGTCCACACCGCCATCGGCGAGGGCTTTGGCTTGCTCCGCAAACGTCGCGCGGATATCAGCCTCTTCCAATGGACCATAAGGCTTGGCTAACGCGCCTACCGGTCCCATCGAACCAGCGACCAACACTCCGTCACGCATTGAAGCGGCTCTACGCGCCAACTCCGCACCGCGAATATTCACTTCCGGCGCGCGGTCTTGATATTTTGAATCTTTCATACGTAGGCGTGTGCCGCCGAAGGTGCAGGTGAGAATAATATCCGATCCGGCTTCGACGAAAGAACTTGCCAGCTTGAATAAAAGATCGGGGTTATCAATGATCAGGTCCTCGGGCGCCTGACCGGGTCTTAATCCCATCTTCTGCAAATTCGATCCGGTTGCCCCATCCGCAACCAGGATTTCCCCACCGTTGAGTCTTTCAAGAAATTTGTTCATTATCTTCCTTATATTGGTGGTCGAGTAGCCTGAGGCGATAGCCGAAGGCATATCGAGACCACTATGTAACATAAATTATTTTGCTTAGTGGTGGTCTCGATACGGGCTTCGCCCACTCGACCACCAGAACATCACTTCATAAAATTCTTCGCCATCGGGTCTGCTACACGATTCGGAATCAAATGTGCGATGTGCTCGAAGGGCTCGTTCATATGCGGGAAACTTGTGGCGAGCATGAACTGATTTTGGAACTCAGGATCCATCGGCAATTCAAAACGCTCCACCTTGCGTGTCACCGCTTCAAGCTCTTTGCGTTTCTCCACATTCAGCAGCGCAATCCGCGCGCCATCGCCCGCCGCATTGCCGACCGCATAGACCCTATCCAATTCGCAATCGGGGATCAGCCCGATCAGCATGGCTTTTTCTTTATCGATATAACTGCCGAAACCGCCAGCCAAAATAATTTTATCAGGGGTTTGCAAATTACTGCGCTTCAACAATGTGCGCGCCGCAACGAACAATGCCGCCTTCGCCAATTGGATCTGCCGCACATCCTGTTGGGTCATGGGGATATCCCGCCCGATGGACGTTTCCTCCGCCCAGGCGATCACATACTCCCAACCATTCTCGCCCTCTCGCACACGCTTCGACTCTAAATTCTTTTTGAACTTGCCCCGAGAATCTATGATCCCAGCTCGGAACAATTCTGCCACTCCGTCGATGATGGCGGATCCACAGATCCCTTTGACCTGACCTTTGAACTCAGCGTGATCGGTGTTCCAACCTTCTATACCTATGACCTTATATTTCGGTTCGAGTGTATGCTCGTCAATTTGAATGCGCTCCATGGCGCCGGGCGCGGCGCGCATGCCATATTCCACATGTGCACCCTCGAGGGCAGGTCCTGTTGGAGTAGACGTACACAATAGACGTTTGTTATTTCCAAGCACGAGTTCGGCATTCGTACCCACATCGATAAGAAGCCAATTCTCTTCCTGCTTGTGAGGTTCTTCAGCAAGCAACATGGCGCTGGTATCCGCGCCGACGAATGAAGCAATGGTGGGGAGGACGTGGATATTGCCAGATGGATTGATATGCAATCCGAGTTCGCGCGCTTTCACATCCACCGACTTGTGAATCGCAGGGACGAATGGGGCAAGACCTAGATCTTTTGGCGGCAGGTTTAGCAGAATATGATGCATGGTGGAATTGCCAACCAAAACCATTTCTAGAATTTCGTTTGTCTTGATCTTGGCTGTATGCGCGGCTTGTTTCAATAATTTATTCAGTGTGGAGATGATTGCCTTGTGCAGTTTCTCCAAACCATCTTTGTGCTCGATTGTATATTGAATACGGGACATTACATCTTCGCCATACACGATCTGCGGATTCATTTCTGATTCGGCGGCAAGCAGTTCGCCCGTGCGGAGGTTACACAGATAAAGCGCAACGGTCGTTGAACCAATATCCACTGCCGCACCGTAACTCTCTTCGTGATAGCCCGCCTGGACCTCAATCACTTCCTTATCCTGCCAGACGGATACGGTCACACTCCAATTTGCCCCGCGCAATGTGGATGATAGCGTCCGCAGACATTGATAATCGATGGACAAATCAAACCAGCGCGGGAGATGCTCCTCGCCGCGGCGGACGAGTCCTATGGATGTTTCGAGTCCCTTGGCGAGACGTTCCCAGTCTGCGATCGGTCGCTCCAAATTGGGCGGAGTCATCGAAACGAGATATTTGCGGACAGACGGCTTGATCTCAATTGCCCGTTCGCTTGCACTCTTGCGGACAATCTGTTTGTTCCCACGGCTTTCTTCGGGGACATTGATCAGTACATCACCCAATACTTTGCACTGACACGATAAGCGGACTTGTCCCACCTTCCAGCCTTTATCTTTTAATAGCTTGGGTCGGCGGGCAAAGTAGGCGGCTTCTTCTGTAGTGACAGGGGAGACGTGATCAAGCTTTGAATCAATATTGTATTTTTCAAAACGCCCCTCTTCGATCAATACGATACACTTACCGCACGTGGCATTCTCGGCGCAAATGGATTCGATATCCACGCCCAGGTCGCGCGCGGCAGAACGAATGGATTGACCTTCTTCCACTTGTCCGCGGCTGCCCGATGGTTGCAGGATGATGTTGTGTTTTTTTGTCATAAGGTTTTGAACCGCGAAGCCCGCTACACTTGTACCTGACGCAAGTGCAGGTGAGCTCGCGAAGAAAATCTTTCTTCTTTCTTTGTGTTACGTTGTGCCCTTTGTGGTTAATCGGTTTTCGCTTCTCGCTTAGGAATTTCTATTTTGGCGAATTCAGTTTCAAGTTCAGAAAGAAGCGCTTCGGCAACTTCCTCGGGTGAGCCGTCGCGTTCGACCCACTGTCCGCGTTTGTATTGGGCGCTGTATTCTTCCGTGCCGGTTAATCCAGTTGCCATGGCGTAAGCGTCAATAGCGTTCTGTATTTTTTGTGAGAGTTGCTTTTTTACGGTTCGTCCATCTCCTTCAACAGTAAAGGAGGCTGGGATATGTTTCCAATAAAAGATGCGATAGCGTGCCATGGTAAATACCTCTTTGGGTTATATATAATTTCCGCAGGTGCGGATTTTAAGTGAGGGTTGTCATGCGGTCAATGCAAAAAATAACCCCGCATTTTGCGGGGTTAGAAGATTTTGATATTTCGTTCCCATAAGATCAACCAGACCGCAAATGCGATGAATAGGATGATTAGGAAAAACCCTGTTTTCGTCCAGTGGAAGCTTTTGATGTAGGTGCGGTCGGGATAGGCGCCGAAGCCGCGTGATTCGATGGCAAGCGCAGTGTTCTCTGCTTTACGCAGTCCGTTCACGATAACGGTGAACATATATCTTTGCCAGAGACGGAAGCGGTGCCGAATGGGGGAGTACGAGGCGCGTCCGCGAATGGCGTGCGCCGCTTTGACGGCGTCCACTTCCTGTTGCACGATGGGCAGAAAGCGTAACGCCAGAAAGATTGAGAAGGCATAACGATACGGCATGCCGATGTGCACGAGTCCAGTCATTAAGTCGCGAATGTCTGTTGTCCAGATGAACAGGAAAGAAGCCAGCACCATGATCGTGATGCGCAGGAAGAATTCAAGCCCTCTGATGTAGCCCTGCTCGCCGACTGTAAAACCGGCAATGGTGATGAAGCTTGTAGATTTCACTGTAAGGATATTAACAACGAATAATAACGTGCCCATTATTAAAATGATCGGCGCTGCCTGCCAGGCAGTTTTGAACGAGACTCTTGCAAGGAAGATCATGATAAAGAATAAGAGCGCCAACATGATGCCGCGCGCTTCATTACTACCGAGTTGGAAAGTCGCCACCAGCACAAGGATGACCCAGATCAACTTGCTCAAGGCATCGATGCGGGTAAAGAAGGAGCCGTTGTCAATATAGCGCAGGGAATGATCGCTCATTGCATGGCTCCAATAAAATCAGCAACGGTGTTCAAGCCATCGGGCACGGAAATGCCGCGTTCGCGCAGACCATCCACAAGACGACGCAAGGTGGTGGTGCGCAGAGAGGCGCGTTGTAATAATTCAGGAGATTGGAATAATTTATCGGGCGTGCCGTCGAATATTTTTTGTCCGTTCGCCATCACAATTGCGCGGTCAATGTGCGCATCGACGAGGCGCATATCGTGTGTGATCATCAAAATGGTGATACCTTCCTGTCGAAGATTGTTGATCAATTCCATCAGACTCTCGGTGAGACGGCGGTCCTGACCATAAGTCGGTTCATCGACAATGAGGAGGCGGGCACTGCCTGCGATCAACATGGTTGCCACCCCAAGCCTTCTTTTTGCACCAGCGCTCAACGAAAATGGATGACTATCGGACGTGTCGGAAATTTCCAACCGTTCCAACATGCTTTTCACACGTTGGTTAATGATGACCTTGTCATCAATGCCTTGGGCAAGTAGACTATATTCCAATTCTTCGCGGACAGTATCGCACAGGAATTGATGTTCAGGATTTTGGAAGACGAGTGCGATCTGAGTTGCAAGGTCTTGCACACGCCATTGTCTGGATTTGCGACCGAACATGGTGATCTCACCATGCGTGGGCTTTTGCAAACCAACCAATAATTTGCTGAGGGTGCTTTTCCCGGCACCATTCTGACCCACAATGGCAACGATCTCGCCCTGCCGGATATCAAACGAGACGCCGCGCAAGGCTTTGAATTTATTTCCGTAGGTAAATTCAACATCCTCGGCGTGGACTAATATAGTTTCTTTTCTTTCAGTGTTCTCACTAGGTCGGCTGGATTTGAAACGCGCATCGGCAAATACTTCCACGGCTTCTGCGACTGTGATGGGCACTTCTTTTTTGAGTTTACCCGTCGCTTTTAGGCGCAAACCGATCTCGGTCGTTTCTGGAAGCCAGACACCCAACTCAAGCATTTTATTGCCATGCTTGTTGACGACATCACGCGGCGCACCTTGCGCTACAACACGACCTTTGTCAAGCAGGATCATGTCATCGGCTTCTGCCATGAACTCATCGAGATCTTTTGTAACCAGCACGATCGATCTACCCTCGCCGCGCAGACTTAGGATCAGTTCATGTACCGAGTGGGTGGTGACAGGGTCGAGGTTGGCGGTTGGTTCATCCAAAACGATCAGGGGCGTACCCATTGCGATAACAGAAGCCAGCCCCAATTTTTGAGTCTGACCGCCGGATAATGCCCAGACCATATTATTCCGTAGGTGTTCCATCCCCACATAGTTGAGGGACTGTTCCACGCTATTCAATATTTCTGCTGGATCGCGGCGCAGGTTCTCAGGACCAAAGGCGACTTCATCCTCAACCTTCAGTGTGGCGAACATCCACTCCGGGTCTTGAAAAAGCATGCCTGTTGATTTTGCTAATTCTTGAACGGGTGTCTTGGAAATATCTTGTCCATCGACAGTGACTTTGCCGTTTAGTTTTCCGCCCAGGATCTGTGGAATGATTCCGTTTAGCAACATGCACAGCGTTGACTTGCCGGAACCGGAAGGTCCGACCAGTAACGTAAAAGACCCGCGCCGCACTGTCAGATTTACATCCGACAATGCTGGCGTAGGTTTTCCGTAATGTTGATACGTGACCTGATCAAACTGAACGAGCGGTTTGTCAGTGGCAGATTGATTTGTCACAACGAAATCTGAATATCCCTAAGTTACTCTCGCCGGGTTGCACGCAACAGACCGGTATTCTCGATCATCTTACCGAGACCCCAACCGAGCAGACCAGAGAAAATGAAACCGGAAATAAGATTGATGGGTGCGGCGATGAGATAGTCATTCAATGAACTCCAGCCGTAAAGGATGAAGCTCCACACAGTGCCAAATTGAGAAGCGCCCGCGCCAGCAAGACCGAGTGCGAGCCAGCCAAATTTGCCGTAGTTGGCGAGCCACATGACGACTTCAGCGCCAATGCCTTGCGTAATACCCCAACCGAGCGTGGAGAGTCCAGCCTGGTTGCCGAGCAGCGCTTCTACACCAGCTTCGATGATGCCAATTATCAACATCGAACCGGATTTGCGGACGAGGAAATACGCCAGGATGTAAGCCCACATAAATGTACCTTGCAATGCCGCGCCATAGATCGGGCTGACGGTATTGGCGGCGTACCAAACATTACCCATCCAGGTGTTGATCACACCGGCGAGCGCGCCTAGCACTGCCATGATGACCAAGTCAGAAGTGGAATAGTTGAAATTGAATCCACCTGTGGCTGTTGGATTCGATTGGATGGCTTTGGCAACCAAGCCAAGGACAACGAGAATAACGATATTGATGCCGAGAATTACTGGAATGCTCATGGATTATTTCCTCATCTTTTCGTTTGAGATTTGGTATGTATCAGAGCAAAAGCCCTGAAATGCCTGTGGTAACTACAACTACAGCTTTAAACCCATATCTTTCAATTCGGTTCTGACCTCTTCGTACATCTTTTGCCAGAAATCCAGCGGTTCGATCCTCTGCGTATCGTAGACTTCATCGAACGGCAGCCCGAGATTTCCGTTTTCCAGCTCAAAAACGTGCTCATACTTCGGTAATAACTGGAGGACGAGCGCATTCGCGTCTTTTCTGGACATTTTCATCTTGTGCGTGGCTAAAGCGACCTCTGCCATCAGGCGGGCTTCCAGCCCTGAACAATTGGGCTTGTTGCCATCTGCCGAGCCACAGCCCTCCAAATGACCTCCGCTGACGGCGTTGACGATGGCGTTGGCGGCTGTTTCATATAATAACTCTTTTGTCCCTGCGCCGGATTTCGGATAAATATCTGAAACGATAATGGAAGGTGCGTGGCGGGCAAAAGCCTGTGCCGTGGCGTTGATTACCCACAGCACATCGCGCGTGGACGTGGCAATATGCCGCACATGAATAGGATGGAGGATGTGATAATCCGCAAGACAGGTGAGATTAGCGATTAAATATGAAGCCACGTTGATGACCGCTGAGCCAGCCGGTCCGCCGCCTAAGCCGCCGACGATCACACACGGCAGGGAGGCATTGACCATGCCATATTCCAGCGAGTTAACCGCACGCGAGATGTTGCGATGGTCCATTTTTAATTCGTTCAACATCGGCACGAGATGGGAATCGCATTTGCGTAAATAATCTGGATGTGCCGCGGCGAGATCGCCCAACTCTGAAACACTGGATTGTGCCGCGAGCATACCCATGCCTGCGCGCCCGGTGCGTTTCAAACCCTGACGCATATATTGCAACTCGCGGCGGGTGGATACGATCTCGATCGGGTTTCCCGTGCGGACTTCGCGCCCGTCCACTTCGACGAGCGTGCCACAGGTGGCAAGATCGATCAACGGCTCCTGCATATAGGAAATAACATTGGCAAGGAATATTTTTTCAGGAATCGGCGTCCCTGGCGAACCGCCGAAGAATAACGGAGCCCGCTCATCATCAAGATGACGCGCGTATAACGTCCGCGTATCTTTGCCTTCGCCCATCACCACAGCCTGAGGCATGTTGTGGATGCCGCTGTCGATTTCGTCCTGTGAGATCTCAATGATGCGTTCTGTCGAGCGGCTATATGCGCCCAACTCCACTGCCATTTCATAGCCTGCGTTGAAAATGGCTTCTGATAACGAAGCATCATCGGTGACCAGATCGTTCTTGTCCCAGGTTAGTTTATATTTCTTGACCAAGCGGCGCGTGGTCATGGCGACCTTGTCCAAATCCCAATTTTCTTCGGCAAGATACGGACCGGAATTTGCGCGATCAAGAATATCAAGATAATTCAACATTGGATTCTCCGATAAATAAGCAACTCACCTTACGCAGATTAGTATCTTTTAGCCATGTCACCCTGAGCGATAGCGAAGGGTCTCTGAGACAATCGTAGAGATGTTTCGCTTCGCTCAACATGACATTGTTATGTGGGATAACCCCGCCCCTACATTGCATTAAGATGTATATCCCATTTTCTCGCGCGCCAGTTTCACAGCGTCAGCCGCATTCTTGGCGGTGCCATCCGCCCCAATGGCTCTTGCCCAATCGGCGTTGACCGATGCGCCGCCCACCAGCACCACATATTTCTGGCGGATGCCGCGTGCCTCGAGCAGTTTGATCAAGTCCTTCATGAAGGGCATCGAAGTAGTCAGCAATGCAGAAAGGGCAATGATGCTGGCTTCGATCTCTTCGGCTTTATCAATAATGGATTTGATCGGCACATCCACGCCCATGTCTGTCACCTCAAAACCGGCGGCGGTCAACATGGATGAAACAATATTTTTGCCGATATCGTGAATATCTGTGTGGACGGTTGCGGAAACGACTTTCCCCTTAACCTTGCTGTCTGCCCCGGAGTACTTTGCAAGCAGCACCGGCTTGACGATTTCCATCGCGCCTTTTAGAGCGCGTCCCGCCAGCATTAACTCAGGTAGAAAATATTCACTGCGTTCAAAGCGCTTGCCCACTTCGTCTGCGCCTTCCATCAGCCCGATGTTCAGGATCTCCAACGGGTCAACATTCGCATCGAGAGCTTTTTGAGTGGCGTCAACGGCGTCTTCGGCTTCCCCGTCAATGACGGCGGTGGAAATAGCTTGCAAATGTACATTCTCGGTCATGCCTGCTCCTGACTATATTGCAATGTGTGATGAGATTTTATGTTAGTTAACACCGTCGGTCAATAACAAAACCGTTAAGACGCTTCAGCAAGCGCATTTCCCGCCAGCCAGCCGGTCGTCCAGGAGGATTGAAAATTGAATCCTCCGGTGATGCCGTCGATGTCCAACACTTCACCAGCAAAAAACAGATCATCAACCACGCGGCTTTGCATGGTTTTGAAATCCACTTCATTCAAATTCACCCCGCCGCAGGTGACGAACTCTTCCTTGAATTGTCCTTTGCCTTCGATTCTGAATTCACCCGCAGTTAATTCCTGCGCGAGTTTTCGCAGTTCAGCCTTGGAAACATCGCTCCAATTTTTCTCGCCGATGAATTGCGTCAACTGTTTCCACAAGCGGATCGGGATCTGTGAGAACGCAGCATGCGACGAAATTTTTTTGCGCGCATTCTCATGCCAGTCTTTACTGCGCTGTAAGACTTCCAGCGCGGCATCCGGCTTATGGTCACTGAGCCAGTTTATCGTTAAGGATGAAGCGTACTTCTTTCCATATAAAATGCGCGCGCCCCACGCCGAACACCGCAGCACCGCCGGTCCGCTTAATCCCCAATGCGTGATCAACAGTGCGCCGTGTGTCGTGACCGAATCCATTTTCAGAGTTACATCTTCAACCGACACGCCCGCCAGCCCAGCGATGCGCGCGTCTTTCACATTGAACGTAAACAGCGATGGCACGGGTTCCATGATGGTATGCCCAAGCGACTTGACGATCTGACGCGTGTTAGGGTCACTGCCAGTGGCAATCAACAATTTTTTGGTTGGGATGATAAAGACCTGCGCCTCCAACCGGACCTCGAGCCTGAATCCGCCGCTTGGATCTTTTTCCACCCGCAGCAGATTCGCTCCGAGCTGCACTACCACCCCAGCCTTTCGCGCGGACTCACGCAAACACTCCGCGATCGTTGACGATGAATCCGTAACAGGGAACATGCGCCCATCGGCTTCGGTCTTTAACTTTACGCCTCGCGACTCGAACCATTCAATAGTATCTCTGGGTTGAAAACGTGTGAACGCGCCGCGCAAGGCACTCGCTCCGCGCGGATAGTATGTGATCAATTGCGCCGGATCAAAACAGGCATGCGTCACATTGCAGCGCCCGCCGCCGGAAATTAAAACTTTACCAAGCGTCTGACTGGCTTTCTCAAGGATCAATATTTTTAAATCTGGATTCCGCGCAGCGTCAGCACAGCGAATCGCCGCGAAAAAACCCGCCGGTCCACCGCCCGCGATGATGATGTCCCAATTTTGTTGTTCAAGCTTTGTCATCGTCGTTGTTTTCTGTACCGCGATATTTATATCGCTCTTCAGTATAAGGCGACATAAATGTCGCCTTACGATTAATCGATCACCGCATTCTCTACAATAGAGAAGCGTTGATTATCGCAATCGATCTCTGCCTGCACACCATAAGGGATCACGAACATTGGACTCGTATGCCCAAAGTCCATGCGGGTGATGATGGGCAGGTCGGTTAATCCTTCTTCGTCATGGATGATCTTCAAAATAGCACGTTCATATTCATCAAATTTATCCCCGTTATCGTAGGGCCGCCCAAACATAATCCCTGAAAGTTGATGCAGGATGCCCATCGCAGCATAGGTACGCAGGGTATATCTAACAAACTCAGGCGGCGGCATATCTTCAGATGTTTCCAAAAACAGAATCGCATCTTGCCATTGTTCTGGAAACAGTTCTGTCCCGCGCGTCCAATCAAAGACTTCGATGCAGCCGCCGATCAAATGTCCGCGGTGGATGCCAGTGCCTTGCAAGAATTTCCAGCCTAGGTTTGGATTTAATTTGCGTGTGTGGTTCTGGCTAGCCGGGTCGCCCCAGTTAAGTCGTTCAACTGTCCAACCTGTGCTTGGCTTGATCTCGCCGATCACTTCACTGTAGAATATCGTTTGTCGTACTGATTGGACGATGTACGGAAATATCCCGCCGTTCTCACCAAACTCTGCCATAATGGATGGTCCATAAAACGAGACCAAGCCAGCCTTGTAACACATCAGATGACCGATCGTAGTGTCAGAATAGCCCATAAAGATCTTGGGATTGTTTCGAATGACATCCAAATCGACATAAGGTAAAAGGCGAATCGAATCTTCACCGCCGATGGTGGCAAAGATGCCCTTGATGGACGGGTCAGCAAAAGCCTGCATCAGATCGTCCGCACGGGCTTTGGGATTCTGTGCCAGCCAACTTGCATCCCTCAATGTGTTGGGCATTTCAACAACTTGCAGATCGAATTCTTTTTCCAGCTGCTATTTCCCGATTTGATAGCGCTGTGGAAATACCGAAGGTCCGCCCCAGGAAGGGGACACGGTGGCGACTTTATCGCCGGGGTTCAGTTTTTTGGGTTTGAGCATGGATTCCTATATGCTTTGTTCATCCGGCAGTTCAACTGCCGGATGAACAAGTTGAACTACTGAATGAACAAACAACGCAAGTATCAAAACATCAACATCTGCGTTTTGGCTTTTTCAAGCGGATCGCTGGTGATCTGCTCTTCAAATGTCTCGCGGGTCAATACCGGCACTTCGACCAGCGTACGCAGCAAACGATATTTCATTACCCGATAATTTTTCAAGCGTGCCGCCAGTGCTGGATCGCGCTGTGTTTTATAGGCGGCTAACGCGGCGCGTCCGCCGGGGATGACGATGAGCGTCTGTTCGGGTGGATGGGACGTTTCCAGAATGGCGCGCCCGATCAAACCAGAGGCAAGTACATAGAATACATATTTGATCTGATCGTTCTCCAGCCACAAAATATTTTTCGCCTGCCTGCGCGTGGAGTAGTTCAAGCGCTTGCCCACGACTTCGATCATGGCAGTGATGGTGACCAACTCGTTGCGCCGCGCAGAAGCGGCATCCTCGGCGCGCAACTTCCATGTGCCATCCTTTTCAGCATAAGAATTCAGCACGGCATAGATCATCGCTTTCGAGGGCGTCAACAATCCCGGAAAGCGCGGATACAAGTCATCTTCGATCTCCAAATAAATACTGTCCGGGTTCTTTTGCAGGAAGGTGACAATGGCAACCTCCACGCGATCAGATAAGGATTCAGCAACTTCGTCCTGAGCGGAGCCGCCGTTTGTTGGCGGCATAGTCGAAGGACGCTCAGGACGAATGGATAGTCCCCACAATCCCGTATCTACACTTTCCCCAGTTGAATAATGGACAAAACGCACATCGCCGCTCAACGCACTTTGGATCAATGCCTGCGTCGTGCGCAGTGCTTCATCGAATTCTTGATTCTTTTGTTTCAGTGCATGTGATTCAGCCAGCGCGATCAAACCAGCCGCATGCGCATGGATGTAGCTCGCAGGTTCACCGCGTTCGATCAAATGGGCATGCAGTGCTTCGCGCACATCTTCAATATTCGGTTCATTGGCTTCACGCTTCAGATGTTCGCCGCGCGTCCATGAAAGTTGGATCGGGTCATATTCAGTCCGCAGCGCAAGACTTTTTAAGTCGAAGCCCGCGGCGCTGGCAGCAGTCAATGCTGAGGTTAAGAAAGCTGGTTCGGGTTCTGCCAACAACCCAAAGAATGGTGTGCCAAGCGGCAACAACTCAAACAGATGCGCGAACGCTGCGTTCAACGCGGTCGCATTCCACGCCCAATCATATCTTCGTCTGCGCAACGCGAGCTTGTATGGCTCAACGGCTTCGCGCCCCCACAACCAGCCGGCCCATAAAGCGGATAGAGTCCAGAACGCCTGATTCGGACGCGGCACCGCACCGATCACCGCGGCGATCGGGATTTCCTTTTTGACTTCATGCGCTAATTCTTTGAGGCGACCTTCATAGATACAGATCCCGCCGCTCTCTGGAATCTTCTGGGGCCACGCCTCACACACCACGCCGGAAGCTGTTTCTGTCCATAGACTTAATCCACGCTCGAGCTGGATCCACAAGTTGTGTTCGCGGAATTGACTCGGGATATTTAGCTGCTTGGGACGTTTCCGCTCAGCGGGATGTCCCCAGAGTGTGTTGCCTGCATCACAAGCCAGCAAGATCATGGCATTCAATGCGCGTCGGCGTTCGGCACTAAGGTTTAATCCGTCGAGCCGATTAATGACCGTGTGCAAAAAATATAATGGACGCGGCAAATAATGTTCAATAGCTTCTTCAACATAGACACGATCTTGATCGTTCAATGCCACAACTTTTTCGAAGGAACGTGAACGGTGTAAACCGTCTGTGGCGCCGATTTTTTTTGCGCGGTCGATATCCTGTTGTGTGGCAAGGCGTTCACCTGAGTCGCCGCATTCCTTACATTCATACACGCGGGCGTAAGGCACATCTTCGCCTTTGCGCCATAAAAAGAATTGAGCCTCGGTCTCACGTCCGCATTTTTCGCAGGGCGTGAGATATAGGGATTGCAAATGTGTGCCGAGGCGCTCGTCACCTTTTTTGGCAGTTTCCAATTCTGCGAACGCGGCTTTGAAATCTGATTCAGATGGGGGATTGGCGAACATCTCCAAAAGGAAGCGTGTGATCGGGTTGTTGACCGTAACGAGCACGCGATAACCTGCGCGCGCGGCTTCGAGCACCAGCCGCGGGGAGAATCCGAATGGGTCGAGCAACCAGCTACCGGGTCTGCCCTGAGCTGCGTCGAAGGGTGAAGCATGAGGCGGGAGCCACGCAGAGATAACTCCCTCTTCAAGCGGCGGTATAAAGCGCGAAAGCGGACCAGGGTCCGCAGGGCTCATCCCTGGAATGTAGGGTTGTTGATCCATCTTGGGTTAAGTATACATCCCCCGTTGTTTTCGCGCTGAGCGGAGTGACGAGTGTTCGTCGAGGAATGCAGACGAAGCGCTTCGTCTACGCTGCCAACGAACGGCAGCTCCGCTCAGCGCGAATAAATCACGGAATTGCACCCAAGGTCGGTGCGCACATGATATCGTAGTATTCAAGCTCGGCGGCTTTATTTTGTTCGGCGTAGGCGGCGGCGTCTTTGCTAATGTTGCGAACGGCATCGAGATTATTCTGTACCTGATAGGGCCAGTAGCGCGGAATGACCATGCGCGGGTCGTTGACGTAGCCTTCGGAAAGATAGGCAGGCCGCGCAGGGTCGTCTTGATCGGCGAGGGGGATCCAGTTGTACATCACGGGTCCGCGCGGATTGATAGTAAAGCCGATGCGGTAACCATATTGACGTGCGAATTGTACAGGGCGCAAACCGAAGCCGCCGCCGGGCCAGATAATGGCGATCGGTGTTTTATGGAAGTTGGTTTGCAGGTCGGCGATTGATTTTTCAAATTCGGTCTTGATGTATTCATCGGTGGAATTGTCGCTCATGGGAATATTGTGAACATAGCCATGCGATTGATGATCTACCCAGCCTTCGGCTTCGAGCGCGACATTGTCTGCGAGACTCAAGGCGCGCGGACCATCTTCCCAACTGATCCACGAGGAGACAACGGGCCAGCCCCATTGATCGTGATACGGGCGGAAGTGTTCGTTGTAATTTTCACCCGTGCGACGGTCATCTTGAATGAGCATCACGGAACGGTTGGGTATCTTGGCATTGTGATCGATGAAGTCTGCCATTTGTGCCGCGTTGATGGCTTCGAAGCCCTGCTCTTTTAGATCGTTCATCATTTGTTTGAAATCAGCAACTGTGATCCCGTTTGCGCTTACATCTGCTATTTCTTTGTTGATGCCGTGCAGCATCACGACCATCACGATGGTCCCAGGCGCGGCGTTGTTGGAATTCCATTTATCTTGTAGATATTGGCATGTATCTTGCATGTAGGTGTGCGGAGTATCCAGTGGATTTAGTTGACCCGCAATGAATGCAGCGGGAAGCGCTGGTGGTGTGCGGACTGCGGTTGGTGACGGAACGGGTGTATCGGTTGGGATGGGCGTGGCAGTCGGTTGATATGTGGCGACGACGGTCTCGTAGGTGTGCGTCAACGCCACGCTCATATCGGGAGTGGGGGATGCGGTTGCTGAGGATGCACAGGAGGTTAATAGAACAAGTAGCAGGTTTAGGCTGAGAAAGAAGCGTGATGTCATGTTGTTTAAATCATTACTGCGTAATCCATATCTTATGAAGTACGGATTACGCAGTAGTTTATCATTCGTCCGATTTGCCTGAGATGAAGTCTGCCACTTTATCGCGGCAGATATCATCGCGGAATTGTTTGGGCGGGGACTTGAAGAAATAGGATGAAGGTCCGATGATGGGACCGGCGAGTTCGCGGTCGAGCGCGATCTTGGCACAGCGGATAGCGTCGATCATTACACCGGCAGAGTTGGGGCTATCCCATACTTCGAGTTTGACTTCCATGTTGAGCGGTACGTTGCCGAAGGTGGTGCCTTCCATGCGGATGTATGCCCACTTGCGATCGGTGAGCCAGGGCACATAATCGCTGGGACCCACGTGGACATTATCTTTGCCGATATCGTAAGGGACCATACTGGTGACAGCATTGGTCTTGGAGATCTTTTTGCTTTCGAGACGTTCGCGTTCAAGCATGTTGAGGAAGTCGGTATTGCCGCCGAAGTTGAGTTGATAGGTGCGGTCGATCTTGACGCCGCGGTCTACGAAAAGGGTGGCGAGGGCGCGGTGCAGAATCGTCGCGCCAACTTGTGATTTGACATCATCGCCGAGGATGGGCAGACCAGCATCTGCAAAGCGTTTGCCCCAATATTCAGAGGAAGCGATAAAGACGGGGATACCATTCACGAAGGCGCATCCGGCTTCGATACATTGTTCTACATACCATTTGGTTGCCATTTCAGAACCAACCGGCAGGAAGTTGATGACCACATCAGTTTTGGTGTCTTTGAGCAGTTTGACAATATCAGCAGTGGACCCCGGCGCTTTGGTGATCATGCCGCTCAGGTATTTGCCGAGTCCGTCGTGGGTCATGCCGCGCACCACCGGGACGTTGAGGTGGGGGACTTCCGCAAATTTGAAGGTGTTGTTGGGTTCGGCGAAGATGGCTTCGCTGAGGTCTTTACCGACCTTGTTGATATTTACATCAATACCGATGGTGAACTCAATATCGCCGATATGATAATCGGCGATGGTGCTGTGCATGATGCCGGGGATGACCGCATCTTCTGCGGCGTTCTTATAGAACTGGACGCCTTGTACCAATGAAGAGGCGCAGTTGCCCACGCCAATGACTGCGACACGTACTTTTTTGCCTGACATGTGTTGAAGTCTCCTTAAGTTTTGGCTTTTCCAAGCCTTGTTGATTTGATTGTTATGAAATGCCTATTTGTGTTCTCGGGTCGGTGTTGTATAATGACGCAATGATACCTAATGAGCGTATTGATCACCTTGAGCGTCTGCTTGAAGTGGTGCGGGGTTTGACAACTGCGCCCGATCTCGAATCTTTTTTACAAACTGTAATTGGCGAAGCCACCGAGATGACGGACAGCGAGCTCGCGTCCATCCTTGAGTATGACAGCGCGGCAAAAGAATTACGTTTCCTTGCCACGCAGTGGTTCCAGCGCGACCTGCTTAGACCGATGGGTGTGCCTTTGGACGGCAGCGCCGCGGGCTGGGTTTTTAGTAAAGGTCAAACGCTGATCATTCAAGATGCCAAAGCCGACCAGCGTCACTTCAAAACCATTGACCGCGTGACCAAGCATACAACGCAATCCCTTGCAGCTGTGCCGCTCATTGTCAACGGGGAAGTGATCGGTGTGTTGGAAGCGCTCAATAAAAAGGACAACGCTCATTATACCGAACAAGACCTGACAATTTTAGAAACACTGGGTGCGATCGCCGCACAGGCAATGCGAAATATTGCATTAGATAGAAAAGTCCGTGCGGCGCGGATCGAAATGGCGGAATTGGAACGACTCAAAACTGACTTTATTGCGATCACCTCACATGAACTCCGCACACCGCTGGGTTTGATCCTGGGGCACGCCACATTTTTGCGTGAGCTGGCAGGCGCCGAGTATGCCGACCAGTTGGACACGATCGTGCGCAATGCCACCAAACTCAAGGATATTGTTGAAAACC